>JAGAHY010000081.1 GCA_017626815.1 Bacilli bacterium | reverse complement strand
GCTATTGAAATGCCTTGAAGAGGATTCGCTCGTTTTCTCCGAAAAGGCGAAATCCCTTGATTTGCTTCTTGTGCCTACGGACGCCTTTGGGCTAAAAGGATATGTGCGCATTTCCTATTGCGTGGACACGGATGTCATCGAGCGTTCGTTGCCGGCATTTAAACGGCTAAAAGAAATGTATGGAAGGTAATGCGTTATGGACTTAAAAGAAATACGCACACAAATCGACGCCATCGATAAACAAATGGCCTCTCTTTTCCAAAAGCGCATGGAGCTCGTCAAGGAAGTGGCGACTTTTAAAGCCCAAAACAATCTGCCCATCGAAGACAAAGACCGCGAGCAAGAACTCATTAAGAAGAATGTGTCTTATATCCAAGACGAGAGCTTAAGGGAATACTATCCTTCTGTTCTAGAGACGATGATGAGCGAATCCAAACGTTATCAAAAACGCCTCATTGAAGCGGAAAACGGGAAAGAATAAAGAGGTTTTGCATGGTTATTCGAATCAATATCCCAGGTAATGAATACGAAATCCTTATCGCAAGAGGCGTCATCCAGGACGTCAAATCCTATATCCCGGACGAAAAGAAAATCCTTGTCGTCACCGACGATGGCGTGCCCTCTATCTATGCGGATGCGGTAGTATCTCAGTTTTCTCACGCCTATAAGTTTGTCATCAAACAAGGCGACGCGAACAAGAACCTTCGTCAGTATGAAGACGTTCTTAATGCGTTAAGCCAACATGCGTTTACCCGGTCTGATGCACTCATCACGGTCGGCGGAGGCATGGTTGGGGACCTCGCGGGATTTGCTGCGGCGACTTATATGCGTGGCATCGATTTTTATAACATCCCGACGACGCTTCTTTCTCAAGTTGACTCCTCCATCGGGGGCAAAGTTGCCGTCAACTTATCGGGAATTAAAAACACGGTCGGGGCGTTTTATCATCCAAAACGCGTCTTCATCGACCCGGATACCTTAAATACATTGGACCAACGTCTTTTCAACGAAGGCTTAGTCGAAGCCATCAAGATGGCCGCGACCAATGACGCCCGTTTATTTGAATATATTGAGCATTGCCGAGACATCAAATCGAACATCGAGGACATCATCGTAAGGGCGTTATTGATCAAGAAAAAGGTCGTGGAGTCCGATCCCAAAGAAAAGGGGCCAAGGATGGTCTTAAACTTTGGGCACACGGTCGGCCATGCGATTGAAACCTTGGGCAAAGGCAAATACTACCATGGCGAAGCGGTGGCGATGGGCATGTTATATACCAGCGACAACGAAGCAAAGACCCGTATTGAGAATTTGCTTTGTCGACTTGGACTGCCTTTGAAGGACGAATTCTCGACACCCGAATTAATGGGCGTCATCGCCCATGATAAAAAAGCAAAATCCGGCGGAGTAACCCTTTGCTTGGTCGACCAAATCGGTTCTTCCAAGCTCGTATCTACTCCGCTAGAGGAAATCGAGCAACGCATTGCTAGGAGGAAGAAGGCATGAGGAATAGTTTAGGAGAACAAGTCATTTTTACCTTATTCGGCGAATCTCACGGCCCCTATATCGGCGGAACTCTCGATAATCTTCCTGCTGGGCTAGTGGTTGATGAAGAGCGAATCAAACGCGCTTTGGCTCGTCGCCGCCCCGACGGCAAAAGCTCTACCGCCAGGGTGGAGCGTGACGCTTTCCAGATCATCTCTGGCGTTTATAAAGGTCGCACGACCGGCGAACCCTTAACGCTGATCATCCAAAACGAAAACGTCCATAGCGGCGATTATCCCGAAGGACTTGTCCGCCCTGGGCACGCGGATTACGTCGCCCATGAATTAAGCGGTGGCTATAACGATCCTCGTGGCGGCGGTCATTTCTCGGGAAGGTTAACCGCCGCGATCGTCGCCCTTGGCGAAATCTGTCGCATGGCGTTAGAAACAAAAGGTGTCGCGGTCATGACTCATATTTACCGCATCGGCGATATCTATGATCAAACCATCGATAATCTTGAAGAAAACGGAAAAACTCTGCAAAACTCCAATTTTCCAGTTCTTTCTAAGAAAAAAGGAGAGGCAATGCTTGCGCTTATTGAAGCGGCGAAAGCGGAACGAGATTCTATCGGCGGCGTCACCGAAACAATCATCTCCGGCCTTCCTCTTGGGCTTGGAAATCCTTGGTTTGGATCCCTGGAAGGGGTGCTGTCTAATGCCATGTTCGGCTTAGGCGGCGTCAAAGGAATCGAGTTTGGTGAAGGGTTTAACTTCGCGTCGATGAAAGGTTCTGAGGCCAATGATGGCTATCAATACAAAGATGGTGAAGTAGTTTTATTGTCCAACCATAACGGTGGCATCAACGGGGGTATCTCTAACGGAGAACCCGTGGTCTTCCGCTTGGCCATTAAGCCCATTTCTTCTATCGCCAAAGCTCAGCCCTCGATAAATACGGCGAGCCATGAAAACGTCATTTTGGAATTAAAAGGAAGGCATGATCCTTGCATCGTTCACCGCATTTGTTCCGCGGTCGATGGGCTTACGAGCATTGTCCTCCTCGATGAATTTATGAAGGCTTTTGGCAAAATCTATTTCTGCGTCAAATAAGGTAATACTCATGGAATTCGGTCTTCTTGGCGAACATTTAAGACATAGTTTCTCCAAACAAATCCACGAGTCCATCTCGGGCGTTTCCTATGAATTGAAGGAAGTGGCTAGAGAAGAACTCGACTCTTTTATGCACACCAAAGAATTTCATGGCATCAACGTCACTATTCCTTATAAAGAAGCGGTAATTCCGTATTTGGCGGAGCTTTCTCCCTTGGCCCAAAAAGTAGGTGCGGTAAACACTATCGTCAACGACAACGGTCGCTTGATCGGACATAACACCGATGTCCTAGGTTTCTTAGCGCAACTGAAACATATGAATCTGCCCGTCGAAGGAAAGGTCGTGGCCATCTTGGGCGATGGCGGTGCTTCAAAGGCGGTCAAAGTAGCCTTGGAAGAAGCGAAAGCCAAAACTGTCTTTGTGGTATCTAGAAAGAACGCCCCAAACACGATTTCTTATGAAGAACTCTACCTTCATGACGAAATACAAGTCATCGTCAACGCCACATCCGTCGGCATGTTTCCCCATAATGAAGACGCTCTAATAGACCTGACTCGTTTCCCTGCCTTAGAAGGATATGTTGATTTAATCTATAACCCTTGGAGAACCAAGATGGTCCTTCAGGCGCAGAAAAAAGACATTAAGGCAGAAGGCGGCCTTTATATGCTTGTCGCCCAAGCCGTTAAAGCGAGCGAACTATTCTTAGGCAGAGCCTATAATCCCGAGGTCATCGAGAAAGAGTATCGCCGTATTCTATCGAAAACGCGTAACATCGTTCTTATCGGCATGCCTACCTCTGGCAAATCGACGGTCGGTAGGGCATTAGCCAAAGAACTTGATTTACCATTCCTTGACCTCGACGAGGAGATCGTCAAAAAGATTCAGATGCCTATCACGGATTATTTCGCCGCGCATGGGGAGCCCGCGTTTCGCGATGTCGAATCGCAGGTCATCAATGAAATCTATTCCTGCTTTCCCTTTGTCATCGCGACCGGGGGAGGGGCTATCCTAAGACAAGAAAACGTGGACCATTTAAAACAAAATGGGCGTTTGTATTTCTTAGACCGCGACCTCGAAAACCTGACATTAAGCGATGATCGCCCTTTGAGTAAAAACCAAAAAAACCTGCAAAACCTATACGAAACGCGATATCCTATCTACCTGCGTCACGCCGATGTAGTCATTCCCAATAACGGGGCAAAAGAAGATGCCGTCAAACAAATCATTCAAGGAGAGCAACGATGAAATCCTTCCTAGTAATCAATGGTCCAAACATCAATATGCTCGGTATCCGCGAGCCTCAGATTTATGGTCAGCAATCCTATTCGGCGCTTTTGGATTCCCTTGAAGAATATGCGAGCGACCATTCCGTCAAAGTCGAAGAGCGGCAATCCAATCATGAAGGCGATCTTGTCGATTACATCCAGCAGGCCTATTTTGACCATGTAGATGGCATCGTCATTAATCCTGGCGCCTATACGCATACTTCCATCGCGATTTTAGACGCTTTAAAAGCGACGGGTATTCCCACGGTCGAAGTCCATGTTTCTGACGTCAAGAAGCGCGAGGAGTTCCGCCAGATTTCTTATGTTGGTTTATATGCCGAAAAAACGATTATTGGACATGGCATCCAGGGTTACATTGAAGCTCTCGACTACTTAATGGGAAAGGTAGGCCAATGAAGGCGGTAATTCAACCTTCGCTTGCTCGTGGCCACGTGGCCGCTCCGCCATCAAAAAGTTATGGCCACCGTCTTTTGATCGCCTCCTTTTTGGCTAAAGGCGGAAGCATAACCCATCTGGGAACTTCCAAAGATATTCAAGCGACCCAAGATTGCTTGAAGGCATTATCGGAAAAAGCGAATCCGTTGGTATTGCCCTGCCAAGAATCGGGATCGACATTAAGGTTCATGATACCAATTGCGTTGCTCCAGGAAAATGAAGTTATCTTTACGGGTTCGAATCGTTTATTTCAACGTGGGCTAACCCCGTATTTTAAAATCTTTGATGAACAAGGTGTTTCTTATTCTCTAGAAGTGGAGAAACTTACTGTTCAAGGAAAACTAAAGCCTGGGTTATTCCGTCTTGAAGGTGGCGTCTCCAGTCAGTTTATCACGGGGTTGATGTTTGCTCTTCCCTTGTTGGAAGGAGATTCGACCCTTCAAATCGATGGGGCATTGGAAAGCGCGCCTTATGTCGCGATGACTATCGATGTCTTATCGAGATTCGGCGTGATCGTTCATCGTCTCGATCAGGGGTTCTTCATCCCAGGAAAACAAGTCTATAAACCAATTGATGCGGTGGTGGAAGGCGATGAATCCAATGCGGCTTTCCTCCATGCGTTAAATCTTCTTGGTGGCCACGTCGAAGTCGAAGGGCTAAATCCAAATACCATACAAGGCGATAAAGTCCACCTCGAATTTTTCGAAAAGCTTCGCGACGGTCATCCCGTCATTGACCTTTCTAATGCGATTGATTTAGGCCCCATCTGCTTTGGGATGGCTGCGTTGCTCCATGGCGCAACCTTCACTAACATCCGCCGTTTGCGCATCAAAGAAAGTGACCGCGTAGCTGATATGGCCGAGATTTGCAGGCTTTTTGGCGCAAAAACGGTGGAAGAGGAGAATCGAATCGAGATCTACCCTTCGACGGAAAAAGGACCTTTAGGAGAAATTAAAGTCCCAAATGACCATCGCTTGGTGATGACCACGGCGGTCATGCTAACCACGCGCGGAGGGACGATTCTAGGCGCGGAAGCCGTGAACAAAAGCTATCCTAATTTCTTTGACGATCTTCGCCGCTTAGGCGTGGAGGTGAGCTTATATGAAGAATAATGTTCTTACGCCCGACACCCGTTTCCTAATCGTTGGTTTAGGCCTTATCGGCGGATGCTATGCCCAAGGGCTATCTCAACAAGGGTATGAAGTAGCCGCGATTGACCCTAATCCAGAGTCACTTTCCTTCGCGTTGGATAAGGGCTGGATTAAAGAGGGCTACCAAGCGCCAGACGAACACTTAAGCAGTTATGATATCGTCATCCTTTGTCTCTATCCTTCTTTGGTATCCGATTGGATTAGGGATAATAAGCCCCTCTTAAAGAAGGGGGCCATCATTACCGACGCGGCCGGCATCAAAGGTCTATTCGTGAACGAGGTTCAAGAGCTTCTAGGCAAAGACGCTGAATTTATCGGCGCTCACCCGATGGCGGGGCGCGAAGTCTCCGGCGTCCAAAACGCAGATGTGAAGATCTTCCATAACGCGAATTACATCGTCACCCCAACATCAAAAAATACCCAAAAGGCCATTGAAATCGCGAAAGAAATTGGGGAATTGCTCGGATTTTCAACGATTTCAACGTTAACGCCGGAAGAACATGACCGCATGATTTCCTATCTTAGCCAATTGACGCACGTCATCGCGATGGCCTTGATGGTTTGCGAGGATAACGAATCTTATGCCCGTTATAGTGGAGATTCCTTCCGTGATCTCACGCGTATCGCTAAAATAAATGACGCCCTTTGGTCGGAGTTATTCCTCTCCAACAAAGGACCTCTACTGGAATCCATCGATTTGTTTATGAAACAGATGGAGGAAGTGAAGAAACAAATCCTAGAAGGCAATGTCGACGCGTTACGCGAAGACATGCGCCTTGCGAAGAAACGCAGGCTCCTATTCGAGAAGCCGAAGAAAAACGAAGACTAAAGGAGTCACGCCGATGAACATGGTATTCAAAAGAAAACTTCCCATTCCTGAGGAAGTCAAAGAGATGTACCCCATCTCGGAAGCGGGGAAGAAAACCAAAGAGAAAATGGATGAGGCCATCAAGATGTGCCTCGATGGCCGTAACCATAAATTCCTTTTGGTTATCGGGCCTTGCTCCGCAGACCGCGAAGATTCCGTCATGGATTACATGATGCGGCTTTCCGCGTTACAAAAAGAAGTCGAGGATGTGCTCATCCTTGTTCCGCGCGTCTATACCAATAAGCCTCGAACCACTGGCATGGGCTATAAAGGCATGCTTCATCAGCCTGATCCTCTAGGCGGACCCGACCTATTAAAAGGCTTAATCGCCATCCGTAAACTTCATATGCGCGTCGTTAATGAAACGGGCATGTCTGGCGCGGATGAGATGCTTTATCCGGAAAACCACCGTTACCTTTCCGATGTCTTATCCTATGTTGCCGTCGGGGCGAGGTCAGTAGAAAACCAGTTTAACCGCTTGACGGCAAGTGGCGTCGACGTCCCTGTCGGCTTCAAAAACCCTACCAGTGGCGACCTTCGCGTGATGATGAACTCCATCCGCGCGGCACAGTCTCCCCATCACTTTATCTACCGTAACTGGGAAGTGGAAAGCACGGGGAATTCTTATTGCCATGCTATTCTAAGAGGCTATACCGACCGCTTAGGAAACGTCCATCCCAATTACCATTATGAAGATTTGAAAGAAGTCGCTTCTTTATATAAAGATAGTGGACTTCTCAACCCCGCGGTCATCGTCGACTGCAACCACGATAATTCAGGCAAACTATATTACGAGCAGCGCCGTATCGCCAAAGAGGTTCTGCATTCCATGAAACATGACCCGGAGATCAATGCATTGGTCAAAGGCTTGATGATTGAATCTTATATTTGCGATGGCAAACAAAATCCAGGCGATGGTGTCTATGGGCAATCCATCACCGATCCTTGCTTAGGCTGGGAAAAGAGCGAAGAACTCGTCAAGGAAATCGCCGACATCCTCCGCCAACGCGTCGATGGCGTGTTCGTCTCGCAGGATATCTAAATCACAACAGAGTCACGGGAATTAGTCCTTGTGGCTCTTTTCTTTTGATCTGTTTTCCTTCGATGTGCATGTTGCAATTGGAAAAACGTAAATCCATGACATCGCTGCCGTTAACAAGTTGGTAATGGTGGCGTGAGCATTCGCCACACCCCTTTCCTTTCTTGCCTTTTTTCGCCGCGACGACACAGTGTTTTGAAACCATCAAAGGTTCTTTGAATTCCACTAGATATCCGAGATTTGCATCGATTTTAGATAATTCCACAGCGTTTTCCGGCGTGCATTCATAACTCAAAATAATGATGCCTTTGCTCAGGTGGCGGAAGAAGGAGACACTGGAAGAATTGGTGATTCCTAAATAAGGAGAGACGATGGAATCCTCTCCGATTTCTGCCAGATGGAAGGCAAAACTTTCTTTCTTTAAGGACCCTCCATCAATAAGATGATCGGCGATATAACCTTCCTCTTTTTGATCATAATTGAGGCGAAGACTATCCCGTTCTTTTTCATAGCAATAGGGCACATCATTGGCAAAAGGATAGGGGCGCAGGCCACGTTCTTTTTGGCTTGAGAGGGCTTCCTCTACCTTGGCGAGTAATTCTCCACGGATACGGTTCATCTCGCTGACAGGGAGGAAGAGACCCTCCTTATCTTCGAAGGCTATGGATTCATAAGCGAAGGGTAGCTGACCGAGTTTTGCGAACTGCGATTTGATGCGCTCGCTTTGATCGGAGTTGGCCTTCTCGAAGTTGCCATCAAAGATTTCTTCAATATGCTGTCCAAGCGCATCAAAAGACAAAGTGACGGAAGTGGGGGTCAAGGCGATGCCAAGGGAGGCCGGTATCTTTGCGACGGTGACGTCTTTCAACGATTTGGTAACTTTGCTGGAAGAAGTCTTGTAGACGATGCTTCCAAGAGGAACCCGTTCTTTCACGTCGATGATGACCGTGCCGGAAGAGGCAGGTACCATTTTTCCGTTTTCAATGATGCGGGTAACGACAAATCCCGTCTCAAAGCCGCCCCTCTCAATGCGGATACCATCGTTAAGGCAAAGTTCTTTGGATAGCTTAATCTTGCATTGTCTAGGGTTAGAAACAATGACTTCACCGATTTTTAGACCGATATGCTTAACCTTTGAGGAGGTCACTACCTCGGCGTTTGTCTCGTTGTTGAGGTATCCTTTCGTGGTTTCCCTGGAGTAGGAAGCCTGTAAATCTTCTAAGCGAGACTGGTCCACTTTAGGTGAATCTCCATGGTTGAATTCATCGATGAGTTTCCGGTAGATGCGAACGCTGGAGGCCAGGTATTCTAGCGACTTGGCGCGGCCTTCGATCTTTAAGGAAGCGACACCGACCTGGAGCAACTTTGGAAATTCGGGGAAGAAACAAAGATCCTTCATCGAAAGAAGGGGACCTTTCGCGATGGGTTTGCCATCTTCCAACAGTTCATAAGCTTGACGGCAAGGCTGTGCGCACGAGCCACGGTTGCCGCTACGCCCCCCATGGAAATAGGACATGTAACAAAGCCCGGAGTAGCAGAAGCACAGGGCACCATGGATGAAAATCTCCAGTTCAATGCCCACTTTGGCAAAACACTTTATTTCTTCTAGGGTGACTTCTCTAGCTAAGACTACGCGCGTGATACCTAATTCTTTTAATAGGCGCAGATCTTGCTCGTTATGGATGCTCGTCTGCGTGGATAGGTGGACGGGGAAGTCAGGATACTTGGAACGGATGTAGTGGACGATGCCGTAATCCTGGACGATGATGGCATCGACGTGCTGATAAAGGAAATCGATGTATTCCTCCGCTTCCTTTAGCTCATCTTCAAACACAAGGGTGTTCAACGTGATGTAAATCCGTTTCCCACGTAGATGGCAATAGCGCGCCGCTTCCTCGATATCTTCCAAGGATAAGTTGGCGATGAAGCTTCGCGCGCCAAAACGCTTGCCAGCGCAGTAGACAGCATCTGCGCCATTATCGATTGCGATTTTCACCGCTTCCAAATTCCCAGCCGGGGCCAATAGTTCGTTAACCATATCCAAATCTTAACATTATGGGGAGTTAATGCGATGATTTTCGCTGTTACTTTTTTGTGATTTTTCTGTTACTTTTTCAGTCAGCTTTGTGATTTTTTTGGATAAGGGTGTGATTTTTCTGTGATTTTCTTGTTTTTCTTTTGTTATCATTCAGTCATGAAAGGCATGCAAAAATGGGCGCTTCGCAGTTTACTGTGGGTAACGGGGCGTTGTGTCACGTCTCGAAGGGCAGTTTAATGTCCTTCCGCCAATGGCTGCAGTAGAACATCAGGTACCGTATCGCGTTCTCGACGTTCCTGTAGCCGCGGGACCTGGTTATCGCCTCCTGGATCTTGCTGTTGACGCCCTCGGTGCCGGCGTTGCTCTTCCTATGCTTGACGGCCGCCACTATCTCCTACTTCCTGACCGCTATCTGTTTAGCCGGCTTCTTCAGCTCCGCTATCCCGAATCTCTGCAGAACCTGACGAAGCGGTTGACCGCGGCCCCCTTGACCTTGAACGCGCCCCTGAAGATGCCCGCGAGCATCTCCTTGTCACTATTAATGAACCACTTTCAGGCGAAAGCCCGCGGCAATCCCCATTCTTTTCTAGCCTTAAAGGCTAAGTTGCATTATAGTATTCCGCGTTTGGTACCCGAAGCGGACCAAAACGGAGGCAGACCATATGCTATTAGCCATCGATATTGGCAACACGATGACCGACTTTCTCCTCGTGGAAGAAGGAAAAGAGTCGATCTATTACTGCGTCTCAAGCAGACGCGACCTAACCGTCGAGGAAGCCATCGCTTCCACTTCGCTTTTCTTCCAACATAACCATATTCCTACCACGTCTGTGGAAGGGGTCATTATCTCATCCGTCGTCCCCGCGTTGACGGAGGTGTATAACGCCCTCTGCCACAGCCTTTTTCATGTTCCGCCCATGATTTTGGGACCCAGGCTGAAGACGGGCGTGAAAATCGTCACCGATAACCCTAAGGAAGTCGGCGCGGACATGATCGCTGGAGCGGCAGGGGCGAAAGTCAAAGGGCTATTACCCTGCATCATCGTCGATTTCGGCACCGCGACGAAAGTCTACCTCGTGGACAAAACGGGCGCCTTCTTGGGCTGCTCGATTGCCGCGGGCATTGGTTTGCAGAGCCGTTCCTTATCCTCTTCGGCCGCTTTATTACCGGAGGTTTCTCCGTCGATTCCGGCTAAAATCCTCGGCAAAAACACCACGGATTCCATGAATAGCGCCCTTACCTATGGCAACGTCTTCATGGCCAAAGCGTTAGCCGACGGCGTGGAAAAAGAAGCAGGTTATCCCTGCAAAAGAATCCTCACCGGAGGCTTTTCCAAATATGTCGCCCCGTTAATGGGCGACTATGACTATGAGCCAAGGCTATTGCTCGAAGGCTTGCTTGATATCTATCGGAGGAACCGTCAATGAACGATTACGTGCCCGTTCTCACCGCCATCTTGTTTGGCATCACCGTCTTATTCACCATCTTCATCGCCAGACCCTATGAGAAACAAGAGAAGACCACCCACGAGCTCATCGCCACGATGACTCTAGACGCCGTTTTCATCGCCATCATCGTGATCATGACCTTCGTGCCTTATATGGGCTATATCGCCATCACGCCCTTCGTCTCGCTGACCTTATTGCACTTGCCCGTGCTTTTAGGCGCGGCCATCGGCGGGTGGAAAAAAGGCTTGTTGCTCGGCGTTGTCTTCGGCTTATCTTCCTATGTCCAGGCCCTCACCAGCACCGGCTTCAACGCCTTATTCGCCTTCCCCTGGGTCGCCATTCCTCCCCGCGCCCTCTTTGGACTGATCGCCGGGATTGTCTTTTCCTTAATAGGAAAGGGTTCTAAAAAAGGCCTAAAGGGCATATACTTAGCACTGGCGTGTGCAATCCTTACCGCCTTGCACACCGGATTGGTGTTCCTCGACCTCTATATCTTCTATCCGGACACCATCACCTCACTCTTCTCTTCCGGCAGCCCCATCGCCACGGGAACGGCCTTGACCTTCACCTTGATTATCGCGTTTGGGATGCTTGGGGAAATGGCCGTGGCGGCACTCGTCATCCCACCGCTATACCTCGCGACCAGCAAAGTTCTGAAACGTTACCGCCGGCCGCGCAAGATTCGTTAAGGAGTTCAGCATGCAACCAAATTTCAAGAAACTCGCCAAAAACTATGAGGAACTCGGCCTGAAGGCCCTCCGCGCCTTAATCGGCAAACCCTCCGTCTATGACCCAAAGACCATCACTTCAGACGTTCCCTATGGGGCGGGGGTCAAAGAGGCCCTCGACTATGTGGCCAAACTTGGCCGCGACTACGGCTTCAACGTCGATACCTGCGATGGCCGCGCCACCGAAATCTCCTTCGGCGACAACGGCCCTTTAATCGGCGTTTACGCCCACGCCGACGTCGTCCCCGTCTCGGGCAAATGGGACCATAAGCCCTTCGCCGCCGACATCGTTGGCGAAGGCAAAGACGCCAAAATCATCGGCAGGGGCTCCTCCGACGACAAAGGCCCGCTCATCGCTTCCTTGATGGCCATCAAACTCTTGAAAGACAACGGTTTGCTCAACTATTTCCGCGTCCGTTTGGTCGCGGGCGGCGATGAAGAACGCGGCTCCAGCTGCTTGGAATACTATTTCCATACCCTGAAGAAACCCGATTGCGACTACGGTTTCACCCCCGACGCCGAATTCCCCCTCATCTATGCGGAGAAGGGCATCCAGCGCGCGACCGCCTCGGGCAAGCTAGACCTCGCCCCGATCATTGAGATGGATGGCGGCGTGGTCGTCAACGCCGTCTGCGATAAACTCGTCGTCACCATCAAGGCCGACAAGACCTTGGAGGAGAAGCTCAAAGCCAAAGGCCTCAAAGTCGATGTTTCCCTCGCCGGGCCCATCATGATCTTGACCTTCTATGGCAAATCCGCTCACGGCTCCACGCCGGAACTTGGCGTCAACGCCGCTTTATTGGCCTTCAAAGCCCTTGGCGAAATCTATAACATCAAGCCTCTTCTCACCATCGCTAACGCCCTGGAAGAGCCCCATGGCAAGAACTTCGGCGGCTATACCTATTCCGAAGGCTTCAAAGAAGCGGGGGATAGCACCTTCAATTATGGCCTCATCCGTTATCAAGGGGGCACTCTTAGCATCTCCATCGACCACCGCTTTGGCGAGAAGGGCAAACCCGAAGAATCCTTCGCCGCGTTAACGAAGGCGACCGGCCTTAACGTCACCCTCGGCGGCGCTTCCAAGATGCTTTACTTCGATCCGAAAGACGCCCTCATCAGCACCTTGATGAAGTCCTATAAGCACATGACCCTCAAGCTCTTCGACAAGCCCAAAGCCATCGGTGGCGGCACCTATGCCAAAGAGGCCAAAAACTGCGTCGCCTATGGCGGCACCTTCAAAGGCCACGAAGGCAACATCCACTCGCCGAATGAATATTTCTACGTCGAGGACTTCAACAAGCAGATCGCCATCTACGCCGACGCGATCTATTCCTTGGGGCAATTAAAGAAGTGAGGGGCCGCAGCAAACCTTGGGCGGTTCCCTACCTCCAAGCCCACGAAGAACTCGTCTACCAAAACCTGCCGGAAAACGATGAATTTCTCCGCCAATCCCCGTTATATTTGGAAATCGGGATGGGAAAGGGGGACTTCATCATCGGCTTAAGCCAAAAGCAGCCCGGCCATTATCTTGGCTTAGAACGCGACTTAAGTATCCTGGCCACGGCGGCGAAGAAAATCGAAGGCTTGGACGTAGATAACGTCCGTCTTATCGGCGGCGACTTCGATGATTTGTTCGAAGCCTTAGGGAAATACCGCTTCGACAAAATCTACCTTAATTTCTCCGACCCTTGGCCGAAGAAACGTCACGCGAAGCGTAGGCTCACCTACCATGAACGCCTCGCCAAAATCGCTTCCTTGCTGAAGGAAGGCGGCCAAATCGTCTTCAAGACCGATAACCCGTTGCTCTACGCCTTCACCCTGGAAGAAGTACCCTTAGCCAACTTGAAAATCGTCTATAACACGGATCATTATGACTTCGATGAAACCCATGATGCGATGAGCGAGTACGAAGCCCGCTTCCGCGGATTAGGACAAAACATCCACCGCGTCATCATCGAAAAATAGGAGGAAACCCAAATGTACCATCTCTTCTATAACCACGAACATGTCGGCGATGTCTTATTCATCGTCTTGCAGCCGAACGCCTATCCCGACGATAACAAAGTCTGCGGCGACGTCAACGCCCTCTATAAAGAAGGGCAGCTCATCGGCATCAATATCTTCAATTTCGGCAAGACCGCAAAGATCAAAGCCTCCGGCATGATCATCGCGCCTAACGATGTCCTCCTCGACGTCATCAATGACAAGCTCGTCAACGCCGGCTTAGAGAAACTTCCCTATTGCCGTGATTCGGGATTCAAAGTCGCGGAAGTGACGTTATTGGAAGAACATCCTTTGGATGAACGTCTTCGCATCGTGACCTTGAAAGTGGGGGAGAATACCCTTTCCACCGTCTCCCGTTATCAAAACATCGAAGTCGGCAGCAAAGTCGTCATCGTCACCGACGGGGCCATGAAATTCGATGGGACCACGTTTGAGAAGAAAGTCTCGCGCAACATCCCCATCGACTGCGAGATCTGCTCTCCGAGCGACCTTCGCTTAAACGACGAATTCAAGGCGGCTTACCTCGAAGAAAAGAAAGCCTCCGGCGATGACTTCTTCATTGACTAAGTTATCTAGCTAAATCAACTTGACGGTAATGGATCCAATACGATTCGTTGCCGTTTTTCTTATCGAATTTAGATATAAATTTTGCTTATGGACGAAGCCAAAAGTAAAACGGATCTATAGGCACTCCGTAAAAGCTCTATTTTCTTCGTGTTCGTTTTGCTCAGGCAGAAAGAAACGAAAAAGAGAACAACACTACGAAAGGCTCGGATTGAATGTCGTGCATAATGGCAAAAAAGAAAAGGAGTATACCAAAATGCTATTTGCTATCTCTGCGTTAAGTGCGAGTATCTGCGCTTTTGTTTCTTACTTATGCTGTTATTTGGGCATAGTGGAGATTCGCGTCTCTTCATCCTCCGGTTCGTTAACAAGCACTAATAAGGTTATTGATTATTTCGGGGTTGAAGGGGCGTTTTCTTCATATTCCTTTGAGTTTCCCCATTTTACGTTCGGAAATTGGTCTTTCATGGCGATTTTTCCACCGCGTTAACCCAGTGCTATTGGCCCCATCCCCTAAGGTTGTTCTAATTAATTAGAACAGCGTCAACTGCACCTGCTTTGGCCTGTG
>JAGAHY010000080.1 GCA_017626815.1 Bacilli bacterium | reverse complement strand
AGGGATTTAAAATGCGATTCCTAAATTATTGTTAACAATAAAATAACTGACATATCAAGGAACACAATTCTTATTTTTTCTTGGTTCGGAAAATAGCCCAATCTAGGCACAACTCGCACCTATTTTTAGTAAGTTAGCGTAACTATGCTTGACGAAATCAACTTTCAAAAGCAAAGGTTTGAGTGGATGGGGAACTGCCGTTTACGCCATACAAAGTGATGGTGAAAACGCCGCCTTCAAGAAGTTTGCCCGTGGCGTTAAAGGTTGTCTCATCCACGATATCAGAATCGAAAGGGCGGAGCGTCGAGAAACTGGAGAAGGAGTCGCTTCCTTCTAGCAGGACCAGGGTGATGGAATCTCCTTCTTGAGTATAGGAGAAATGAATGCTAGCCGAGGAAGAATCGTTGGCGGAAACGGGGGTTCGGGTATATTCGCCCATGCCGTTTTCCTTGAAGGTGAAGCGGAAGAAGGTATCGACGCCGCCAAGCCGTTTCTTAAGGACGTAACGATGACCTTCGACCTGTGTCGGATATGTAGACGGGACGATTTTAACGACATAAGTGGCACTGATGCTTTGCTTGCCATCGTCATAAGAAACGATGATGGTCTTTTCACCGAGGGAGGAAGAGTCAAAATCAGAGAAGGTTGCATTGTCGGTGACTTCGATCTCCCTGCCATCTTCATAAACGGCGTAGATAGCTCCTTCGAAAGAGAAGGTGTCACCTTGGGTAAACTCGAGTTTGGTAGCATCGATTCTTAAACTCATTAGTTTGGCTTCTTCAGGGGTAACCTTATGGGTTTGGATGACTAGTGTCGCATCAAATCCAGGCATATTGAATTCATAGGCGGATTCGAGATAAGTAATTTTGCGAATCGCATAGGTCGGTTGCTCTTTGATGTAGATGCTATCCAAGCGGTAACCGGAGGCTATCGTTAACACAAAACTGACGTATTGGTTTTCGGGGACAAGGCCGACGTCACTTAAAGACAAGAAGGCGAAATCTGCGCCTTCACCAGCATCGACCGTCAAGGAATAACCTGCGGCTTTAAAAGCGACGACAACGTGAATCGAGTCGATTTTTGCAGCGGATAATGAGATTTTGTAACGGTCATCGGATTGTTGATAGGTGATGGTGGCTCCTTGATCTTCTTCGATGGATAGTCCAAGGATTTCATATCCCGATAATGCGGTGAAGGCGAAATAAATGGGATTAGAATCGGTGGGATCCCAGCCATACAGGGGAATACCCTTTTGGTTATAGAAGGCGAAAGAAGTGATGCGTTCGTCTTTGGCTATCACCAAGGGTACGTAATTCTTTGTTGGGGCGACGTAATGTTCTGGGGTATATAAGCAATAACGGAGCAATAGGTAACCTGGATAGCTGGATTTGGAGAGGGAGTAGGGGTCGGTGATTGAGACATAGGAAGAAAAACTATCGTTCCAGGTGGGGCTAGCGATGCTGACGGTCCCTAATCCCCGTTCGGCATCCGCGGTATAGCCAAGATTGCGTAAAGATAATAAATAGGATAAGGCAAAGTCTTGGGCTTGTTCGGAGTCCTCAATGTAAAGCCTCATGTAGTTATTGGAGGTATAGAAAAGGTAATAATCTCCATAATACTGGTTCATATTTGCGGTTCTATCTTCAAAACCAGAGATGCGCGTGATGGTGTCATCAGCGGGCAAAGCGGGGATATAGGTGCTTAATCCATTCGCGGCGACATAAGCATTGAAATCGGCTGCGTTGCTGATCGCGAGGTTGGTGATGCGAACTTTGAACTCGGCTTGGAAGACCCCTTTTGGATAATAGAATCCAATGGTATGTAGCCCCGATTGTTCCTCTGGGGGAAGATAGACCATCGTGATGGTGTAGGTGGTCAACTTGCCCTTTTCGTCATCGCGAAGAACTTTGGTGAAAACGCCTTTTTCTTCCGTGACGATATAGCCTTCCTTTTCAAGGGAGAGTTGATAGGCGGGGAGAACGTTGCCGGAAGCTAAATCGGTATAAACCAAATTGACGCCATCATAGGTCTCTTTGGATTCCAAACTATAGGCGTAACTGGCACCGATGACAAAAGGAGGGGTAACCCCGTTAAAGTAACTGTCGAACAAAGCGGTTTCGTCTTCGTTCCAGGAAATCGGCGCGACATAGGATCTCGTGGGATCGAGGAGATATGCTTCCACGGTCTCGTTCTCGGTGAGCCCAATATCATGGATGCGCAACTGACAATGCCCCGTCTCCATTTTCCATTCGGCGAGTTCCTCATCGATATAAGGAACCTCAAAGGTGAAATAAACCATCAGGCCATCTTCCTCATCGATGAGGTTCACCTTCTCTGGCGCGATGAGCATGGCGGTCTCCATATAGCCGCTGAAGTTGCAGGCGACGGCGATGACGTCCGTATTATAGGAAACGTAGATGCCATTGCTTTCTTCAACGTAGGGTTCTAAGAAAAGATTTTCGGCCACCAAATCGTATAAAGAAGACACGCCGACATTGGGATTGGTCGCATAGAAAGTGGACGGATAAATATGATCTCCGGCCTGAATATAATTCACATAGCCTTGGTCGCTTTGCTTGATGATACCAGAATAGCCGTTGAAATAGCGGTTGTAATAACAGAGGTCATCAATGTTGACGAAGGTATCGGTGAAAATGTCATTAGGAGTCCCTTCTAAATAGGAAGAGACGTCCATGGTGTAATTATGCTCACTTAAGATGGCATTAATCTTTTCTTCGATGGGGGAAGGCGTGGAAGAATGCTCTGAGGAAGAGATGCTCTTTGAAGTGCTTTGGCTGGAAGAGGGCAAAGTGGATTGACTGCTGGCGGGGATACTGCTGGAATCAATTGGCGAGCTCGACACGAAACTTGAAGCGGAGGCAGAAGTGCTTTCGGAAGATGAACTTGGCTCGCTGTTACCGCAGGCAGAAAGCGCGATAAAGCCAAGCACGAGAAGCCCCAGATGTCGTCTTAAGGTTTTGCTCTTAGAGTTAACACCCATAATTGTGCTTTTCGTTAAGAGTATAACGAAATGACCACCCGCTGTCTTAAACAAAGGTAAATATTTTGGCGATGTCCTGGGATAAATTGGGATGATTCCCCAAGCACGCTATTTTTTGCCTATTGATGAAGGATTTAGAGAGAAAACTCTTCGGCGCGTCATTTATTTGTTGGGAATCAACCCATTCTTTTTTGTTTTGCCTGAATTCCTTCGTAAAACTCCCCTAAATTAAAAAATGGCGCAGGATATCCTACGCCACTGAGAAGTTTGTATATGATTTAGTTGTCGCTGCGAGAATAGCC
Organism: Bacilli bacterium; assembly: GCA_017626815.1. Classification (GTDB taxonomy): domain Bacteria; phylum Bacillota_I; class Bacilli_A; order RFN20; family CAG-826; genus Alloenteromonas. The sequence continues at coordinate 27,231 of JAGAHY010000080.1, read as the reverse complement.
GCATTTCATTACTTTGGAAGCTTCCATGGTGACTTTTTTCAGGACGCCCATGGATTCCTTCTTGGCAAATTCAGCCATCTCAGCGTTTGCCTTTTCGAGGAACTTTAAATCTTTGCCTTCCTGGAACAAGGCATCGTACTTGTTCAGCAGCTCATGGCCTTTGTTAAACATGGCCGCCTGGTAACGTTCGATGTGTTGGACGCAGGAGCCGAAGTTGGCGTCTGCAAGAACACCGATCATTCGCGATGCCCAGAAATAGGAGTTTAGGGTATCGATATCCAATGTCGTTCCTGAGAAATACGCGGGGAAACTAGGGACGTTCGCGTAAAGAGGGATGCTCGCGTTGAAGGGGTTGCTGGCGAAGCTCAGCCATTCAATTCCTTTTATTTCTTCCGCGACGTAAGGGCGGATTTGAAGTATCTCCATGACCCCGGTACGGGAGATGCCGATGGGCCGATAGACACCAGGCTTCTCCGAGACTTTGGAAAAGGGGTTATAGGGCGTTCCTTGATAGTAACTGGAGAGAATGTATTTGACTTCTTCGACGGTGATTTTGTGCTCAGGGACTAGACTCCAAGGAATGTCATCAGACTCGGGTGTGAAGTCTGCGTCAGGGCCATCCCATTTGTAAGTGCGGGGGTTAAAATAACGAGCCATGAACCAGGCGCGAGGCGTGTTATAAACATGGTCGGAGTCATTATGACTACCAAAGACTAAACGTGGATTAAATTTGCCGTTTAAATTCAAATCGAGGTGGTTTTGCTGGACAAATTCGCGTAAATCCTTGCTGCAGATATACTCTTTTTGGGCGCCAAAAGCATCATTGAGATCGAAATTATCGATGCCGAATTGATTGGGCATGATAACGTATTCGTCGTCTTTAACTCTGCGGGCGATGAAGTGGTGGCCGCCGATGGTTTCGAGCCACCAGATCTCGTTCTCATCCGCGAAGGCGATGCCGTTAGGCTCATAGGTGCCGTATTGCTCTAACAAGGCGCCAAGACGTATGACGCCCTCGCGCGCGTTATTAATATATGGCAAGACAAGGACGACGAGATCTACTTCGCCGATGCCGCCGGCTTTGGTGATTTTGCCCGCCTTGTTACGGTCGGGTTTAACATAAGGGTCCGCGCCCATGACGAGGGGGTTGGTGGTCAAGGTTTCCGTGGCGGTCATAGCCACGTTTTTGGCATTGATGCCGTTCGCGGCCCAGATACCGTTTTTATCATCGACGGATGGGGTGGCCGTATAACGAAGCGGATTCTCGGGTAAGGGAATCTCGACCCCGGAGATTTTGCTTTTATATTTTTTGGGTTGTTTGTCGGGTTCAACGACGATGAGTTTCTTCTCGTCAAAGAAGCCATCGTCATTTCTCGCGATTAATGTGGAGCCATCATAACTGGCTTTCTTTCCTACTAAGATTGTTGTGCATGCCATAATTTTTACCTCGTTGTGGCTTAGGCTAATTGCCTAAGGCGTAATTGTGGCCCTGATAAAGAATCTGTCAACATATCTGCAAAGGGCTGGATCAAGTCCTGCGATTTATCGATTGATGAGGAAAGCTTAGTTCGAAGACAAAGGAAGGGACATTAAATCGAATTTGATTGAAAATATGTAATCTCCCATAAAACCTGGATGAAATTCAATTAACGAAAGACCTTCGCTGCTAGTCAAAAGGCGTTAAGTCTCTTTAACGAAAAAGGTCATCGAAGCATAGGGACGCGTCGAAGAAAGAACTGTAATTGTTTGTCTTTAAGCCAAATGTCGTGATTAAAACATGCTGCATGGATTGCTTCTTTTTTAATTTGGTCGCGATTAAAGCAGAACGTTCGATGAGCTCCTCGTAATACTTTTTGGACACCTCGAAACTTGCGCCAGAGAATTTCACTTCGCAAATGGTGGCAACATTATCTGCGCGATTAATAATGAGGTCAATTTGTGCTTTCTTGCCATCATTGACATCGCTTAACGGCAATAAGCTTGTTTCGGTCCGAATTACCGTTAATCCTAATGCCGCTTTGATTTCGTTGACATGGTGCATGCAAACCAGTTCATAGGTTAGACCGCGCCACGCATTCAAAGACGGAGACTCGATGTGCTGTTGGAAGAAAAAATGGTCCAACGAAGTATTTCCTTTAACGAAACGCAGAAAGAATAGGCAAAATGGGTCAAACAGTTTGTAGTGTGGATGCCTTTGGCTCATGCCAAACGGGACATAGCGCATAACGAATCCGCTGGCAATTAATGCGTTAAGGGTTTCGGAGAAATCTCCGCCGTCTTTGACGTTGCTGGTTTCACACAGTTCCGCTCTTTCAAGTCCCTTTCTTTTGTCGTTTAAAGCGACAATGATTTTCTCCGCAGAGGATGAATTAGCGAAACTTTGACTCATCAAGGCTGTGAATTCGTTTGCCAACGTGGCTCCTTGAGCAAAGAACAGACGATCAACGTTTTGAGCCAGTGTTTGCCCCTTCATCAAGTAATCTAAATAATAAGGAATTCCGCCGAAAATCATGTAAGTGCAAACGATTTCGTAACGGCTGTAATGTATCCCTTTGTGAAGCAAGAATTCTTCAGTTTGCTTCAGGGTAAAAGGCGAGAGATTCAGTTCTTTGCTTACGCGGTGAAACATAGAACCTTGTCCTAAGAGGATTTTCTTGCTCATGTAGCTCATCGAAGAGCCACAAGCAATGAGCAAAATATCCCCGCGAGGAAAGCAATAGTTGTTCCAGAACAAGCTGAATGCAGTCATGAAGTCAGAGCCGGGCGTATCCATCCAAGGCAATTCGTCCAAAAATATGACAATTTTGCCGGTGCTATTGTTGTTTTTTTGAATCAAGGACCGCAGCCGTGCAAAAGCTTGAATCCAGTTTTCGATGTCGCCCTGACCGTCATCACCATATAAGCGAAGGGAGTCCTGAAACGCCGCTAACTGAATCTCCATCATCTTTGATGCGCTGTTTTTTGAGTCATTCGATGCGGCGGAATGGCGGAAAGTGTACATGGAGAAAAAGATAGAATCGACCAAAAAGGTTTTGCCTACTCTCCATCGCCTGTAAACGGCAAGAAACTCAGATTTTTCACTTTCCAGTAGCCCTTGCAGGAACTGTGTTTCACTTTCTCTTCCAATAGCTTTCATACGGTCTTCCTCACGCGGTGAAACGCATTTTTTTGCTTTTCACCGCGTAAAGCATGTCAATAATCTACCGAAACTTCAATGAATTTATCCGATTAAATCTAACTTTTATAACATTGTTTGTCTGCTGCGCGGTGAAACGCATTTTTTTGCCATTCACCGCGTAGACGGAAAACAACGATATTTGTAATCATCCATTTGGGACTTCTGATTCAAGGCTGTTATTGTAAAACGGCATGAAAAATATATGGTGATGTCATACATTAGATTTGTAGACAAAAGATAGGGCAATCCTAGCATGGTTTGTCTAGCCATTTTATTTGGCCTTATGCCTTTTTGGTTCTGCTTAAGATCAATCCGATGATGAAGAAAATCAAAAACGCAGCGATATCAAAGATGATGATCGTTGGGCCTACCGGAGTTTCCCAAATCATCGAGGAGAACAATCCAAATAATGCGCAAATTACGGAGATAATGGCAGAAGCGATGGTGACGCCTTTGAAACTACGGAACACGCGCATCGCGGATAAAGCGGGGAAAATAACTAAAGCGGATACCAATAAGGAACCGACTAATTTCATGGCGACGACGACCACGACCGCGATGATGATGGCCACGGCGATGTCATAAATACTGGTCTTCGTTCCCGATGCGCGGGCGAATGATTCATCGAAAGTCACGGCGAAAAGCTTGTTGTGGAACAAAATCATGAACAGGATGACAAAGGCGCTAAGTCCGATACTGATCCATACATCCGTCATGGATAAAGTGAGAATAGCGGTGGAACCAAATAAACTGACGCAGGCGTCGTTAGCCACGTTATTGGTGGTCTTGAATTTATTCATCAAGATGTAGCCGATGGCCAATGCCGATACCGACAGCATCGCGACCAAGGCATCACCTTTTATTCGCTTGGATTCCTGACTCTTTAAGAGCAAGATGGCGCTGATGACGGTGACGGGCAACACGATATATAAGTTATTGGTTAGTCCGACGACCGCGCCGACGGCCATCGCGCCAAAGGCGACATGGGATAAGCCGTCCCCAATCATCGAGAAGCGTTTTAAAACCAAGGTGACGCCGAGCAAAGCGGCGCATAAAGCAATTAATACCGCGACGACGATCGTGTAACGGACAAAGGGGTAGTTGACGATATAGTCAACGATGCGTTGGATGGCCTCAATCATGATCGTGACCTCCAACAAAATGTTTCCCCGCAGCCTCTAGCCCGCTTTGTAAGAATTCCTCTTTGGTGCCGAAGAAAGATTCTTTATCGACGAGTAGAACGTGGCTGGCGTAACGAATCGCGCTAGTGACATCATGGGTGATCATGACGACGGCCACGCCATCTTTATTGGTCTTTTCCAAGATTTGGTACATGGACTCGGTGGCGTTGGGGTCTAACCCGGATACGGGCTCATCGACGAGGAGGATTTCCTTGGTGCAGCAGAACGCTCTGGCCAACAAGACGCGTTGTTGCTGTCCTCCGGAAAGCTCGCTGAAGCAACGTTTTGCCAATTCGCAAATCCCTAGTTTATGTAAGTTTTCCATCGCAATTTGGCGCTCTTTTTTGGAATAAAAGGGGCGGAATCCCATCTTGTGTTGGAATCCTGAAAGAACGACTTCCATGACGGTCGCGGGGAAATCTTTTTGCAGATTGTTTTGCTGGGGCAGATAACCGATGCCAGATTTCTTGATTTCGGGGGACAAGAATAAACTGCCCGAAATAGGCTTGATGACCCCGATGAGAGTTTTCATCAATGTGGTTTTGCCGGCACCGTTTTCGCCGATGACGCAAAGGTAGTCGCCAGGGTTTATTTCAAAGTTAAGTCCGCTGACGACGGCTTGATGCTCATAGCCGACGGATAGGTCTTGGCAACGGACGAGGACGTTATCACTCATGATTTTAGTGCCTCCTTCAGTACCTTTAAGTTATCTTCCATGACACCAAGGTAGGTCTTGCCTTCACCTAAGGTCGTCGTTTGCATGGAGTCGAGGGTAACAATTTTCTGATCCTTGCTTTTAGTGCTTTGCTTTACGGTTTCCGCAATCCTTCCATCAGACCCATCGATAATGAAAATATGGGACAATTGAAGCTCGTCGATTTTGTTGGCGAGGAAGATGATGGTCTCCATGCTGGCGTCGCTATCGGAAGAGCAGCCGGAGAAGGCGGCGTAATAATCCAAGCCATAATCCGTGGTCAGGTATAGGAACGGAAAACGGTCCGCAAAAACCAGGGTCTTTTGTGCTTCAGCATTCGTGGTGGCATGAGTGTATTCAGCATCTAATTGATTGAGCTTATCTAAGTATGCCTGTGCATTAGCAGAGTACGTATCTTTCCGTTCGGGATCCAAGGACGATACTTTCTCCTCAATGGCGGAGACGAAAAGTTCAGCATTATGAAGGGAAAGCCAGACGTGTTCATCATAGGCTTCCTCCTCTTCCCCTTCGCCCTGCATGCCCTCCTTATGCTCCTCTTCTAGGGCTTTGTCCCCGAGGACTTCCGTAAGACTGAGGGGGATCAACTTATCGTTAATCTTATTTTGTAAGACACCAGGGACCCAGGCGTCAGATTCGCCACCGACGTAGATAAAGAGGTCGGACTTGGTGATTTTGGAGATGTCGCCGAAAGTCGGTTGGAACGAATGGAGATCGGAACCATTGGTCATCAACAAAGAGACGTTAAACTTATCGGAATCTCCGATGATTGACTTGACCCATTCATATTCGGGCCAAATAGTGCAGACGATTTCCATTTTGTCGGAAGGCTGAGTAGAGGCGCAGCCAAGCAACGCGCCAGCCCCTAAGACAAACAATATGGGAAGAAGAAACAAGGAATGCTTTTTCATGTCGCTACCTCGAGTGGTGGGCGGAGCACTCTTTGCAAAGCCCATAGAAGACGGTACTGGTGGGGTCGAGCTCAAAGCCTAGGGAGTCTTTGGTTTGCTTCGCGATTTCGGAAGTCGCTTGATCAGGAAGATGGACAGTCTTGCCACACTCGATGCATTGGACATGGATATGACCTCTGCAATGCTCGCAGCCGACAAATTGATAGTAGGCTTCTCTGGCGCCCTGGGGGACGACCTTATGGACGCTGCCATCTTTTTCTAATTCGTTGAGGTTACGGTAAATCGAGGAGAGGCTGATCCCTTCGCCTTTGAGTTGCTCATAGAGTTGCTCCACCGAAAAACTATCGTGGTGGTGCGATTCGAAGAAGGCTAACATCAGTTCTCTTTGCTTGGTTTTGTAGGTCATTTTCGTTTCCTCAATTTGCGAATCGTTTTCAAATTTTAGGAATGAATGTCAATTTGTCAAGCAATATGTATGCGCGTGCGGAAAATAGATGAGGGAAGCGTTTGGAACCCGAATCAATCCCGGAGGTTAGGCCAGGCAATCGCCTTTGAACCAATCTTTGGGGTACGGAGAAGGAAGAACAACATCTTCTAGGAATTCACGGATAGAGGGTCGTTTCTTTCCACTTTTCCAAAATTGGTTAATCCTTTTAGAAAAAAAGAATGAGGCCTCTCTATACCTTATATATAAAAGGGGCTTTTTTGCTTTCGTGCCTAAAACGAGTAGAAGCGTGCCAGTGGTATTGTCGGGGCCAATTCTCCTTTTTAAAGTTTTGCCAGAAACAAGGAGATCATCCCAACATGAAACATTTATTCCCATTATCCGTGCTTGCGTTATCCGCTGCTGGCCTCGCCGCTTGCGGTGGAACCTCCGCATCCAATTCCAGCGCCACCGGCCTTTCGGCGCCCACCGTCGGCAGCTCCTCTGATTCCGTCCCTTCTAGCGAAGCCTCTAGCTCGCAAGAAGTCATTGTCCCCAAGGTCGCCTATAGCTTCATCGATTCCAAATTGGTCGACGGCAATTATGGCGACGGCTCCTGGAACGCTTATGTCTACCAAGCCGACCTTTATGATAACGGTGTCTATCGCTACACCGAGACAACCATGACCTATGGTTACAGCATGATGCTTTCCACATCGGCCATCATGAACTATGGCACATATACCAAAGGCGCTACCGAAGACGGCGTCACCGAATATACCCTCAACGCCGCCGCCGAAGTTTTCCTCAACGCCTATTCCAAAGCCGGTGGTTTCTCCATCGTGGTTGAAACCCCGACTCAAGAATATCCCGTCGAGTTACCCGCCAAGCAGCAGGGTGAAAAGAACATGGCCAACTCCAAACAAGAGGTTATCAATGAGTGCGGCCTCGGCAAAAAGATCTATGCCGATGAATCCAAATTCGTGTTCACGACCCTCGACCCGGACACCGATGAAGAAGGCGAACCCGTGACCACGCCCTCTGGCGATGTCTCTTCCGTCCTTAAAGACGTCAACAGATTTGAAATCGTCAACGAATTCGCCAACCCTGGTTCCATGGGCGAAGGCTCTTGGGACGGCACTGTCCATATCGCAACGATCTACGACGACAATTCCTATAACTATATGACCACTTCAATCAAATATGGCTATAGCATGCTTCTTAGCACGACTACTGTTGTCGCGGAAGGCAAAGCGACCATCGGCGCCTCTGAAGACGACTACACCAAAGTGACCCTCGGCGTCGCGGACGAAGTCTTGCTCAACTCCAATTCCAAAGCCGGCGGATTCAATATCCAAATCAACACCATCAACGCGACCTACCCCGTCGAGATGCCCGCGAAAGCCCAAGGCGAAAAGAACATGGCCAACTCCAAACAGGATGTCATCGATGCCTATGGTGCCTCCAAAGCTCTCTTCCTCTCCGATTCCACGGGCACCATGTCTCTTGTTAACCCCAACGAATAAGCTTAGCGCAGGGAGAACTCAGATATGAAACATCCATTGCGCAACGCCATCATCGTCACTAGCGTCGGTACGGTCCTTTCTGCAGGATTGCTCATCGGCACCAAGATCGCCTACAACTACGAAAGTCTTCTCGACGTTTACTTCACGACCTCTTCCTATACGGCCAATAGTTCGGAGAAGGACGTCTGCCGCCAAGTCGTGGAAGAAGGCGCTGTCTTGTTGCAAAACAAAGATAACGCTCTTCCCCTTACATCCAATGAGAAAAAACTCGCGCTTCTAGGCCAAAATAGCGTAGACTTCGTCTATGGCGGTGCAGGTTCAGGATCTGTCGATACCTCCACGGCCCCAAGACTCAAAGACGCGCTAGAAGAAGATGGCTTCACCGTCAACGCCACCTTATGGGATTTCTATGATAGTGGCGCTGGCAAAAACTACCGCAAAAAGACGCCGGATGAGGCGGGACATGGCACCTTCGAAGTTAATGAAGTGCCCGCAAGCGTCTACACCGACGAAGTCAAAGCCTCGTTAAACAATGACGATGTGGGCATCTGCATCGTCGGACGTTCCGGTGGTGAGTCAGCAGACTTGCCTTATACCGCCTTATCCACTGGCAGCAAATACCTCCAGTTGGATTCTAACGAGCGCGACATGATCAAGCTCGCCTGCTCCAAATTCAACAAAGTCATCCTCATCGTCAACTGCAATAACCCGGTCGAACTCGGCTTCTTGGAAGAAGGCGAATACGCTAACGTCAAATCCGCCTTATGGATGGGTGGCGTCGGCCAGGAAGGTTTACGCGCCGTAGGCAAGATTCTTAACGGCACCGTCAATCCTTCGGGAAGACTTGTGGATACCTATGCTTATGATTCCACCAGTGCCCCGGCAACCGTCAACCTTGGCAATTACAGTATCACCAATTCCGCGGTGGATCGCGGCGACAAATACCTCGTTTATGGCGAAGGTATCTATGTCGGTTACCGTTATTATGAGACCCGTTATGAAGATGTCGTCTTGGGCAATACCAGTGGCTATGACTATGGAAAAGCCGTGCAATTCCCCTTCGGTTTTGGATTAAGCTATTCCACTTTTGATTGGACCAACTTCGCCGTCGACGACAAAGGCGACAACTATGAAGTCCGCGTCACCGTCAAAAATACGGGTCCGCTTCAGGGCAAAGACGTGGTCGAAATCTACGCTCAAAAGCCCTATACCGCAGGTGGACCAGAAGTGGCCTCCGCCGAACTTGTTGGCTTTGAGAAAACCAAACTCCTCAACGCTGGCGAGACGACCACCGTCACCGTCAAAGTCGAGAAGAAGGACCTCGCTACCTACGACTATAAGAATCACAAGACTTATGTCCTCGGCAGTGGCGACTACTATCTCTCTGCCGGCCATAACGTCCACGATGCCTTAAACAATATCCTATCCGTCAAAGACAAATCGACCGCGGACGGCATGACCGCCAACGGCAATGCTTCGTTAGCGAAAAAGGTCTTCGCTCAAGCTTCCGTCGATGCGACCACCTATTCCAAAGCGGTGACGGGCAACACCATCACCAATCATATGGAAGACGTCGATATCAACCATTATGATTCGCTTAACTATCTTAGCCGCAGCGATTGGGCAGGCACCTTCCCCGTCACCTTCAAAAACGGAAATTGGGAGGGCTCTGCGACATTATTGGAGGATTTGAAGTTCTTCGACGTCAATAGCGATACCAGCGATGACGCGGCGGTCAACGCCTTCACTTACCGTGCCTCCTCTGAGGAGACCACCTACAAAGTGCAAGACCTCGTGGACGCCGAACCTAATGATCCCCGCTGGGATGACCTCATCGCCCAACTCTCCTATAAGCAGATGACCAAACTCATCCGCATGGGTGGATATAGCACGCAGCAATTAGACCGCATCGGCCTCCCCAAGACCCAAGATAAAGATGGCCCATCGGGTATCTCAGGCACCTTGGTTGGCGGCACCTCCGCCATGGCCTGGCCGGCGGAAGTGGTGATGGCTTCGACCTGGAACAAAGTGCTCATCGAGCAACTTGGCATCCATTTCGGCGAAGATTCCATCGCCCTTGGCGTCGCCGGCGTCTATGGCCCTGGCGCGAATATCCATCGCTCCCCATATTCCGGACGTAACTTCGAGTATTATTCCGAAGACCCCAAACTCTCTGGCTCCATCGGCGCTGCGGAGCTAAAAGGCCTTCGCCGCATGGGTGTCATCACCTATACCAAGCACTTCGCCTTAAATGACCAAGAGACCAATCGCTATGGCGGTGCCTTCTTCGCCAACGAACAAGCCGCCCGCGAAATCTTCCTCAAAGGTTTTGAGCAAATGGTCGTCGAAGGCAAGAGCAACGCCCTCATGTGTGCCATGAACCGCGCTGGCACTCGTTGGATCGGTGCCCATAAAGGCATCATGACCGACATCCTCCGTGGCGAATGGGGCTTCCAAGGCTTCGTTATCACCGACCAAGCCTCGGTTCCTGCGATGTTCTACCAAGATCACATCTCCGGTTTGTGGGCAGGTACGAATATGTGGCTCAACACTTCGGATTCCTACTGGTCCTTGGACGATTACAAAAACGACAAGACCATGCAGTATTACATCCACCATCGCGCGAAAGAAATCGTCTACGGCATCACCAAATCCTGGGCGGTTGATGAGCGTTATAAATCCAATTCGGGAACTTCCGTCGCGACCGACACGAAGACGTTCCCCTGGAGAGAAACCATCATGGCTGCGGATATCGCAGTCGTAAGCCTAAGCGTCATCGGCGCTGGCATCATGTGGATTCTCTTTGCCCGCTCCCGCAAAAAAGCGAAAGTCGGCGAATAATCGACAATCAGATAGGGGAGACCATAAAACTTGGCCTCCCCTTTCTTCCAAAGGAGGCAAAAAAGTATGAAAATAGGAGCGATGAAAATCCGTATCGCCATTCTTGAAGATGACACCCGCGAAGCCGAAGAAACCTGCACGATGCTGGCTCGGTTTTTCCAAAACAGCATTTACGATTATTCGGTAGAAACCTATTCTTCGTCTGCGGAATTCTTAAGCCTCCCTTTTGTAAAATACGATCTTCTCTTCCTGGACATTCTCCTCGACGGCGAAGAAATCAATGGCGTCGATGTCGCGAATAAAATCCGGGAGCAAAACCCGTTAATTACCTTAGTTTTCCTTACAAAATCCATACATTTTGCTGTTGATGGGTACAAAGTCAACGCGGTGGATTACATCGTCAAACCCTTGGTGTATGAAGAGTTTTTACTCAAGATGCACAAGATCATCGATATCATGTCCCAGTGATCGATAAGGACATTCTTCTCAAAAGTGTGGATGGCGTGGCGAGACTTAAGGAATCAGACATCGTCTACGTTGAGGTCATCAAGCATTATCTCCATTTCCACTGCAAAGATGGTCGCGTGATCATCGCCCGTGGCACGATGAAAGACTATGCGGATGAGCTTTCCACCCGCTTTGCCCGGTGCGGCAATTCCTTCATCGTGAATCTTTCTTATGTCGCGAAAATCGGGAAGACGGATGTCTTTGTTTCCTATGGGGATGACCGTCTGGAAACGGTACCCTTGACCAAATCCTTCCGGGATTCCTTCTTGCTGACGTTTACGGAGTACTGCGGAGTCTGATATGCCTGTCCTTCACTTCATCGCCATCCGTTGGATGCTGTATGTCTTGGAAATCTTGGTTGCCTGTGGCCCGTTTTTCGGACGTCAGCCTCGACGGAAATATTTTTATGTTTCCTTAGCGGTGGGGTTAGTGCTCATTGGCACGACGATTATGGGCATGGCATTTTTGCAATCGTGGTGGCTTGAACAGGCGCATTATGATCCGGTCGTGTCAACGACGGCCTCCATCATCGGATATCTTCTGTTCCCGACCCTGATTTTCTTGGTGGAATATGCCATCTTTGATAGTAGCATCGGGACGACGTTATCCTCGCTAGTCCAAAGCTGCGCGGTCCGAAGCCTGGCCTTTGCTATCTATATCCTCTTTATCCAATTAATTGGTCAAGATTACAACTTCCTTGCCATATCGGGACTTGCCAATGTCGGCAACCTGTTTATCTACTTGGGTTTCTTCGCCTTTAGTTATGGCGGTTTCTTCTTCCTGACGAGGCGTTCTTTATCTCGAGGCAGCCCCCATTTATCTCGCACGGTATTATGGATTTACCTCGGGGTTTTGGTGATGATGCTCACCATCCACGCGATCGGGGAATACTATAACGAAGACAATAAAACCTTGTATATCGTGTTTGTTTTGTCGGAAATCACGACGTATTTGGTTTTGTTCCTCTCCGATTATCTCATCCGCAGGAATGATGAATTACAAGCCGAAAACCAAGTCGTCACCCAATTGATGCAAGAGCAGGCCCGCCAGTTTAAATTCTCCAAAGCCAACGCGGAAGACCTACGCGTCAAAGCCCATGATCTCAAGCATCAGGTTCGGGTTCTTCGCGAAGGCGGGCCCGAGGCGGAGAAACTGCTATCCTCGTTAGAATCCGACATCGATGAATTCGAATCGACGATTTATCTCGATAATGAAGTGCTCAATATCGTTCTCCGCGAGAAGTGGGGGTATTGCAAGAAACACCGCATCCGCCTTTCGTATACTGGAGACCCAAGCGCCTTCCAAGGCGTCCCACCCGTCGACCTATTCACCTTATCCGGGAACATTCTCGATAACGCGATCGAGGCCACCATGAAACTTTCGGATAAGGCCAAGCGCGTCGTTTCGGTGAGCATCTATCACCGTAATGGGGTGTCGACGTTCCGCTGCGATAATTTCTATGAAGGGGAGCTTAGCATCAAGGAAGGACGCATCCAAACCAGCAAAACCGACGTCTCCAGCCATGGCTTTGGCATCCGTTCCATTCAACGCATCGCCAAGCGTTATGGTGGGGTAGTTGACATCAAGGCGGACAAGGGGATTTTCGTCCTGAAAGTATCCATCCCGGACCAAGAATAGTTTTCCTTATGGATATAAGGAGGGGACAATTTAGACAGGTTAAGTGAAATAAAAGCCCAATTACGCCACGCGTATTAAAAATTGGAAGCGTTTTCTTTATAATGAAAGACGCTGATAAATCCCTAAGTTTAACATCGAACAAGGAGGCTAAACATGCCATTAAAACATCAGGAATTGATTTCTTCATTAACCTTGCAGCAAAAATGCTCGTTGCTTTCGGGCTTCGACTTTTGGCAGACCGAACCCATCGAAGGGAAAGTCCCTCAGGCTTTCTTAAGTGATGGTCCTTCCGGCCTTCGCAAACAAGCCAAAGCCGCTGACCACCTCGGCTTGAATCCTTCGATTCCCGCCGCATGTATGCCTTCTAGCGCCACGGTCGCCAACTCGTGGGACCCGGATCTCGCCTTCAATGTCGGTAAGACCATCGGCGAGGAAGCCCTCGCCGCTGAGGTCACCTTGCTTCTTGGCCCTGGCGTCAACATGAAGAGAAGCCCCGCCTGCGGCCGTAACTTCGAATATTTCTCCGAAGATCCCTACCTCGCCGGTAAGATGGCTGCCGGCTATATCCGCGGCGTCCAAAGCAATGGCATCGGCGCTTGCATCAAGCACTTCGCGGCCAACAACCAAGAAATCCGCCGCATGACCAGCGACTCGTTGGTCGATGAGCGTGCCCTCCGCGAAATCTATCTTGAAGCGTTTGAAATCGCCATCAAAGAAGCCAACCCGCTCTCCTTGATGACTTCCTATAACCGTCTCAACGGCACCTATGCCAACGAGAATCCCCACATCCTCCGCGACATCCTCCGCAATGAGTGGGGCTACCAAGGCGTCGTCGTCTCTGACTGGGGTGGCGATAATGACCGCGTCGAGGCTCTCCGTGCTTCCAGCGACCTCGAAATGCCGACTTCCGGCGGCGAGACCGACTTAGAAGTCATGAAGGCCGTCGAAGAAGGCCGCATCGAAGAACGTTATGTCGATGAATCCGTCGACCGCCTCCTCGAGGTCATCCTCAACGTCCGTAAGAATATCGATGCCGGTGCGCGTAGCTTCGACAAAGAAGCTCACCACCTCGAAGCCCAGAAGGTCGCCGAAGAATCCCTCGTCTTGCTCAAGAACAAAGACGATGTCCTTCCTCTTCCCGCTGGCGCGAAGGTCGCGATCATCGGCGACTTCGCCAAGAATTCCCGTTATCAAGGCGCCGGTTCCTCGGTCGTCAACCCCTTGAAGGTTGACCAGATCATGGACTGCGTCAAAGAATTCCCGATGGAAGTTGTTGGTTATGAACCGGGCTTCGAACGTTATGGCAAAAAGAAACAAAAACTCATCGACAAGGCCCTCGAACTTGCCGAAAAAGCCGATTACCTCCTTGTCTTCTGCGGCTTAGACGAAGTCACCGAGGCCGAAGGTATCGACCGTAAGAACATCCGCCTCCCGGGCAACCAACGCGCGCTCATTAACGCCCTCTACCATACCGGTAAGAAGTTAGTCCTCGTCCTGCAGTGCGGCGCGCCGGTCGAACTTCCCTTCGTCTCCCGCGTCGACGCCTTGCTCCATGCTTACCTTTCGGGCGAAGCTGGCGCTAGGGCCATCCTCAACATCCTCACCGGCAAAGTCAACCCCAGCGGCAAACTCGCGGAGTCCTACCCAATGGGCTATGTCGATTGCCCCTGTGCGGACCACTTCGGCAAATCCGACCCGCAGATCGAATACCGTGAATCTATCTTCATCGGCTATCGTTATTACAGCTTCTCCGGCGCGTATGCCCGTATCCCCTTCGGCTATGGCTTAAGCTATACCAAATACGAATATAGCGACCTCAAGGTCGATGAGAAGGGCGTCACCTTCAAGATTAAAAACGTCGGTAGCCGCGATGGCAAAGAAATCGCTCAGCTCTATATCGGCAAGAAAGATACCTTCATCTTCCGTCCCAAATACGAACTCAAGGGCTTCAAGAAAGTCGCCGTGAAAGCGGGAGAAGAAGTGGAAGTCAACATCCCCTTCGACGAATATTCCTTCCGTTACTTCAACGTCAAGACCAACAAGTTCGAAATCGAAGGTGGCGAATACCAAATCTACGTCGGCTCCTCTTCCCGCGATATCCTCTTGGAGGGTAAAGTCGAAGTGGCCGGCACCAATGCGGAAGCCCCCTATGACCTCAAGAAGATCCCCCATTACGTCAACGGCGAAGTACGCGACGTCCCCAATGAGGAATTTGAAGAGATTTTGGGCAAACCCATCCCCGAAGCGGGCTTACGCTTCATCCGCCGTCACCGCATCGAAGTCAATTACAACACTTCCTATAGCGACCTGCGCTATGCCAAAGGTTGGGCTGGCCGTTTCGCGGAACGCGCCGTCCGTCACTTCATCGGCTTCTTGAGGAAGATCGGACAAAGAACAACCGCTAACACTCTTGTCATGGGTGTATACTATAACCCAGTCCGTTCCTTCTCCAGAATGACGGGCGCGGCCATCTCGATGGCCCAACTTGACGGCCTCATCATGGTCTTCAATGGCCACTTCTTCAAAGGCTTGCATCACTTCTTCAAGATGGGCAAGGCGAGGAAGAAAGCCAACAAGGCCAAAGCCGAAGCCGCGAAAAACAAAAAAGAATAACCTCCATCAAACATGAGCACTGAATCCAAATTGATCACCTTCTGCGTTCCGTCGTATAACTCCGCGGAGTATTTGCATTACGCTTTAGATTCCTTAAAGGGCATCGCGGATATCGAAGTGTTGGTCATCGATGACGGCTCCAAAGACGATACATTAAAAATCGCCAAGAATTACGAAGATATTGACCCTTCCGTGTTTCATGCCATCCACCAGGAGAACAAGGGGCACGGAGGGGCCATTAATACGGCCCTTTCACTTGCGACGGGCCGTTATTTTAAAGTCCTCGACTCCGATGATTGGGCCGACCGTGAGGCCTTGAATAAATTACTCGACTTCCTTAAAGCCGGGAATGAGCCAGACCTCATCCTCATGGACTATGTCTATCAACAGGGTAGGAATAACCCGACCACGCGCATCCACTTTGACTTGTATTTCCCGGTGAATGAAGTCGTGCCTCTCACCCGCATGAAACACCACATGAAGATGACGGATAATGTCACCCTCCATTCGGCGATTTATAAGACGCAGGTGCTGCGTGACTCCCATCTTACTTTGCCCGAGCATTGTTCCTATGAGGACAATTATTTCGTCTATGTGCCCATGGCCATCATCCAGACGGTGGCTTATCTGCCCGAACCCTTATATCAATATTTAATCGGTAGGGATGGTCAATCGATGGCGTATGAGACCTGCATCCGCAAGTACAAAGACTTCGTCAAATGCGGCGAGCTCATCTTCAAGGCGCAGGACATCATGAAGTTCCGCAAAAGCGATCCCAAACGCTTCTTGTTGATGAAACATCACTTGATGCTGGGCATGATGTTCGCGGTCCTCTATCCTCAGCTAAAGAAGGATGAGGAGTCCATCAAAGTCATGAATGACTTTATGGATACCTGCGAGAAGACCTATCCCGAGCAATTCAAGTTCTGTCGGAAAGATGTCCGTGTCTCGACATTCTATAACCGTGGCAAGCCTGCGTATAAGACTTCAAGGTTCTGGTACAAGATGGCTCACCTCTTCGTTAAATTCAACTAAAGATAAAGCAGCCAAACGGCTGCTTTTCTCGATATCGCGTGTAAAACCGCGTTATTTTTTGTTTAATCGGTAATCGATATCCCCATAACTAGAGGAAACGTGGAAGCGGAAGAGGGAGGGGTCGTCGACGCGGAAGATAGCCAAGGCTTCCCCTTGGTAGGTATTCACTTTATGGCCTAAATAAGACTCTGGGTGATAGGAGGAACCATTACCAAAACCAAGAAGTTCTCCGCCTTCGATGTCGCGAATCTCCAAAGCGGTTTTTAGGTAAGGACGGATGTTGCCTTTTTTATCTCCTAGCCGCATATGGACGAAGAGAAGATGATCCTTCGATGTGGGTGCATCGTTTTCTATATATAAGGATAAGGTGTCGCCTGCTTCGCCAGAATGTAACGAGGTCCTCGCGGATTCTTGGCCCTTATGGTAAGAAACCGCGGTCAACTCACCTGGTTGATAAACGAATTGGAATTTGGTGTTGCCCGATTTATGGACTTTCTTTTTCTGCAGGCGCTTTCCGTTAAGGAACAAGGCCACTTCCTCATCTTTGGAATAAACCTCCGCCGTGGCTTTCTTGCCTTCCTGGCCGGGGAAGTCGTAGTAGGGCATGGCCATGGAATATTTCCAAGCGGATTGCGAATGCTTTAGTTCGTGTTCCTTCGGGGCGATGACGGCAAGGGCGATAGGCTTCACGTCATAGATAACCTGAGTATAAAGTGCTTCGCCAAGCAATTTCCCCGTGATATCGATGCGGCCAGAACCGGCGGTGATCCAGCCGACGCCATGGTCGAAACTTGGCGCGTCTTCTTCGTTTAGCCAGCTGCCGATGCCGCACTCTCCGAGATAATCGATGCCCGACCAAACGAAGTCACCGATGAGGCGAGGGTTATCTTTGGCTTGTTCATAGAAGCGTCTGGCGTCGCAGCAAAAGGTTTCTGAACCAAGAATCAAGCGGTGGGGGTAGTTCTTTAAGTCTTTCTTGTAACGGAAGATTCCATAGTTATAACCAGCGACATCCATGTTGGCGTAGCTGTCGCGGGTCTTTTTGTCGCAGAGATGAAGCGTCGCGCCGACTTTCATGACGTTAGAACCGACAAAGTTGGCGATGTTATTGAAGAAGGCGGAGCCGACCTCTTGTTTCTTGGCCTTGGCTTGGGTGTTGCTTTCGGCTTTCTTATCCGAATAGACCCCAAAGCCAAGTGAGGATAACGCATTAAAGAATATGTTGATGCCGCAGGTGACGGGACGGGTGTCATCAAGTTGATGGAAATAGTCCGTGAAATCTTTGGTTAAGACGATGCCTTTGCTCTGCGCGGTTTCCGAGACTTCATTGCCGGAAGAATACATGATGACGGAAGGATGGTTATAGTCCTTGACGACCATCAGGCGCAGGTCTTCTTTCCAATGATCCATCAAATGAGTGACATAGTCATGCTTGGTCTTATGGATGTACCAGCAATCCGCGTATTCATCGACAACATACATCCCTAGTTCATCGCAGGCTTCGAGTACATATTTTCCAATGGGGTTATGGGCGGAGCGGATGGCGTTATATCCTAGGGATTTTAGCAAAGCGATTTTACGGTACTCGACATCGTGATAAGTGACCGCGCCGAGGATACCGTTATCGTGATGGACGCAGGCGCCTTTAAGAAGAAGCCGCTTGCCATTAATGAAGAAACCGTCATCTCCATAAGAAAGCTCACGGACGCCGAAACGGACACATTGTACATCGCCTTCGAAGGCTGCGCTCAAGGTATAGAGGTAGGGGTCGTTCTCATCCCAAAGGTGAACATCGGGAACAGAATGTTTCGTCAAAACGTGCTTATTTGCAGAATTTACCCGCAGATCGACGACTTTTTTGTTTTCTTTATCGAGAATGGTGAGAAGAACTTCGCCTTCTTCGCTTAAGTCCACGCTGATTTCGATTTCACCTTTTTGGTAATCGAGAGTGCGCACGCGCAAGGAATTGAGTTCGATACGCTTGCTTGGAAGAACATAAAGATAGACAGGACGGTAGATACCCGCGCCGGTATACCAACGGGAGTTGGGCTGATCGGCGTTATGACTGATGACGACTAAATGGTTCTCATCGCGAAGATGGCTTGTAAGGTCAACGTAGAAGTCGTTATAGCCATAATGGTTCTCAAAGACTTTTGTTCCGTTAAGAAAGATCTCCGCGTCGCGGTAGACGCCTTCGAATTCAAGGAGAAGTTGGCCGCCTTCTTCAACTTCTGGTTTAGGGAAATGCTTTTCAAAACGATAGTCTCCGCCGACAAACCATGCGGAGTTGACCCCGCCTTCAGCTTTGGGGGAACGCTGCTCGCGCAGCATCGCATCATAAGGCAATGTGATTTGCCTCGGTGAAAAACTAGGATCGGTGAGACTCAGGAGGGTCCAGCCATCGAGAAACGGAATCTTCTTCATAACATCTTCATTTTACAGGAATCAATGCGTCATGGCCCCCCGCTACAAAAATTTTCTTGTGACGAGCATTATTTGGAGAGAAATACAATAATGCGAGGCTTGTGGGACGCCTCGTTGCGCCTAGGAAGACGCCTCGCCTATACCGCATCAAACATATTAAGGTTGGGATAAAAACCAAGTTTAGTGAAAGTTAGTACAAATTAGTGAAAGTTAGTGAAACCCAGTACAAATTAGTGAAAAGCAGTTCAAAGATCCCTTTTTGCCATTTATAATGTGGCAAAGGAGGCAGCGCGAATATGAATAAATTACTCCCCTCTGGTCTAGATGATTTCGGTCCAGTCGCGAAAACCGGTTACTACGTTGATAAGACTCGCTTCATTTCCCGTCTATTGCGGCATATCGAGGGCACGACAACTTTAATTACCCGTCCTCGCCGCTTTGGAAAATCGTTGATGATCTCCATGCTTGATTACTATTTTTCACAATCCAAAAAAGACCAGTCATCTCTTTTTGATGGATTGGCCATTAGCAAGGATGAGCTGGCTAAAGAAGAAATGAATGCCTATCCCGTCATTCGACTCACATTTAAAGATGTCAAGTTCTCTAGTTGGGAAAAGGCCTTTGCTTATATCAAATCGGACTTGGTTAATCTCGCGTGCCGTTTTCCCGAATTGGCTGATAGTCCGAAGCTTTCCACTTATCAGCAAGAACAATATGAGCAGCTTTGCTCTGCTAACGCTTCCGAGGTCTCGTTTCTCAAATCATTGTATCTCCTTTCGGAATTGCTGCATCTCCATTATGGAAAAAAGGTAATCATCCTGATCGACGAATATGACACCCCGATTTCAAAAGCTTATTCCGCGGGTTACTATGACGAGGCCATTGAATTCTTCCGCGCTTTCTATGGCGAGGCATTGAAAGGCAACGAACATCTTCATTTCGCTTTAGTGACCGGCGTGATGCAAATTGCTCAGGAAAGCCTCTTTTCAGGGCTGAATAACCCCGATATCGATTCAGTTTCCGATGGCGCTTATCCGGACTGTTTCGGATTTACAAAAGAAGAAACCGAAAAGCTACTTCATTACTATGGCTTAGGTGATCGCATCGATGAGGTGTGGGATTTTTATGGGGGGTATTGCGTTGGCGGGTATGACTTGGCTAGTCCGTGGTCCATTTTGAAGTACACAGAACGCGATGGTAGGCTGGCTTGTTATTGGTCCTCCACCGGAGAAAACGAAATTATCGGAAGGATGGTCGCTAAGCTTAACCAAGACGGCGCCAGTGATTTTGCAGGACTAGTCGGCGAGAAGAAGGCGTCCTGCATTCTTCGCCCTTCCTTGTCCTATCGCAGCCTTGGTGAGAACGCTGATGACCTATTTTCCTACTTGCTATCAGCGGGGTATTTGACGTTGGAGGGGACCGTAACGCCCCAAGGTCGTTGCATGGTTAAAGTGCCCAACAAGGAAGCTTCAACTGCATTCGAAACGGAAATTGCAGGGCTTTTTGCTCCAAGAAAGGTGGAATCCAATTGGACGGGAGACTTGAAAAACGCGATGAAAATCGGTGATTGCCAAATCATTTCCTCCATTTTGTCATCTTACGTTTTGCAAAGTCTCAATTCCTTTGCGTATGGCGATTGGAAGAGTTATCAATATTTGCTTTTGGGCATGATGGTGACTCTATTTCCAGACGAATTAGTGAAAAGCGAGGTCAACGCAGGGAAGGGTAGATTAGATATCTTGGTTTACAATGAATCCGAACAAATTGGTTTGGTGGTCGAAGTTAAAGTTTCCTCAACCAAACTATCGACCTATAACATCAAACGTTTGGCCCAGTCTGCGTTGAACCAAGTGCTGCGCCAAAACTACGCGAAAGATCTTTTCGAAAGGGGCGCCAAGAGGGTCCTTGCTTTTGGCGTAGGCGCGATTGAGGACAAGGCTGAAGTGGCGGAAGCGATGCTTCCCTAAGCGATTTCGCTGCACCAGACTCCATAATTCCCTAATTTATGTGATGTTGTCTAAATTTTACGTATCTTTTCCACCACATTATTCCGCCTGCCGATATAATTTTCACGTTTGGGATGGAGGTGCATCATGGGCAACATCGGATTCGATAACGAAAAATACGTCAGCATCCAGACGGAGAAGATCAAAGAAAGAATCGCTCAGTTTGGCGGCAAGCTCTATTTGGAGTTCGGCGGCAAGCTCTTCGATGACTTCCATGCTTCCCGCGTCTTACCCGGATTTAAGCCCGATACCAAACTGAAAATGCTCTTGGAGATGAAGGACAATGCCGAAGTCATCATCGCCATCAACTCCCAAGCTATCGAAGACATGAAAGTCCGCGAGGACCTCGGCATCACCTATGACCAAGATGTCCTCCGTCTTATCGACGCCTTCCAAGAAGCTGGCTTATTTGTCGGCTCCGTCGTCTTAACCCAATACGCCAACCAAAAAGGCGCGAAGAAGTTTGAACGCTTCCTCGCTAAGCTTGGCATCAAGTCCTACCGCCATTACACCATTCCCAATTATCCCTATGACGTGGAACATATCGTTTCCAAAGAAGGCTTAGGGAAGAATGATTATATTGAGACCACTAAGCCTCTCGTCGTCGTCACCGCGCCTGGCCCAGGGTCAGGCAAAATGGCGACTTGCTTAAGCCAGATTTACCATGATTCTTTAAGGGGCGTGAAGTCCGGCTATGCCAAATTCGAAACCTTCCCCATCTGGAATCTCCCTTTAAAGCATCCCGTCAACCTCGCTTATGAAGCCGCGACCGCGGACTTAGACGACGTCAACATGATCGACCCGTATCATCTCGAACATTATGGGGTCTCCACGGTCAACTATAACCGCGACGTCGAAATCTTCCCGGTCCTTAACCGCCTTATTTCAGCCATTTTTGGGGATTCCCCTTATTTCTCCCCCACGGATATGGGCGTCAATATGGCGGGGTATTGCATTTGCGATGACGAGGTCTGCCAGAAAGCTTCCAGACAAGAAATCATCCGTCGTTATTACAAGGCCATGATGGATTCCCGTAAAGGCAAACCCATGGATTCCGCCATCGCGCGCATCGAAAACATCATGAACAACAACGGCATTTCCATCGCCGAGCGGCTTTGCGTCGCCCCATGCTTGAAGAAAGCCGAACTCACCAAAGGGCCCGCCTCCGCGATTGAGCTTAGCGATGGCAAAATCATCACCGGCAAGACCAGTTCCCTTTTGGGCGCGACTTCCGCGATGGTCTTGAATGCGCTGAAATACCTCGCGGGCATCGGAGATAATGTCTTGCTTCTTCCCAAGGCCATTATTGAGCCGATCTGCGAGATGAAGATCCGTGGCCTGGGGCATCATAACCCGAGACTTCACGTCGATGACATCCTCCTCGCCTTATCCATCTCCGCGGTCACCAACCCCTTGGCCGACCTCGCCTTGACCCAGCTTCCGAAGCTTCGTGAATGTGAGTCCCATTCCTCGGTCATTCTTTCTAGCCGCGACTTATCGACGTTAAATCGCCTGGGCATCCGCCACACGTGTGAACCGTTTTACGAGACCAAGAAACTATATCATTCAAAATAATCGACTTTTGCGTCGTTATTAAGAAAAAAGCGCCTTGAATATGCTTGACGGGTGAAGCGTAAATGCCACCCGTTTTTTTATCCTCATCCCGAACTACGCGATAATTATTCTAGATTACGTCATTGGGCCTTGCCCTATTTTGTTTTCCTTTTTATCCTTTGCGTATGCAACCTCTTTGGAAAACTGGCGCCGTCTATCAAATTTATCCCCGTTCTTTCTGCGACTCCAATGGGGATGGGGTAGGGGATATTCCTGGCATTATCTCCAAGTTAGACTACCTCGCCGATTTAGGCGTGAAGATTTTGTGGTTATCCCCCATCTACAAAAGCCCTAATTTTGACATGGGCTATGACATCGCTGACTATTACCAAATCAACGAGGAATATGGGACGATGGAGGATTTTGATTCCCTTCTCCTCGAAGCCAAAAAACGCGGCCTTAAGATCGTCATGGATTTGGTCGTGAACCATACATCCGATCAGCATCCTTGGTTCCAAAAGGCCTTAAAAGGCGAAGAACCCTATCACGATTACTATATTTTCCGTAAAGGGAAGAAGAAGGACGTCCCACCCAACAACTGGACCTCGATGTTCACGGGTCCCGCCTGGGAATATGTGCCCGAACGCGATGAATGGTATCTCCATCTTTACGATAAAGCCCAGCCGGACCTCAACTGGCATAACCCCAAAGTCCTTGAAGAAGTGGAGAATATCATCCGTTTCTATATGGATAAGGGAGTTTATGGATTCCGTTGCGACGTCATTAACCAAATTTACAAAGAAACCTTAGAAGATGGCAAAGGCATCGCCCCGTCGGGTAGGGGAAGCGAGCATTACCTCATGAAGGAAGGGAACCACCAAATCCTGCGGAAGCTTTATGACGATGTCTTTTCCCATTACGAAGATCATCTCGTCGTCGGGGAGACCATCAACGTCGATATTCCAAACGGTCAGCGTTTCCTCGCCAACAACGAACTCGACATGTTCTTTAGCTTTGCGCACATGAATGTCGATAAGGCCTTAGGTGGCTTATTGCCGGGAAAATTTAAACCCGAGAAACTAAAGGACGTCCTTTATCAGTACCAAAAGGAAATCCCCTGGAACGCCTTGTACTTCGAAAACCATGATCAACCCCGCAGCGTCCCTCGCTTTGGCGATGAGGGGAAGTACCGCGACGCTTCCGCGAAAGCTCTCGCGACCATTTTGCTGACTCTTAAAGGAACCCCGTTTATCTATCAAGGCCAAGAACTGGGCATGCTTAATGCCCCGGACAAAGATCCATCCACCTCATTAGATTGCTGCGCCCACTCCATTGGCAAACTCATCGCCAAGATCCCCATGACGAAGAAGATGCGGTTTAAGGTCCTCAATAGTTTTGACCGCGACCGTTGCCGCGCGCCGATGAGCTTCGATGGCAGCGAAAACCGCGGCTTTACTAATGCGGACAAGCCTTGGCTTCCCCATGCGAAAGATGACGGAAAGCACAATGTCTTAGAAGAAACAAAAGACCCTAATTCTGTGCTGAATTTCTATAAAAAGCTTTTAAAACTGCGGCAAAACCACGATGAATTTACGTTAGGTGAGTTTGAGCCTTGCCCCACCAAAGGCGCTTTATTCGCGTACCGTCGATATCATGGAATGAGCAGCGTGCTCGTGTTGGTTAATCTTTCCGATAAGCCGGTTAAACTCCCGGACTATCTAAGCAAAATCGGTGGCGCTTTATTGCTTAGTGAGGGTGACATCGTAGACCGAGGAACGCTTCCTCCTTATGGCGTGCGCATCCATCAATTATCGTAGCCATCGGTTTTTATAAAGTCACGCTGACAAAACATCGATGAAATCTGACTTTTTGGTTTTTCCAAGCTTCCAAGAGACATTGATATTGCACTTTTTCGGCCGAAAAACTGCAATTAAACTACACTTTTTGGGCCGAAAAAGTGCAATTTCACATAATTAACGTAGACCATCCACTTAGATTGGCTCTATGAATATCTGTCCGCGATAGAAAAGGGCCATCTCTTTATGGGTTTGGCAAGCATCACTTTTCTTCGCATTATGTTCGCGTGCGTGTATAATCCGCGATGGAGGTTTTTCTTATGTCTGAAACTCACCGCACCGATAACTTAAACTGGGACGAGTATTTCATGGGCATCGCCATCTTGTCCGCGAAGCGTTCCAAGGACCCTTCCACGCAAGTGGGGGCCTGCATCGTCGACCCTTCCAACAAAGTCGTCAGCATTGGCTACAATGGCATGCCTCGCGGCGTGGATGACGATAAGATCCCTTGGGGACATGGGGAAGGATTGGATTCCAAATACCTCTATGTCTGCCACGCCGAATTTAACGCCATCCTCAACACCCGTGATGGCTCGGCCTTAAATGGCTGCCGCATCTATGTCACCTTATTCCCGTGCAACGAATGCGCGAAAGCCATCATCCAAACGGGCATCAAGGAAATCATCTTCATGGATGACAAATACCATGATCATGTCGAGGAACAAGCTTCCCGCAAGATGCTCGACATGGCTGGGGTGAAATACACCCAATACCAAGGTAGAGAGGTCCTCATCGATGCCAAGTAGGCACCACAAAAGGTCTTACCGCATCACGGCCATCACGCTTGCCTATTTGCTCTTTGGGACCGCGATCTTCGTTCCCCTAGGCATGCAAGCGGGGCCTAACCTCGTCCTCCTTTTCGTTTTGCTTGGCATCTGGTTCTTGCTTTTGGTTGGAACCATCGTCATCAACGAAATCATCATCAAGAAGAAATATGGAGGTGACTTCTTGCCTCACCAAGAAGAGGAAGAAGAAGCGCCCACCGAAGAAAACATCACCGAATGAACATTATCGCCGAAGTCAAAAACCTCAGTTTCGCTTACACCGAAGTCAAGATGACGTTGAAGGACGTCTCCTTTTCGTTAGAAGAAGGTAAGTATTATTGTCTGCTTGGCCATAATGGTTCAGGTAAATCCACGCTGGCCAAATGCCTCATGGGCTTACAGAGCGACTTCGAAGGCGAAATCAACCTCTTTGGCTTGCCGCTAGATGGCAAGCATTTATATGCCATCCGTTCCCGCATCGGCATCGTCTTCCAAAACCCGGACAACCAATTCGTCGGCTCCACGGTCGCGGACGATATCGCCTTTGGACTTGAAAATAAGCGGGTTCCGCGGGAGAAAATGCAGGAAATCATCGAAAATTACGCGAAGGAAACCGGAATGTCGGAATACCTAGACCGCGAGCCTTCGATGCTTTCGGGTGGACAAAAGCAGCGCGTGGCCATCGCCGGCGTCCTCGCGATGGGACCAGACCTCATCATCTTTGATGAAGCCACTTCCATGCTTGACCCCAAAGGCAAAAAAGAAATCATCGACCTCGTGCATCGGCTAAAGCAAGAGAACCCTTCGTTGACCATCCTTTCCATCACCCACGATATCGAAGGGGCAGCCCGCGCGGATGAAGTGCTCATCATGAACAAAGGCGAGTTGCTCCTTAAAGGGACTCCCGAAGAAGTGTTCTCCCATCACGAAGAGCTGAAAGCAATCCGCTTGAGCGCGCCGTTTTTCTATGAGCTTCGCGATGAACTTCGCCTCCAGGGAATGAAGATTCCGGAAGATATTAAAGACCTTGACGCTTTGGAGGACTATCTATGCCGATAACCTTCCATGATGTCACATATATTTACTCCCCGAAGACCCCGATGGAGAAGAAGGCCTTAAAGGGGCTGAACCTCGAAATCAAAGAGGGTACTTTCACCGCGCTTGTGGGGCGCACGGGATGTGGCAAATCCACCCTCGTCCAACATCTTAACGCCTTGCTTAACCCGAGCGAAGGTCTCGTCCTCATCGATGGTTTCCATAACGACGCGGACAAGAAAAAGCGCGACAAAAAGACCAAACCCCTAAGAAAGAACGTGGGCTTGGTGTTCCAGTTCCCTGAATACCAGTTGTTTGAGCAAACCGTCGAAAAAGACGTGGCGTTCGGCCCGAAGAACTTTGGTGATGATAATCAAACCGCGTTAGAGAAGGCCCATGAAGCCCTAAAACAAGTGGGGCTAGATGAGTCTTTCTATGAACGTTCTCCGTTTGAACTTTCCGGTGGCGAGAAGCGCCGCGTGGCCATCGCGGGCATTTTGGCGATCAAGCCCAAATACCTCGTCGTCGATGAGCCGACCGCTGGCCTTGATCCAAGCGGTTCCAAAGAAGTCATGGACTTGTTCCAAAAGGTCTTTGAAGCCGGGACGACACTCATTTTAGTCACCCATGACATGGACATCGTTTTGTCTTACTGCACCGATGTCATCGTCTTAGACCATGGGCAAGTTGCCCAAATCTGCAAGCCCTCCGACTTGTTTAACCAAGCGGTCGAGCAGTATTCGTTGCAGACGCCGATGCTATATTCCTTTGCTTCCAGGCTAGAGCAGAAGGGGTACCGCTTCAACCACGAGCAAATCAAAGATGTCGCTTCCTTAGCTAGCGCCATCGTCCAAGGGAGGAAACATGAATAACTTCTCCCTCGGCAAATATGTTCCTTATGACACCTGGGTCCACCGTCTCGACGCCAGGGTCAAGCTATTGGCCACGATTTTATTGATGGTCGCCATCTTTTTGCCCGTCAATGGTTGGTGGATGACGTTATTGACGCAGGGGGTGTTGATGGCT
>JAGAHY010000079.1 GCA_017626815.1 Bacilli bacterium | reverse complement strand
GTTCCGGCTCGGGTTCGGGCGCGGGCTGGGCTTTGGCGAGTTCCTCGGCGATGATGGCACGGATGTCTTCAGCGGTGAGTTTCTCTTCTTCGGCGGCAGCTTCTTCTTCAGCCTTGCGGGCGGCTTCTTCTTCCATTTGGCGACGGGCTTCAGCGGCACCTTCTTCGCGGGCTCTGGCGAGGGCGGCCTCGTGTTCTTTGGCGGCTTCTTCTTCGGCGGCCTTGCGGGCGGCTTCCTCTTCCTCGGCCTTGCGGGCAGCCTCTTCTTCAGCGGCCTTGCGGGCGGCTTCTTCTTCGGCTTGGCGACGGGCTTCGGCTAAAGCTTCCTCGCGGGCTTTCGCGATTTCTTCTTCGCGGGCCTTGGCGGCTTCTTCTTCAGCGGCCTTGCGGGCAGCTTCTTCTTCCATCTGGCGGCGGTGGGCTTCTAACTCATCGCGGATGATGGCGCGGATGTCGACGGGTTCTTCTTCGACGACTTCTTCTTCCTCGGGCTCGGGCTCGGGTTCGGGTTCCGGTTTGGCTTTCTCAAGCTCGGAAGCGACGATTTCGCGGATATCGTCGGCGGTCAACGCGGGGACGGGTTCCTCTTCGACGTAGACATTGGCGGGCTTCCAGGATTCTTCCTCGGCTTTGCGGGCAGCTTCTTCTTCGGCGGCCTTGCGGGCGGCGTCTTCTTCAGCTTGGCGACGGGCTTCGGCTAAGGCTTCTTCGCGGGCCTTGGCAAGCTCTTCTTCGTGAGATTTACGGGCGGCTTCTTCTTCCGCTCTCCTGCGATCGGCTTCGTCGCGGGCCTCTTTCTCGGCCTGGAGGAAACGGGTGAATTCGTCCGACAGCATTTGCTGGACTTCTTCGCGGGTCAACGGTTTGACTTCCGGCTCGGGATCCGAGGGGATGTTGACGATGAAGGGTTGGGCTAACGGGGCGTTATTGGCAGCCACGGGCTCTTCCTTCTTTTCTTTGTCGTCCCTTTCCTTGAATTCGGCTTTGATGATGTCACGGATATCATCGGCGGTTAAGGCAGGGGCTGCGGGTTTTTCCGCGACGGGCTCGGGTTTACGGGCGGGCTCGTTCGGAGCATAGGTATTAATGTATTGGATGAGGAACGGACCATTCATGCCAGGGGCGGCAGGAACGGATTGGGCAACGGCGCGGTTGGCATCGTCATAGCCGGCGACGGCAAGGGCTTGTTGCGCTTCTTGACGGCCTTCGGTGTCTTCGATGTCATCATCGCGGACGATGTAGGCTTTGTCGCTCTTTTTGGCTTTCTTGGCCGGCTTGGGTAAGCTGGCGAGAAGTCTCATATCGGCGATGAGGCCGATGAAGCTAAGGATGAAGCCAATGACGAACAAGACAGGGGCGACCCAGTAGAGAAGGGAGACCCACTCTTTGTTCTTCAATGCTTCGATGTAAACTTTGTAAACGCCTAACGGGCTGACGGGGGTTCCGTAAGAAACGCCGTTTTTGTTCACGATTTCGCCATAGACGACTCTGCCGCC
This sequence comes from Bacilli bacterium, assembly GCA_017626815.1. Taxonomy (GTDB): domain Bacteria; phylum Bacillota_I; class Bacilli_A; order RFN20; family CAG-826; genus Alloenteromonas. Next base: position 9,489 of record JAGAHY010000079.1, on the reverse strand, counting down.
GGCCTTAGCGCCAGGGACAAAGCTGATGGTAAGGAAGGCGAAGGTCATGCCGACGAATAAAACGCAGGCGATGGTGACCCAGATGGCCTTACCATGTTTTTTGCGAATAGCCATGATGAATTGGATGATCACCAAGATGGCTAAAACGCCGCAGATGCCGATGATCACAAAGGTCATGACGTCCGCTTGCTTCAGCTCCACGGCCAAGAAGTTCTTAATGTTGCTGAGAACCTGCTTCGGTCCGACGATTTGGGTCCCCTTCAGCATCGAAACTACCTTGCCCATGAGAACAAAAGCGATGCCGGCCAACATTTCCAAAATGAGACCGACGATAGTAGTTGCTGCTACTTTCTTTTTCATTTTGCTCTCCTCCGCAAAAATTTCTTGCGTTTATGTTAGAACACAAATATTTTTGACGCAATAAGAAAAATCCTGCAAAAAGCGGATATTCTCACTTTTCGACAAATTTAGGGGCACAAAATATCTTCAAACCGGAATCCAGGGCTTTAATTTTTACCTTGCCGGAGGGGCCTTTTTCCCCATCAAGATCCCAAGGAAGCGGGTATTGCAAGTCAATTTCGAACTCGCTGGCGACGATTTTGACGGTTCGCGCTTTAAAGAAGAGATAATGCAAAAGTCCATTAAAAATTCCGGGCTTGGTCAAATACAATTCGAATTTCCCGTCATGAATCGAAGATTTCCGCGAATTGACGGGGAAGCCACCCACGTTTTTCCCGCTTAAACACAGGACAAATGGGACTTTTAACCGATATTCCTTGCCATCGGCAATAACGTGGCAATCGATCTTTTTTGGGACTAAAGCATCACCTATCGCACGGAAATAATAGGCAATACGGCCTAGATGCTTCTTGTATTTGCGTTCCACGGCATAGGGGATTTCGGCAAACGCCCCGATGGCGGCCACGTAAGTAAAGTAATCATCGTTGATGCGCCCGACGTCAAAGCCGCACGTATAACCTTCTTCGATAATTCTTAGCGCGCGTCGAAAAGAACCGTGAATCCCAAAATTCTTCCCGATGTCGCAAACGGTGCCACCGTTGATATAGCCAAGTATTGGCGTTTTGGGTTTTCCGACCAACGCATTGACCAAATGATTGAAGGTTCCGTCCCCTCCCGAAAACACCAGCACGTCATAAACCCCGCAGGCCCCTACCGCTTTCTCAATCCCGTCCTCCATGGAGGCCGTTTGGCAGACATCGAGGGTCTCAAAGCGCGCGGAAAGACGGGCAACGACTTCCTTTAGATGACGGTTGACGGTGCCGATGCCCGTGGCGTCGCTATAAAGGAAGAGGGCTTTGCCGCTTTTTTGGATGTAGTTTCGCGCGTGTTTTTTCATACTGCAAAGAAAGCCCGTACGGGACGGGCTATTGGTTTAGGCGACACGTTCGGGCTCTTCCGCGGTTTCGTCGACCAAGACGGCCTTGGCGATGACGACGGGTTTCAAGGGTTTGTCGCGGCGATCTTTCGGACTGCGGGCGATTTTATCGACGACGTCCATGCCTTCAAGGACTTTGCCAAAGGCGGCATATTGGCCATCCAAGAACAAATCGTCGGCGTCGCAGATGAAGAACTGGCTGCCGGCAGAATCCGGATGCATGCTGCGGGCCATGGAGATGACGCCGCGTTTATGGCGGAGGGGATTATCGAAGCCATTGCCGCGGAATTCGCCCTTGATGGAATAACCAGGTCCGCCGGTGCCGACGCCATTGGGGTCGCCGCCTTGGATCATGAAGCCCTGGATGACGCGGTGGAACGTCAAACCGTCATAAAAGCCTTTCGAGACGAGATATGCGAAGTTTTTCGCGGTGTTGGGGGCGGCATTGTAATCGAGTTCGATTTTGATGTCGCCCAAGTTTTCAATCGTGAGAATAACCATGTTTCTTTTCCTTTCCGGGATAGTCTACTCCAAATAGTCGATGATGAGATTGCCCAGTTCAAAAGATACGCGGGCTTTGGCGCCGGTTTTGATGGGCATCGAGGGTGGAAGGTGGCCTAAATCCACGTCCATGAGGATCGGCGCCCCAAGTTCGCCAAGCATGTCGATGGCCGCGTTAAAGCGGTCCACGCCGAGGATTTCCTCGCGTCCCGATAACGCGCGGCCGAGCAAGAAGCCTTTCGCGTTATCGAACCAGCCCGCCTCGCGAAGCTCGAAATAAGCCCGCCTTAACGCCAAGACGTTCAAATCGCAGGACTCTAAGAACCAGATGACGCCTTCAGGGTGTCTGGCGTTAAATTCCTTCACTTTGTCGTAACGGGTGCCGCAGAGGTTGACCAGGCAATCCAAACAACCGCCAAGAAGCACCCCTTCCATGGGCCCTCCATACTGGTGAGGAACGATGACTTTAGGTTGGCTGAGACGATATCCCCAAAGCGGATGTTCTTCATTACGTTTGGATATCGACCACTTAGGATAACCTTCAAAATGCATTTTTCCCTGCAAAAGCTCCATCGCGTCAAGTTCGCTCAAACGGAATTTCCTTGAAAAGAAGCTTGGCGCGCAGGAGCCGTAGACGCTCATCGTATCGCAAAGCGTCGTCAGCAAGAACGTGAGATTCGTGTTATCGGAAAAGCCCATGAACCATTTCGCTTCCGCAGCGCCTAACGCTTCAAAATCCAGATAAGGCAGCATTTCGCACATCGTCTCGCCGCCACCCACGGATAAGATGAGTTTGGCGTCGGAGGCGAAGGCGTCATGGATTTCCTGCGCCCGTTCTGGCCCTGACGCGGAACAAGCCACGCCATCGGCGCGCCAGATATTCGGCCCTTCCACCACTTGATAGCCCAGGCGGCGGAAATTATCGATGGCTACGCGTAGGCGTGTCATATAAGGCTCCGTCACGCAGCCAAAAGAGGGGGCGACGAGGTATATGGTGTCGCCTTTAGTGAGGAATTGCGGTTGTTTCATGGCAAAACGATACCATGCGCCACCTATGGGGACAAGAAAGAATAAAGCCCCCGACATGCGGAGGCTTGCGATCACCTAGTGGTGACCCCAACAGGAGTCGAACCTGTCATTGAACCTTGAGAGGGTTCCGTCTTAACCGATTGACCATGGGGCCGTTCGGGCGAGTGATATTAAAACACGCGCCCAAATCGATGGCAACTAAAATTTATAAAGAGGCGATAACTTTGTCCAAACGTTGGGTCGTTTTGTCTTTGCCAAGAATCTCCAAAATCTCGTGGAGGTTCGGGGATTGGTTGGTACCGACGATGGCCACGCGGAGCAATTCCGCGCAGTCGGAGACCGAGCCCACATAAGCGGAGGGGTTCTCCTTGTAGTCTTTGTTGGAAAGGGCGTAACCATGTTTGCCGCCGATTTCCTTAATCGCGTTGAACCATGTGGATTCATCGGTGCCAAAGGGCATCTCGGCCTTGGTGTCGTTCAGGAAAGCCTTGATCAAATCATGGGAGAGTTCAGCCTTGAAGGGGAGCCCGGCAGCCAAGATGGACTCATATTCCTCGTCGAAGAAGAAACGGATGAGCGGGTAGATGTCCGCGTATTTGGCGTAGTCTTTGCGGGGATTCTTGCGGTCCTTCTCGATGTTGAGGATAGACTTAACATATTCGGGATTTTCCGCGATTTTGGCGGAAAGCTTCTCGTCGTGGGCATCGGCATAGGCCTTAACCTGGGCGAATTCTTCCTCGAGGGGCATCTTGGCGATGATCTCCTTGGAGAAATAATTGAGCTTATCTTGGTCGAACAAGGCACCTTCGAGGGCGATTTTCTTGATGGAGAAAGGGAACTTCGACAGATCGAAGGATTTGTTGGCGATGGTCCATTCCTCAAAGTTGGAGTTGGCGATGGACATCAAATAGACCAATAAGGCATGAGTCGGATAGCCTTGCTCCAAGAAGTAGCTGACGGCGGCTTCGGGGTCTTTGCGCTTGGAAAGTTTCCTCTTGTTGCCGTGATCGAGCTTCATGATGGAAGGAATATGGGCGTATTTGGGGGCTTTCCAGCCTAAGGCGCGGAACATGTCGAGGTGAATCGGCGTGGACGGAATCCATTCCTCGCCGCGGGTGATCATGGTCGTGCGCATGAAATGGTCATCGACGACGTGGGCGAAGTGATAAGTCGGTAAACCGTCGGATTTCAAGATGACGACATCAGTGTCGTTGTCCTGAAGCTCGATCTCGCCGCGGATGGCGTCGGTGAATTTGGTCTTGCGGTCATGGTCGCCATTGCTATAGAAGCGGATGACCCAAGGGGTGCCGGCTTTTATGCGCGCGACGCGCTCGTCATTAGAAAGATTGCGGTCGCGGGCGTAGGCGCCATAGTAACCAGGGAGGACTTTGCTTTCTTCCTGGGCTTTGCGGATGGCGTCAAGATCCTCGGGGGTGCAGAAGTCCGGATAGGCCCTACCCCTCTTGATGAGCTCTTTGATGACAGCCTTATAGATGTCCGCGCGGGCGGATTGCTTATAGGGGCCGTAATTGCCTTTGTCGCCTTCGGGGAAGAAACCTTCATCGGCGACGATGCCGAAATGGGCAAGCTGGTCGATTAAGTCGCGTTCGCTGCCGGCGATGGTCCTCTTGGTGTCGGTATCCTCCAAACGGAAGAAATAAACGCCACCCGACTTCTTCGCGGTCAGATAGGAAATCATCGACGTGAATAACGAGCCCGTGTGTAAGAAGCCCGTGGGCGAGGGGGCGAAGCGCGTCACCTGCGCGCCTTCGGGTAATTGACGGAGGGGGAAACGCTTTTCCAAATCCTCGATCGTGGTTGTAATTTCAGGGAACAGCAGTTCCGCGAGTTCTTCATTGCTTACCATAGTTTCAAACCTCATTTTCAGCAGCGCGGAAATTATAATCGTAGAAAATGTAACTTTCCACTTGATTAGTATAAAAAGTTGGTTCTATAATATTCGAGCCCTCAAGGGTGAATGCAGGTGTAGTTCAATGGTAGAACATTACCTTGCCAAGGTAAATACGCGGGTCCGATTCCCGTCACTTGCTCCAGATGAGCATAACGCCCAACCGAGATTCGGTTGGGCTTTTTCTATGCCTAAAGGCGGTTATATGTGAGACCTTTAAAGAAAAAGAGCTACAAGGGCTCTTCTTCGGAATAATTGGTGTTTTGCAGGGATTCTTCCAAGGACTGAATGGTTTTCCTAAGTTCCTCCACCGCTTCTTTGGGGGCGTCGGGTAAGCGACTGATCTGCGAGAGGAAATCTTTGAGGGAATCAATATTGGCTTCCACGGCCTCTTTCTTATGGGCCAAGAAGAACGTCATATTTAATAATAGATAATAAGGAAGATAGGCAGCCAAGGCCAAGGCGAATAGCCCAATGCAGATGGCCCAGATCATCGAAACTTGTAATTTCAACGCAAATCCAAGGACCGCGCCAAGAATTGCCGATAGTGGCAACACGATTTGAATCCCACGTCCATAGCGCCACTTTAAACGCCGGTAACTGGAGCGGATGCGTTGGAAATATTTATTATAGAGGTTGTTGTATAGGGCAGGCGGTATGCCACCGGTGGCGAATTTCATCATCGGGGACATAGCATAGTTCCCTAGAAAATGGGCCAGCATGACGATTAACACCCCCACTCCGATCACGGAAGCGATGGAAACCCATAAGTTCACGATTTCCGACCCATCCAAGATGGATAAAGCGGACTCGATATCTCCACGAAGATAGCAATCCAAAGAGGATTCCATAGCTTTAGCAAAATCTGGAGATGTCGCTTGGAAAACGGAGGCCATAATCAGCAAAGAAGCCACTTCCACGGCCATGGAGATACCAAAGGCTTTAAGAAAGTTGATAATCGCGCGGTAACATCCAAAAAACGGGCGCCGGAAATAATTGCCCATCCACTGCACGGTCAGCCGATTCTCAGGCATTTTATTCTCTTCGGTAAAGCGTTGTAACGTCGCCGTCAAAGCAAAAAGGTAAGGCAATACGATAAGCGCGCACCAAATCAAGGAAAGCCCAACGCTAAGCATGGCCAAAAGGGCCGCGATGAGTAACAAAAAGAAGATGGCCGTCCCGTGCAAGATGAAGGCCTGCGGGTTGGCTTTCAAATAGGAATTCGCGCGCTTAGCGCATTCTTGGTTCCGCGGATCAGCCATGATGGGTTTGGTTGAGTTCCGCGAAATCCCTCGCCGCGACGGCGATGGCTCTTTCATCGAGGGGATCGACATCCCTGGATTCAAGCTGCTCGATTAACTTTGGGAATTCCTTCAAGGAACTAAGGTAATTATCCGTGCTCGTCGTCTGATATGGGGTCAAATAGCAGTCGTTATTGATCAAAACGATGCTGATGAAGAGCTTTTCTTCGATGCCCGACATCAAGGATAGGCGTTGGACGCGAAGTTTATTCTTTTGCAAGGGGTTTTGAATATAACGTCCTTTATCTCCGCGGAAGAAAATCCAGCTAGGGTTCTCCTCTTTCGCGGCCACGGCGCCGTCATAATACCGGTCGCGGATGCAATAGATAAATTTGTTGCCAATCAAGATGTGGTCGATGTGGAACTCTTCCGCTTCCGCCGTACGGTTGGAGAAACTGTTGATTAAATAGAAATCGTTATCCAAAGCCACTTGGTAGACGCGTTTATAGTACATCCTCACCGTGTAATGCCGGTAAAGAAACCGTTTAATGGGCCCGTAGAAGAACCAAAAAAGGAACGCCAAACCCAGAGCGATCGCGAGAACGAAAAACAACGTGAGTTCGACGTTATAAGGCATTAGCAGAATCTTTCCGCGGCATCGATGGCCACTTCTATCATATCGCGGAGGCCATTTTGTCTTTCCTCGGGGGTCAACTGGCCTTCATCAACGAAGGAATCGGAGATCGTCAATAAGCAAAGGGCGCGCTTGCGGGTCAACGCAGCGTTCATATAGAGGGTATAAGCTTCCATTTCGACGGCCAAAATGCCAAGTTTTGCCCAGGTTTTCCAGGCGTCCTTATCGTAATTGTAGAACGCGTCGGCCGAAAGGACGTTACCGGCGAGGTAATGCAAGCCTTTTTTCTTAGCGGCTTCATGGGCGGATAAAAGCAAATCGAAGTCCGCGCCCATGGAAATCGTGGAGCCGGTGAGATGGAACATGTTCGGCATACTGTTTTCGGTTGAGGCGACGGATGCCATGACTAGCGTGCCAAGTTTCGCCTCAGGAACATAAGAACCCGCGGTGCCGATACGGATGATGGCGTCGACATCATAATGCTTGAAAAGCTCATGGGAATAGATGGCGATCGAGGGTTGGCCCATGCCAGACGCCATAACGGAAATGCGCTTGCCGTTTTTGGTGTAGCCCGTGTAGCCATTGATACCGCGGACGGTGTTGACCAGTTCCGCTTTTTCTAAGAACGTTTCAGAGATCCATTTGGCGCGCAGCGGATCGCCAGGCATCAAAACGACTTTTGCGAAATCACCTTTTTGGGCGTTGTTGTGGGGAGTAGGCATAGATGAATAACCTCCGGAATGTCTTCTATGTTTGCTATTCTACTCTTTTTTGCGTCCTTTTCATACGCGCATATATGAAAAGACGTCAAAAAAGACAAATATCCCTGCAAAGCATGGATAAGTTGCAAGATGCTGACAAAAAGAAAACTGCCGACAAAGGGCAGTTTGTAGGCATTAGTTGAATTAGAGGTTAGATTCGTCAAGGACGCTATGCATCGCCATCATTTCCTTCAAGCGTGGGAGGAAATCGTTGGGGGCGATGGTGTCAAGATTACCTTGGTAGGCGATGGAGATACGGCCGGTTTCTTCGGAGACGACCACGGTGACGGCGTCAACTTGCTCAGAGATACCGATGGCGGCGCGGTGGCGTAGGCCATACTTTCCGGTTAGCGGGCGGGTGGTCGGCAAATACGCGACAGCGGCCGCGAGGATGGTGTCATTGCGGATGATGACCGCGCCATCGTGGAGGCGAGTGCCTTTGTAGAAAATGGTTTGCAATAATTCCGAAGTGACAGGGGCATTGATCATCGTGCCGTTATGGCAGAATTCGCTCATGGAGTCTTTTTTCTCCAACGTGATGATCGCGCCTACTTTCTGATTGGACATGGTGATGACGGCGTCGCGGATTTCTTCGTAGACGGCGTCGCGGTCAAAAAGCACTTCCGCTTGATTTCTTTTCCGTTTAAACAGACCGGATTTTGCTTTTCCAAGCATGTTATTGGCGACAAGGCCACGGGATTCATTCAAGTTGGCGATGAAGAAGGAAATCAGACCGACAACAAGGCCGATGGCGCAGGCGATGACCCCTAAGGTCAAACCAAAGAGCCAACAGGCGATGAGCGCAAGTTCCGTCACCAAAATGAACGTGCGAGGCAAAGTGCGGCGGAAAATCACATACAAAGGGAAATCCAAAGCCGCCGCGATGAGCACGGCAACGATTAAAGAAATCCAGTTGGTTGAGTCTTCCAGGTGGAAGGCAGGTGATGTGTTAATATCCAAAATTAGCATGTTTTTACTTTTTTACTCGCATAGGCATACTATACATACGTATGCGGGTTATGGCAAACGCTAAAGGCAAAATTTGCGCAATTCCTACATAACCTTGCCGCAATTCCCCTTATCTATTCACCTAAGCCTTCTGGAAAAGAGGTGAAACAACCTTTCTCTTGCTCTGGAATTCCATATTCTTGTTTGCCAAGGGCGATTGCCTTCATCAAAAAGACCATATTTCGGCCAAGGTTCCTCATCGTTTGCAGGCCCTCGAGGTCCTTCTCCACATCCTCGGAGCTGAAACCGTGGACTTTATTCCAATAAGTGCTGGTGACAATCGGCATGCCAGAGATAGAGAAATATTTCTCAATTTCATCTAAGGCAGTGTTCGAACCCGCTCTTCTCGATGAGGCAATTGCCGCTCCTACTTTCATTGTGCACGGGAAATCTTTGGAGTAGAACATACGGTCTAGCAGGGAGAGCAAACTACCGTTGCTACCAGCGTAATAGACAGGGGTTCCGACAAGCAAGCCATCCGCGTCTTTGAGCTCACGGACAAGTTCGTTGACAATGTCTTTGCGGAAACATTCCCCATGTTTTTCACAATACCCGCAGGCGACGCAACCGGGAATGACCGCGCCGGCAATATTTACGAATTTCGTTGCAATTCCCTCATCATTCAGTACTTTTTCCACTTCCTTTAGTCCTCTGGCGGTGCAGCCATTGGAGCGTGGCGAACCATTGATAATCAAAACCTTCATTTGCGTAACTCTCTTTCTTGATACCATTTTACCTAAATACTCGTTGAATCGAAATAGCCGTGGGAGGAAAATAACGTCGCTATGGAACGCGTCGTCAGCCCCTCTCAAAAGATCATCCGCTTCATCACGCGCAACGCCATCGTCGTGGCGATGTATTACGCCTTCACGATGCTGATGGTGTTTTTTCCGGTGATTTCGCAGTTCGGACCCATGCAATGTCGCTTCTCCGAAATCCTTGTCCTCCTAGCTTTCTTTGATCCCAGTCTCACATTTGGTTTGACTTTGGGCTGTTTTTTCGCAAATTTG
>JAGAHY010000078.1 GCA_017626815.1 Bacilli bacterium | reverse complement strand
TAGCTCACCCTGGCGACGACCGGGCTGTCGCCGGCCATCTCTACTATCTCCATAGTGTTTACCTCCGCGGCTATCCGCCGCAGGGATATTAAAAAGCAAACCGCCACCAGACGGCCATAAGGTCATATTAATTGCGGATACCAAACACTTGATTCCCTATCACATGAAGCCCGGGATGCTTTTTGATATCAAGCAAGACATGAAGGTCTCCTATGAAAAGACCATGTTGGTCCGCCCTGGAGACGAAATCCCCCTCGTTCACGAAGACTAATTCCCTTGACACATCTTATAAGATAATGGGGTATGGTCATTTTCGCGTCTGGAAGAACCGATATCCCCGCCTTTTACAGCGAATGGTTCATGAACCGTTACCGGGAAGGCTATGTGGATTCGCGTAACCCGTTTTATCCTAGGATGGTGAGCCGCATCTATTTTTCGGATGTTGACGCAATTTTGTTTTGTTCCAAGAATCCAACGCCTATCGTAGACAAGCTTTCTCAAATTGATAAGCCCATCATTTTTCATGTCACCATCACGCCATACCGTAAAGACATCGAGCCGCGGTTATATGACAAAAAAGAAGTCATTGAGTCGGTAAAGAGACTTTCCATGATGTTAGGCCCTAAGAATGTGGCCGTCCGTTATGACCCCATATTCCTTTCGGAGACTTATGATGTGGCCTATCACCTCAAAGCCTTCAAGCGCCTTGCGGATCAGCTTAAGGGCTATATTCAAACCGTCATCGTCTCTTTCCTTGACGACTGCAAATCCGTTAGGCGAAACCAATCTATTCTTAAGTTCCGCGACTTCACCGAGGAGGATTACCGCCAAATCGGGGAGGGGTTCTCCGCGATTGCCTTTGAGGCGGGTATGGTCGTGCAAACCTGTTACGAACAAAGAAACCTTTTTGAATACGGGTTCCATGTGGGGGAGTGCATTTCCGTGGCCCAGGTCTATGAGCTTACTGGAAAGAAGTTTAAAGCCCAGATGCCTCGAAAGGGCGGAACTTGCAAATGCGTGTCTACCGCGGATATCGGGGACTACAATTGCTGTCCGCATGGCTGCAAGTACTGCTACGCCAACTATGACGAGAAAAACGTCTTCGAGAACATGAAGAAGCATGACCCTCACTCTTCCTTGCTGATCGGGCACCTCAACGAAGATGATATCATCAAGGTCCGAAAGCCCTGATGATACGCGGGACGCGTTGTCAAATAGGCATTTTTTTCTTCGATGGCATCGAAACTTTTTCAAGAAATGTAAAGATTTCGTTGTAATGCGTACTGGATTCCTCTATTATTATCGCGCTCTCTGTGAGGGGCAGTATTCCTCACGGCGAAAGGAGATAGTAACAATGAAAGAAGGCATCCACCCCAAGTACCAAAAGTGCATCGTCACTTGCACCACCTGCGGCTCCACGTTCGAGACCGGCTCGACCCTCAAAGAAATCAAGGTCGATACCTGCTCCAACTGCCATCCGTTCTACACTGGCAAGCAGCGTTTCGTCGCCAGCGACGGCCGTATCGATCGCTTCAACAAGAAGCTCGCCAAAGCCCAGGGCAAGTAATCTAGGGTTACAATAAAAGAGTTCCGCCTTCGCGCGGACTTTTTTATGCCCTTCTGCAGGCGATTGCCCTAATCGACGCCTTTATGGATTCGATTCCGCTGCCCATTAGTTACCGTCATAATCTGCGCAATTCCATCGGATTTCTAAATTATTGCCGCCTTTCTATGTCAATCCTTTGAATTGCGCCTGTTTTCTCTTATAGAGAATGGTACAATTACGCCGGACTTAGCCAGGGTGTCATTTCATCCTGGGAATAAGGAGACTACCATGAGCAAAAAGTTCTACATCACCACCCCGATTTATTATCCTTCCGCCTCGCCTCACCTTGGCCACGCTTACTGCACGACGCTATGCGACGTCATCGCCCGCGGAAAACGAATGAGGGGCTATGAGACCTTTTTCCTCACCGGCTTAGATGAACATGGTGAGAAGATCCAGAAAAACGCCGAAGCCAAAGGCGTCACCCCGCAAGAATTCGTCGACGAAGTCGCAACCCGCTTCCTTTCTCTATGGGATGCGATGAAGATTTCTAACGACGATTTCATTCGCACGACGCAACCTCGTCACGTGGAAACCGTCCAAAAGATCTTCTCCAAAATGTTAGAGAAGGGCGATATCTACCTTTCTACGTACACCGGCTGGTATTGCGTCCATGAAGAATCCTATTGGACCGCAACCCAAGTAGGGGAAGATCACGTCTGCCCCGAATGTGGCAGGCCCTGCGAACAAAAGGATGAGGAAGCGTATTTCTTCCGTTGCCAGCAACACGTCGATGAATTGCTGGATTATTACGACAAGACCCCGTTATTCATCACCCCGGAATCCCGTAAGAACGAGATGATCAACACCTTTATTAAGCCGGGCTTAATGGATCTCTGCGTCTCCCGCACGAGCTTCTCCTGGGGCATTCAGGTCGTGGAGAACCCCTCTCACGTCGTTTACGTCTGGTTAGATGCACTTACCAACTACATCACCGCCTTAGGCTACCTCCAAGACGATGATTCCCTCTTCCAGAAGTTCTGGATGGACGAGGACTGCGAAATCGTCCACGTCATCGGCGCGGACATCAACCGTTTCCACACCATTTACTGGCCGATGTTCTTGGAGTCCCTTGGTTTACGTAGACCCAACCGCGTCTATGTCCATGGCTTGCTGATGATGAAGGACGGCAAGATGAGCAAATCCAAAGGCAACACGATCAGTGCTTACCCCCTCATCGAACGTTATGGCGTCGATGCGGTCCGTTATTACTTGGTCTCGGAAATTCCCTTTGGGCAAAACGGCGTCTTCACCCCAGAGCAATTTGTCATGCGCGTCAACCAAGATCTCGTGAATAATTTCGGCAATTTGCTCAACCGTACCGTCTCTATGATCATCAAGTATTTTGGCGGCCAAATTCCAAATTACCCTGCAAAAGTCGATGCTTTAGACGAAGAACTCGACCAAATGATCCGTTCCACCAAGGTGGCTTATGAAACCTTAAACGATGACCTTCAAGTCACCCAAGCGTATGAGCGTGTCATGGAACTGGTTTCTAAAGCCAACAAATACATCGAAGATAAGGCGCCTTGGGCGTTAGCCAAAGACCCCGAGAAGAAAGGCGAACTTGAAGGCGTTATGGCGCGTCTTGCCCATGTCGTCTATGCCGCCGGATTATTCCTCTCGCCCATCTTGGTGGAGAAGAGCAAAGCGGTCTTCGCCTCCCTTGCGGTGGATAATCCCAATTACGAGGACATCGATAACCTTGGCGTCCTTAACGGCAAGACCGTCGTCAAAGGCGACATCCTCTTCCCCCGTTTAGACTCCGAGAAAGAAATCGCGGCCATCGCCGAGATGATGGCGGCTCCGAAAGAGAAAGCCGC
>JAGAHY010000077.1 GCA_017626815.1 Bacilli bacterium | reverse complement strand
TCGTCGCTTACATCGAATACTACAATAACGAAAGGATAATGGAGAAAACAAAAGGACTGCCGCCTGTTCTGTATAGACAGCAATCCTTGAATCAACTATCATGCTAGACAATCAAAGTCCAACATATGGGGCTCACCTCACTTAACGAAGCGGAATTACATCTTATGGGGAACTCTGGTGAATACACACCATCCTTCCGTTACAAGTTTTTCCTTGCCGTGGGGTCGAACGACCTTACCCATATAGTACAGTATCAAACCCCATTTGCAACCTGTTTGTATTTTTGAAATAGGGAAGAGACCCACAGTAATGCACATGCGCAAGAACAAAGAACCACGCCTCGCGACGTGATATCTTGGGCGTTTGCAGGCCGCCACACCTGAAGTTGCCTCGTCCGCGCTTCCTTCGTCGGATGAACATGGGCAGAATCACAAGAGTTTCTCCGGCCTATGTCCCCTGCCGTTCCAGCCCTGTGACTTCGCCCACTCGATATCCTCTGGAACATGATCATGGAAGTTATCTTCTTCGCCATGTAATCCTTTCAAGAAAGCCGCGAAACCATGAGTGCCCCCCACATCCTCGATGACGGGTAAGCCATCGACATAGAGGCAGACAGGCGCAAGGCTATGGAGGACATGCCGCACCGTTTCATCGTAGGAAGCGTATTCCCTATCATATTCCTCCAGCAGTTCTATTCGAATCCTCCACCCATCGCCATAGTCGTATTCGTAATAGAACTGCTGGACATGTTTCCATACTTCCTCAATGGTAAGGCGTTCGAGTAATTCTAGGCCACCGCATTCGAGTAAGGCGTAGAGGAAATCCTCGCCTGCTAAATCATTCTTAAGATAAGGCAGTTCCCCTTCGATCACATCCATCTGTTCGCATAAGGGATCATAGTCATAGGGAATAGAGTATTTCTTCTTTAGCCAAGTATTAAAACTATGACGGCCATCATAGTCGTCTAGGTAATAGTAATCGTCATTTTCCCCATCGGTGAAGAAGCAACGGAACAAGGTTCCTACATAGGTTTTCCAGACGCGGATATCGTTATGGGTAAGCCTTTCGAAATCTTCGTCGGATAAAAGGAAATGATGCAGGTGGCTATTATAGAATCCAAAGCACTTCTGGATGGCATAGTTCAGTCTATTTAGCTGCATGCAGGAAGGCGCCAAAATCGTGCGGATGATCCCCTGCTCCACCTTCGCGTATTTTCGGAATACCTGCTGTTCTTCCTCATCGATCTTCTCCATGGTTAACTGGATCTTATAGACTTCGATGTCATCAACATTATTTCTTTCTTCCATACGGGTTTTCCCTCCTAAATAGCCCCTGACTTGATTGTTATAGACTTCTTCTTTTCGTAACCGATATTGCTTCGAAGCAAGGGAATCCTTGGTATCGCCTTCTAAGTAAGCGCCTCGGGTATAAGGCATATAGGACTCAAGGCCTTTGATGGATAGATGTAGCCTTTCGGCTATCTCTATCTTGCTTAGGCCTTGGTCCAATAAGGCCTTAATTTCCCTACTTCGTTCCGATTCCCATAATCCTAGGGTCAACAAGGCCCTTCTAACCTTATATTCATTTATGCCGGTTTCCTTTACCGTATCATCGATAGAATAGGTCCTAAGGTAGGCTTCTTTGATTTCTTCAAACATAGGGAACTTCCTTTCGATTGCAGTATAAAGAGCCTGCTTATATAGTGTCAACCCTAGGTTTACGGGGAAAGAAATAGGACCGGCAAGCGATCCTGGGTTTAGGCTTTGCTCGGCTGCGTGTTGAATCCGCGCAAAGCAGATTGCCCATTTTTCCAAAACGAAAGAGCAACTATAATCGCGACGAAGTCCGCTTTATTCAATGACTTTCACGCTTTTTAGACGATAAAATACTTTGCTGCTTTTCCCAGTTTTTCTTTCAAAAAGCACTAGTTTTGCCACAACTTTTGAGGGAACCGGATATTGTTTATCTTCTGCGAAAGACTCATCTAACTTGCCTTCAAAAATGTCGCCCCCTTCCGCTGCAACAAAAGTGAAATTCTTTCTTTTGACATTATAGCCAACTAATGTTCCGGAAACTTCTTTTTCCGTTGGTTGACTAATCGCGCATTCCTTGAATTCCTTATAGATTGTCTTTACATCATTGGGGTTAACAAGCGAGGTTTTTACTTGGCCATTAGCTTCCTTGGTATAAACCTCGGCGCCATTGCCGATATCATTCAGACATTCAATCGCTTTTTTCATTTTATTCACGGCAATCGGATTATTCTGAGAAGCCTCCAACATTTCATCTAGATTTTTCGAAGAAAGCAAGTTCTGAAATCCGCCGAATAAAGCATGATGAAGTTCCGCTTTGGCTTCATCTTCTTTTTTTGCGGGCATAATAGAAATAACCACGGAGCCATAGCTGTTAACGGTGATGTAATCCTGCCTTTTCCCGCCCATGGCTTCAATATATTGAGCGGCTCCATTCAGTATGTTGATATTATCCTTTAGATTAATTCCGTTGGTATTGCTGTAAGGGTTTAAGCGAAACGTCAGGCAAGGCTTGCCAGCATATCTTTTGTCTTCATATAACGCGTGAGCAAAATCGTCGTCAGCGCCAGAGTGGCCAATGAAAAGTCTTTCGTCAGGAAGATCTTCTTCCGAAATAGTCATTTGGCGCATGATTTCGTAAGAATCCGAATCAAAGTTATGAATGACGGTCATAGATTTTGCTTCATAAAGCCTGAAATATTTCCTCAGACTCATTTGATTCGTCCGTAGCATGAACGAATCAACATCCGACAAAGGACACACAATCCATCTTTCGTAATCATCGGTGGATTCGCATTCATAGAAAAGGTAATATGAGTCATTGCTAGCGGAGCAAACGAAAACGATTGGGTATTCAATTTCAAGCAAAGGCTCTTTGTAGGTCAATCGCCCGACTTGTGGCAAATCCATCGTTTTCATAAATCCTCGTTTTTAATCACAAACTCAAAGTCATCCGCAGGGGAATTGTTAATATAATCATACAGGAAATAATCGACATGGCCGCTAGGATTTGCTTTTGTTGAAATACCGCGGTTGATGTCCGTATGTCCCCTCGCAAGGCCCACCGTGTTCTTTCGCAAACTGGTTGACGCTAAATAAGCCATCTTTGCAGCGTCAATGCTGATGAATAGAGACACGCCATAAGCGCTCCTAGGATCAGTAAGGGTCGCGAACTTCTTTGAAAAGTTGGGGTGGTCGACAATGTAAGGTTGAAATGACGAGGAGTCAAAAGGAACGTCTTTCACAAAACGATACACTTCAGGGTGACTTACGTGTTCTATATCGTTCGGCTGAAACTCTTCTGGAATAACGCCATCTACAAACTTAGCATTGGCCATGGGTAGATAAAATCAGCCACCACGTCATACTTCAATGGGCCTAGGGCAATCTGTAAAAACAAAAATGGTTCCAAAGATACAATAGTTTTCTACAGGCGACGACCGCGCCGAATCCCTGTCGATAAAGGAAGATTGCTTCACACCTTAACTTGTTCTTGTTGCAAGACTCATAACAGGCCGTGATAACGAATTCGCAAACGTTCTTTCGCACGCCACTATGGCACGCTCAGATTAACAGAATTTATGTCGAAGCAGATTAGTCCCTTCTAAACAAGTCCTTGGCATAGGCCTTTCTTCTACGTCGTCCAAGCAGCTATCATATCGATTCGCGATAATCGCATGTGATTGCTGCTTGAACTTATCTAGGTCGTTGACGACAAGGGACCCGAAGAACTCATCCCCGTCGGGAAGCGTGGGCTCGTACACGGTGGCCTTGATGCGCTTCATGACGCCTTGGATGGAGGAGGCGCGGAAGTTGTAACCGCTAGGCTTGACAACGCGCTCGCCATTTACGGCGTTCTAACCACCATAGCCTTAAGATCATTTACCTTTCCGGAACGTCAGGACATCCTCATTCCCATATAGGTAAATGTCCCAGGTCTTGCCGCAGTAAGGACAGGAATAATGGGTAACCCACTTCTTCTGCGCCTTCCATGGATAACGAAAGATCCTCTTGGTGAAATCCTCACCGCAGATCACGCATCGTTCTATGGTATCCTCGTAACTCATCCTTCCGCTTGCCCCCCAGTAAGTTTCCGTTATGTGTTTATGCTATTGGTAGCCCTTGGCCGTAATGAACGGCTTGTGTTTCTTTGTTCATTATATAGGATTAAATAGGGATTTTCTCCATATATCACGGGAGTACCAAACTAGTAATACAAAAAGGCAACTTCTTCTCTCCTAGCCTTGGAAGACCAAGGCGTTTTCGCATAATGACTATATCGTCAATTTTCCAAACTACAATAGACGAAATCAAAACCCGGGACAGCATCAAACGGTTATTGGTCAATAGTGAAATCCCGTCCCCTATATTAGTTCTTGCTGCAAATGTCTCTCAACTCTTTTAAGTGCAGAAAGATCTTTTAAAATGTAACTCTTCTTCAATACTTTTCGGTCAACCATGGAGATAATTTCCCTTATGGTTGCTTTGTAAACGACGCCTTTAACTACAAAGCTGTCCATTCGATCTAATAAAGCGATGTCTACGATACCATTGTATTCGATGTTATCTAAACTTTTAAAAGAGAAGGAGCCTTTTTTCGTTGAATAAATGCCAGAAAGAATGCCTTCTTTAATAATGTCATTTTCAATAATACGAGTGTTATCTTTAGCTAATCCAATAGCTTTTCTAATTGTATTTCTTTTCTTTATTGCCACATTCTCGGAAAGGGAAAAGGATTGGGGTTTTGCTAATTTGCTTACCGCCAAAACTACTTTCGGCTTAAGATCCGATTCCTTTTTAAGCGTATCAACAAGGCCTTTGTACTTCGTCAAAAACTGCTTAGGCTTGTCCGAATAACTAAGCAAAATATCTGGATCGTCAGAGGCTAAGGCATTGCTAAGTTCAATGAAAGAATCGGTTCCCAACGCTTCAAGATCGGGAATGAGACTGGCATCTTTTGGTGACTCATTTTTGGCCACGAAAGTAATGACAGTCGAAGCACGTTGAAGTTTCAAGTCAGTGTTTAAAATATCAAAAGGATATTTAATTGTTTTAAACAGGCTCTTCAAGTAATTAATGGCCTGCAAAATTAAAGCAGTTGAAGCACATTTCATCTCCTCAAAAACTAAGCTAATACTATTCTCGTTATCCGAAATAGCAGCAGATTGAAGACCGTGATAGTCAAATAGTTCATCCATGTCACCGAAATTTGGCGAGAAGAAATCACCTTTAATCTCGTGAAAAGGATTGGCGTCTCTCAATTCTGCGAGTTCCAAAGAAAAATCAAAATTCACCTCGAACAGCTCGCCGTTAAATAAAGACTGAACATTCTTCTTCCCGAGATTCACCTCGTTTAGAAGGGCCGGAGAGGTCTTTGAAACCGTCCAACATAGGTGATTCGAGTCGCTTTCGCATTCCATGAAGACGAAATAGTCTTTGCTTTGCGAGCAAACAAAACAACGAGGGTAGTCAAATTCAATCAAGGTTGCGACGAGAACGAAAGGCGCACCTTCTTTCGTCCGGATAGTCCCGCCATCAAATAAATCGAGTACATTAATCATCGTTTTGCAACTCCACATCATTAAAATCGTCTTTTGGATTCTTGTTTATTGGGTCAAACAAGAAATAGTTGAAGTGGCCAATTTTAGGTCCGCTTTGCAAAATTTGATCCGCGAATCCCAAATGTCTATTTACGAAACCTTTGACAATAAACCAATTCTCGGTTTCGAATTGTTCTCTGAGCGAGGTAACGCTCTCTAAATATGAGTTCAAATGTTCTTTCGTATCGAAGCAAGAAACCCCAAATAGTCCAAGATTTGTTTTTCTGTTTTGTACTTCATAACTAGGCATCTCGCCTGACCCAGTGTATTCCATGATGCTCGGATAAAAGTCGGCATCAGTAATTTGTTTTTGGTGAGAGTGCTTAATAAGTCTGAATGCAGTTTTATGATAATAAGGTTTCGGGTTTTTGTTCAATATCTCATCGACCTTTGCCGGGGAATATATAGTTGAGAAATCGTCATTTTTTGC
Source organism: Bacilli bacterium (assembly GCA_017626815.1). Taxonomy (GTDB): domain Bacteria; phylum Bacillota_I; class Bacilli_A; order RFN20; family CAG-826; genus Alloenteromonas. The sequence continues at coordinate 1,514 of JAGAHY010000077.1, read as the reverse complement.
CATATCGTCTATCGTCCTTTCCCACACATATAAAGTCCGGCCAGTAAAACAAAACTCATTTTGAAGTCAAAGGTGGTACGTTTATAATGATAAGCGTTTTTTGCGGTTAACGCACTATATCTCTTGAAATTTATGCGCCTCCCCTATCTGAGATCAAACCTCGTTTCGTCGTCCCAAAAAGAATAGGCCCGTCTATATTATCTCTGCCACGTCGTTTCGTATTCCTGAGTATCAGTTATGGGTTCAACGGAAATGCTGAACTTATAATCATAAGGGACACCCTTTTCTTCAAAATAAATCTTATCAATCAGCAAATTCCCCATGGGGCAAAGGATGTATCTGTCAAAAGCATGTCGTTTGAAGGCGTTGTTATAAAAGGATTCTTGAATTTCGAGTTCATCACTAGCCAATATCATTGAATGATGTTTGACGCGGAAATTTATATACCTAATGAATTCATCGGGATCTTTACTGAGGTATTCGTTTACCCTGATTAAGTTTTCTAGGTCATCCAAACAACACGCCCACGGATATGGCTGCCCTTCTTCAGGTTCAATTAAATCCGAGGTATTTATTTCGAGAGACCCGAAGAATTCCAACGTTAAAACAATAGGTATAATTCTTTTGTTCACGCTTGATAAGACAAAAGGATTCTTGTGCTCGGCGTAAAGGGTAACGGCCGGAGCAAGTTCAATGAACTTCTTCAATTTGATGGCTTGCTGATACGCTCCACCGATGCCGTTAGAACCACAAAAATGGTCTCTGACGGCCGTATAACTCTTCTCTGGATTAAACGCAGGTGGCCTAACTTTTGAGCCTTTAATTTCCACGACGAAAATATAGTTTCCATAAGTAATCAACATGTCGTGCTCATTTGTCTTAGGCGCTTCGCAAACATTACGGTAGTATTTTGCTTCGTCGCCGAACGCTTTATGCAGCAAATCAAAAGCCATCTCTTCAACTGCGGCTCCCTTTTTGTGGGCGAAAGAATCAACTCGTGAGATGGTGTCATTTAAGAAATCGTAAATGGCCTCGATAATCCACGGCCGAAAAGTCAGGAAAAAGGCGCCTTCGCTCAGCTCAACCAAAGGCCTGCGTGTCATGGGATTAGCATCTGTGTAATAGCAAAAGTCTTTTCTCCCCCGTTTCACCGAGAACAGTCGGAGAAATGCCTCGACTTTTTTGGCATCAAATCTTCTTACGAGATCCGATTTCCTGACCGTGTGCGGATTTGTCGGCTTAGACATGTAGCTATCATCGGAGCTTATCCGGTCACCCAATAATCGAAGTAATGATTCAGGGTCAGCGCATTTGTTCACCACTTCCTCCTGCATTTCTGATTCAAGTTCATTAATTTTGGTTTGAAGCCCGAATACAATGCTCATGTACGGTAAGGAAGCAAGCAACCGAAAACAAGAGATAGACCGCCAGCACTACACTATTCCGAACCAAAGACCAAAAGATAAGCATTGTGGGAAAATCTAAACTTTTGGATTTTCCTACAATGCCAACTA
>JAGAHY010000076.1 GCA_017626815.1 Bacilli bacterium | reverse complement strand
CGGCAAAATCATTTTCCAATTGAATCATCGCGTCGGCTATCCAGACCAAGCCAATGATTATTACTTGTTTTTGGATGACTTGGACCAATTGTGCGTCAAAGAAACATTAAATATGAAGCCCGGCGAAGAAACCAGGACAGGCCGTTTCACGGTCGACACGGATGGCGTGATTTCCGTTTCTTGGAAAAACCATCCCAATAACAGCAGCAGCAATGCCTCTTCATCGGACAATCATAACAGCAGCGGCGATTCCTCTTCCTCAATCGTCGACCCAGGCGAAATAAAAACAATCGCCAGAGACATCAACGTTGATTACGGCCTCCATGTGCAAGGCAAAGCGACATTGTTATTCGGCGATATGATTCTCCCCTTTGATTACAGGGATTACGGCATCGATTATTTAGCTGCCGGCGATTATGTTGAAGTTAGTTATAAAGGCGAATGGTTAATTAGAGAAACCTATCCAGCTACTGTAGCTTTAGATGGAGAAATAGTGGACGTTAAAGTCACCCATGGCCGTATTTTTGAATTTGAAGTAGCCGAGAATCCTGGCGGTGGAAAAAGCTTAAGGATTTTAGATTCTTCTATAACGCCAGGTAATCATTTAACTACAAATTGTATCAATCGTGATGGAACGTTTGATTATCTGACCAACTATTCGGTGGGAACAAGGATCTACGGAATAAACCCCGCTAGTTATAATTCCTTAAGCATCCTGGCCTTTTATTCCTACGATCCGAGCGAGCGCAAAGAAAGCATCGATTTGAAAGATTGTTATCCGTGGATAAAAGATTTAAAAGAAGAAGATATAACGATGGTCATATCCGGCATAACTCATGGATCAATAAGCCCACGTTTGGATATTCTTGATGAATATTATTACAGTGTAGCCACTTCAGAATTTCATCGTGTTTACCAATATTTGAATACGACTAAGATTCTGTTCAATAATCCGGATTTAAGAGATGGCACCGGCTCGAAAAGCCTTACCATTGTCGCCGGCGAGCAAACATACACCATCAGCACAAACGCGGATGGCTGGCTAATGGTCGGCGACGAATACGCTACGGTTAACGTCAGCCTCCCCTCTTTTGGCTTGTCATATGGCAACAGCTTTATGTCGCACGCGTTATTCGGCATGAAAGTCATAGATATGTCTAGCGGAAGCGACGCCACCAGCGGCTTTGCCAATCTCAATCGATTGAAAGATATGATCTTCATAGATTTGGGGGAAGTGGGATTCCCAGCAGAAAGCAACTCCTATAACGTTTACAAGATCGAGAATAGTTTGGGATATATTATTTTTGAGTCTTCCACCGTATTTCGCGTACATACCGCGGACGGGAAATACGGCGCCTACCAAATCGTGAATGGCGTTTCTTTCGATCAACTTCGCGGAAGCGAACAATGATCAAAAGCCAAATAGTTGATACGTCCCACGGTATTTCACCCATCGATACAAAACGGAATGGGGTTTATTGATGCTAGATAGCATCTTTAAGAAGGCTATTATTAATGGTTATATCTAAACGCTCAGTTGGCCGATATCGTGCAAAAAGGTGCAATTATGTCAGTTTTCATGTGTGAGTGATACTTATTCATGTGCGATTGAGATTAAGTCATGTGCGATTGACAATTCCAAAATCTACAGTCCTCCGGTACTTCTCCCCTTAAAAACGAAAAAGGCCTCCATCACGGGAGGCCTGAAATTTCAGAAAAGCCCGCATCATCAGCGGTTTTCAAAAAAAACGTTCCTGACGATTGGCTGCGGAATGTTTTTACCTACCAAATTCTCCTCAACAAGTCAAATCTCTCCGTCCTCCAAAAGAAAAGCCGCTGAATTGACGGCTCTTCAATAAAGAAAAGTTCTAGGCAAAGCCAGGTAGGTATTTTCGAAAATGACAAAATGTGATCGCCTAAAAAAGATTGATATTTGTTATCAGGCTATTTTTGAATCCAATTCCAGTGCGCATGGCAATTGTTGCATTCCATCTCATCGGCCGGCCTGCCATCGTCAGCAGTAACACGTCTTATGCGGTTGATGTATTCGCTTTGGCAAAAAGGGCATCTTGGTCTGCCGCTGCATCCGCCACCAGAAACAGCCTCAAGTTGTTGGTCGGTAAGTTCGATGCCTTCTTCTTTGGCAAGGGCAAGAATCTCTTCTTGGCTTTTGCACGCTTTGACCTTAGCGATCTGCTCTTCGCTTAAGCCTTTTAATAATTCTTCTTTCATTGACGTTCCTCCTGAATGTGGAATCTCTTTTTTTATTATCATACGACAAACAAAGCCTGAAGAAAACGCCCTCCTACGCGAAACGTTCCATACTGGAACGCGAATTCGCAATGACGAGTTCGATTATCCTCTTAATCACGACATCATATTAGAACTAATCCCTATCGGGCTTGACCATTGGTATCCATAATTGATTTCCCTGTGCAGATGCCATCGGATGTTTTTGTATGGCATTTCGCACAGGGCGTTCGAAATGCCATACAAAAAGGCCATTTGGCAAGCGCCCTGCAGGAATCCGGCACGTCGTCGGACCACGGCATGAGGCGTTCCGCCGGAAGCTTCCGCGAGTTCTCGAAAAGCCACGCGAGGTAGCGTTCGGGTATGAGCCCGTTCCGAAGCGCGGTGCGTATCACGGTCATCATCGTCGCGGACGCCTCGGCGCCCGTCCCGGACTTGGAGAAGAGGAAGTTCTTCCTGTCGATGACGAAGGGCTTGACCACCCTCTCAGCGAGGTTGTTGTCCATGTGGTGTAAACGTTATTTAAAACTACACCACTCCGTTATGTCTTCCGCGATCAACGAAGGAAAAGCGAAGGTTTGATTTAGGATTT
>JAGAHY010000075.1 GCA_017626815.1 Bacilli bacterium | reverse complement strand
CAGTTCTCGGTTCCAGCGGAGCACTTCTTCTCCGTTCATTGAAGAAGGAAGATTGATTTCCCCGGGCAAATAGCCGATCACCTTATTGGTCAGATAATGTTTTGCCCACGTGTCATTGCCGTCGATATAGATGTGTCCTTGGTCGGGGCGAATAAAGCCAAGCAAGTTCCTGATCGTGGTAGTTTTACCTGCCCCATTCGGACCAAGGTAGCCGAACACTTCCCCTTTATTGACCGCGAAGGAAATATCAAAAATGCCTTTGGAATGGCCATAGTCTTTGGTGACGTTTTCAATAGAAATATAAGACATAGAAAGCACCTCCAGGACATATATTGGTCAAAGAGGCCCAAGCAACCTATCAATTAAAAATTGAACGGCCTATTTATGCTTACGCATAAGGAGCAAAAAGAGCAGATATGCGGCGATCATCGCAACCATGGGAATGAAAATGAATTTAATTTCTGGAACGTTTTTATGGAGCGAGAAATAAAGCGTCGTGGCGACCGTCAATATGATGACCGGGATGAAGATACGGACGATTCGCCCGTTTTTAAGATAAATGCCAAGCGCCAAGGTGGAGATGGCTAAGAAAGAAAGTATCCATAGAACGATATTGGTCGAGGAAACATCAATGAGGAATATGATCGTGAGGACAAGAACGCCGATAACAAACAAGGAAGTAAGAAACAAAACAATGCGATAAATGGTCTCCCTTCGGGCTATGGATTTTTCTTGTTCATTATCGATTTCAATGTGGTTTTGCTGGTAAAAATAGCCAATTTCCACGTTAAAAAGTTCTGCGATCTTATGGAGCATCACAGGGTCGGGTAGGCTCTTGGCTTTCTCCCAACGTGAAATCGCTTGGACCGTATAGCCGAGCTGATTCGCCAAATCGTTCTGAGTAAAACCGTGCTTCTTTCTTAGGTCCCGAATGTTATTCGCAATGACGATTTCCAAATGATCCATGCTCTCATTATATGAAGAAACAGCGAGAAATAAACCGCTGAGTCACGATTCACTAGATATTAGGCACACTTTAAATCTTTCGTATCTCTGGTAACGTCAGCGAACCTTTGAAAGACCTTTGAACAACGCAGCAGCAGAGTCCAAGCCCATGTAATTGTCCGCATCCGCTTCTTTATCTACGATTTTCCGTACGGCAACTTCGGGGTGGAATTGTACCCCAATGCAGAACGAAAGGTCTTTGCGCTCCACCGCTTCAATCATCGGGACGCCATCGGTGACCGTTTCCGCGGTGACGACCAAATCGGTGCCTTCGACCGATAAAACGCCTTGATGATGCCAGGAAGGGACACGGCTAAGCGTCGTGGTCCCCATGGTCTTATAAAGCAAGGAGGAGGTATCGGTGATTTCGACGTCATGGGCAGCAAAGACTTTCTTCTCCGCGTCGCGATGGGTGTCGCCATCGTCTTTACCCAACGAATCAAAATAGGTTGGGATGTCATTGATCATATCCGCGCCAGAGACGACCGAAAGCATCTGCATGCCACGGCAAATAGCCAACATCAGGATGTTTTTCTCGAGGCAATAGGACATCAATAGATAGTCGGAAACATCCCGCTCTGCGGAATATTCCGTATCCGCTTCAATACCGTGCCATGCCCCTTCGTTTTTCCATAGGGTTGGGCATATATCGGATCCGCCAGGGAAGATAATGCAGTCGATGTCCTCGGCGACCTCCGCGACGTTAGAATGTTTCCAACGATTGGTCTTTGTCTTTTGGGCGAGCGGGGAAAGAAGTATGCCATGTTCATCGACGGCATCTTTCAGCTTGTCATTTTCTTGATACGTAAGATCGGTGGAGCGAACCATATCCAAAACAACCGGTTTGCAGCCGATGGCTTCGATGGTCTTGAGAGTGGAAATGAAGCTGTAGCTATCCTGTTTATTGCTCCAAGCGACATAAACAATCTTTTTCATGGTCGTTGGCCCGCAGGAAGCCACAAAACAAATCGCCGCGAGAGGGGCAATGATTCTGCGTAACACCTTCCCTTTCATGGTAATCATTATCGATTTATTCAAAGAAAAAGGCGATAGGAAACCGCACGTCTGCTAAAAACGGCAAAACCAGCGCCCAAAGGAGGCCAAACAAACGTGCTTTCCATTCATTTAGCTGTTAACGCTTCTTCAAACTTCGGTAACCACCAGTCCCGATACCCGCATCGGGATGGATGAACAATATCGTCCATGTATCTCTCGTGCTGCTCTTGGGTAATGTTATTAAAAACTGCATCATCATGAAGGTTAATAAACGTCGCATTCCATTTCGCAGTAGCCGGTATGGCTAGTGCTACCAATTCGCCATAATAGTCGTTGTAACGAGAATTGGAGAATAAATAGAGGGGGCAGTGGTATGTTTCCGTTATTGTCGCGAAGATATACTCCATCGCGCCAATCGTCGTCTGCTTATTGAATTTGGAGGCATCCTTTTCTTCATCGGAAGTCACGCTCCCCCATTGGTCACGGTAAGAAATGTCGTTGGTGGAAAGTTGCAGGACGAAACCATCGAGAAAGGACGCCCGATCCGCTTTGCCTAAATAGTCTTCAAGTCGAGTGACATAGCTTTTTCCTGCAGATGTCGTTTTATCCATCAACGTTGTTCCAGAAACGGCTTCTTTGACGCAGGTGCATTGGTGTCTTTTGGCCAAGAAATCGGGAATTGACTCGCCGAAAGACTTCTCGCCATATGTGACAGAAGATCCTAAAAACAAGAATGACTTGCCCCGTAACGGAGAGTTTTCAATAACGGGGGTAGATGCGACGGAATACTCTTCTTTGTTGCCGCTAGAAGTAACATTCACAT
>JAGAHY010000074.1 GCA_017626815.1 Bacilli bacterium | reverse complement strand
ATGACATGCCTTCGCCGCTTTCTTGAGATTCAGCTCGTGGTTCACAGGGATGTCAAAGACGAAATATTCATGGGCTTGGTTCTCGCAAATCAGTGTCTTAAAGACGCAGTCTGGGTCTTCGCCAAGGCATTTGGCCACCTCCATCCCATCCACGGTTTCAGGATCATATTCATGAGGGATATAGGCGATGCCCGCGACATCGAGCAAGCGCATGACATTGGTCTTTTCCATAACGTGTCTATTCTAATCGTTTTTAACGCGTAATGGCATATGCCGCGACCTAAAAGTGCCTTTGCCCGAAAGTGCCCGATTTTTCCAAACACGCCCGAAATTGGCAGAATGATGTCAGAAGATATCGAGGTGAAGAGCTTTAAAGAAGTCAAATCGCGCCACCATTACGTAGACAAGGGAAAGATAATTTCCCCAAAGAAACGAATCATCGTCTTGGCTTTCTTATCCTAAAGCCAGTGTTTACCTAAACCGTCAAAAGGAAACCGGCAACACGATTTAAATGACGTCTATCCCTTCCGAATCATTTCCTCAAACGTTTGAATTAATGGATCGAGGTCTTCCGGGGCATAATCATCCGGCAAGCTCGCAATGCCTCTCATCAGACCTCCATAGGCGGAGAGAAAATAGATCCCCCAGATCTCCCGGGCTAAATAGGCGTTTCGATAATCCTCGGCATAGCCACGGACGAAGGGAGAGACGGTCTTTTCCAAGGCGACCGTATTGGCGGGTATCGTATCCAGTTCGTCGGCAAACGCCGTCATCACCTCCGCCGAAGTCAAATAATCGGCGAGGCGGGTCGCCTCAAGGACTTTCCGCGGGTCATCATGATTGAGCACCCCGATGGAAGTTTGATAATAAGGTAAAGAGACTTTTCCTTTTGCTTTGGGCATCGGGCCGCAAACGATATGCCCTTCTCCTTCCGCTTCCACCTTTTGAAAGAGGTCGTTGGTACCGATATAGGCGGCCACGTCTTCGCGGGCTTGCTTATCGCGAGAGACGCGATAATCATTGGTTAGGACATCGTGCTCGTGGGTCAGACGCGCAAAATCTAGAAGCGCTTCTTTCCCTTTCTCCGTCCCTACATCATCACGTTTGACCACCACGTTTCCTTCGGCGTCTTTCTCAAACTGAACGAACACATCATAAGAAGAAAGAAAGGCATCCAGAAACCAAAAATTATCGTATTCATAATAGAGTTTCGCTCCCCCATCCACCGCCTCTAAAGCCGTGACAAGAGAGGATAATGTCGTCGTATCTTCCGCGTTTAAGACCCGGTCATCGTAGAAGAAGCCATAAGAATACATATAGAATGGGAAAGCGTAGGCTTCCCCGTTGACGGAGACGCCGCTTAAGGCCTCTGCTGTGAATTCCTTTTTTAACCGGTCGGCATATCTCCCGCTAAGCTTGACGAAATCTTTTTCCCAAGACATCCCTGGAATCCACATTTGGCCAGGCAGCCAAAGGTCGACGTCTTCCGGGGGGCAAGGCTCAGGGTAATTCTCAACAGAGACGCTCACCTTACCCGTTAGTTCATATCGCTCCACATAGGAATCGCAGGCCCGTTGCAAGAAGGGGATATACCAGCCGTTGCAATAGAATTTCAACGAGAACGGCTCGCTATAATCATTGGAGAATTCGCTATACGATGAAAAAATAGTCTCTCCTCCCGCATTCGAACAAGAAAACAAAGTTAAGAACATTAACGCGGCCAGTGGATGTTTTTTCATAAAGGACTCAACCTCCTTGCGGTATCGTTTCTATTAGTAGCCTACACCTAGTGTTTTTTTTTGCAAATCCCAAGCGCGATGAAACTTGCTCTTATCTACATCTTAAGATAAGGCGGCGAAAAAGAAAGGGCGGATTGCTCCGCCCAAAGGGTGCAGGGATTTGTTATTCCACGCCGACGAGGAAGGAATAGACTGGCTGATCGCCACGCTTGACGTCGACTTCGAGGTCGTCGCCATAACGGGACGTGAGTTCTTCCTCGACGCGAGCTTGGTCTTCTTCGTTGATATCCGCGCCGACTAAGACGGTCAACATGCAGGAATTATTGCCCACGAGGGAATCAACCAAGTCGTTCAGCGCCTCGAACTTATCTTTGACGCAGGAGACGATGGCTTTGCCCTTCATGGCCATGTAATAGTCCTTGGTGATGTGGACGCCTTCGATTTCGGTATCTTTGATTGCGTAAGTGACCGAGCCCGACTTCACCATGCGCAGGGCGCCCTTCATGGTCTTGAAGACTTCCTCGGGGGTCGCTTCCGGGTTAAACGCCATACAGCAGCTGATGCCCTGGGGAATCGTCTTCGAAGGGATGACGCGGGCGACGATGCCGCTGCCCTCCATCACATCGCAAGCCTGAGAGGCCGCCATGACGATGTTGGAGTTGTTGGGCAAGAGGAACACGTGTTTGGCTTTCGTGGCTTTGATGGCTTTGACGAAATCCTCGGTGGAGGGGTTCATCGTCTGGCCGCCGGAAACCAAGACATCGACGCTGAGTTCGCGGAAGATCTCGTCCAAACCTGCGCCAGAGGAGACGGCCACGAGGCCATAGTCCTTGGTGATGGTGGGTTCTTCTTCCGCGGGGAGTTCTTCGGGCGGGATGATGGGCGCGGCGGGCTTGGGTGCCCCGGCGATAGAATGGGCGAAGTCCGTGGCCGTGCGTCCTTGTTCAATGTTATGGTGCTCTTCCGTCATGTTCTCGATGGTGATGGTGACGAATTCGCCAAATTGCTGGGCGTAGTTGAGCATATTGCCTGGCGTCAACGTGTGGACGTGGACTTTGACGATGTCGCCGTCCTGGACGATGACGACGGAGTTGCCATGGCCCATGAGGAACTTTTTGAAATTCTTCTCAACGAAGACTTTCTTCTCGGGTTCTTTGCCAAGGCGGATGATGAACTGAGTGCAATAGCCAAAGCCTTCCTCGGAGTCGGCGATCTTGGCGCCGGCATAGGGGGAAGCGATGGGCTCAAGGGAGGTGGCGGTAGCTTCGCCTTTCCTCTCGATGAATTTGCCGCGTACCGCGGCTTCCATGCCTTCTAAGATCTTCACTAAGCCCGCACCGCCGGAGTCGACGACGCCGACTTCTTTCAAGACGGGGAGAAGGTCTGGGGTATGTTCGAGCGAAACCTTGGCGGATTTCACCAAATGGTCCATCGCTTCTTCGATGGTCGTGTCCTTCTTGGCGAATTCTTTTAAGGAAGCGCTGGATTCACGGATGACGGTGAGAATGGTGCCTTCCACGGGCTTCATAACCGCTTTGTACGCGACGGCGCGCGCAGAATCAAAAGCGATGGCCAAGTCTAAGGCGTTCAAAACTTTCTTCTTTTCTAACGCCTTCGCGAAGCCGCGGAAGATCTGCGACGTGATGACGCCCGAGTTGCCACGCGCGCCCATAAGTAAGCCGCGGGAGAAACTCGACGCCAAAGCGAAAATGTCATCGTCTTCCGGGCGATTGGCGATTTCCTTCGCGCCCGAGGAGACGGTGAGGTTCATATTCATACCGGTATCGCCATCAGGAACGGGGAAAACGTTGAGCTGGTCGATTTCGGGGTAATGGTTATAAAGATGGTTGGCTGCTGAGAGGAACATCGCCTTCAGCATTGCTGCATCGATGGTCTTCATGTCAATTTGCCTCTTTGATATCAACGACGAAGACGTTGACCGAAGCAAAATGAACCGAGAAATTCTTTTCGAGTTCGTATTTAACCTTCTTCTGGACTTCCGCCAGAATTTCCGAAAGCTTCACGCCATAGGCGCAGCAAAGATAAACGTCAACTTCGTAGCCTTTTTTGCCTTTGCGGGCATAGACGCCCTTCACATATTCTTCCAAACGCAAAATCTCACGCGCGGTGTCGGCTAAGCTGCCGCGCGGCACAAGCCCGATGACGCCATAGCATTCGATGGCGGCCGAGCCGGCTATGGAAGCGATGGCCTCCATAGAAATATCTATCCCTCCGTAGGGGGTCTTTTTATCAATATTCATTAGTTTTAACAATAACGAGGTGCACAAGCGGGAGGGTTCCCCTCCACTGGTAGGCACATTATTACACGCGCACGAAATAATTACAAATTTTCACGGCTGAAATACCGCGTTTTCGGCGACATAGAATCGGATATCAAACCCGATAAATGCAAGTAAATATGGATTATTTAGCTATCCAGTAAATTCTATGGATAGAAATTCCCAAAATACGCCTATTGGGCGATTTTAAAGCGAAGAAACGACTACTTGGTCAAGTAATCGAAGAGGTCTTCTAACTCTTCTTTAATGTCGCCGGAAGCGAACGCGACATGGTTCCCGTAAGGATTATCGACCAGCGGACGCATTTCTTGATCGAAATGAATCAGGATCTGGCTGCGGCAGAGGTCATGACGGAGCAAATTGTCTTTGACGTCGCAGGTATAGGCGCGGATGAAACCTAAATCCGCATTGACTTTGGCCATGGTCATCTTCTCGGTGGGAAATTGACCACGGATCCCAAAGCCTAAGCCCGATTCGAAATGAGTGGCCAAAGTATAGGAATTGACCATGGAGAAGGGGCAGGTGCAGTGAGCGTAGATGGCCTCGCCTTTATCCAAATCGAATTCGGAGGGGTTCGCCATAAAGCTTGGCTTGCCCGTCAAGGCTTTGATTAAGGCCATCGTGATCATCGTCGGCACATCGCCTTCGCAGGTCGCGATAAGGTCTTCGTCATTGAGCATCGCGAAGGCAAGGCAGGAGGTCTCCTGTTTGGCTTTTAATAAGTCAAAGCAACGTAAAGTGAAGCCGGATAATCCATATTTCTCACAAAGGCGTTTTAAGGCCCCGTGGACATAAAGGGATTTCCTTAAGTCCTCGCGGCGGGATGTCTTCTCCAAGAAACGCTTCATGGCCTTGGTATCGGCGAGGATGCGCTCATCCACCAAGTCGAGGAATTCCTTCATGGGGATGTTCACGAGTTCGATACCGAATTTTTTCTTGATGTCCTTCGCCGAGCAATCCGAGCCGATGAGCCAATCGCTAGGACGGCCGATGACGCCTAGTTTCATGTTCCGGAGCATATGCTCAATCTGGAAGAATTTGTAATAACGGTCGAGCTGCTTTTTGCATTGTTCGGGCGTGCCAAGGATCAAGAAGCAACGCTTTCCTTTCTGGGTGCAGAAGGTTTTGATTTCTAATGAGGCGGCAAGAGAATTCCTGGTGCCGCGAACCAAAAGGCAATAGGGCTCAGGGAAATTCTCATAGCAGTCTTTGAAATATATCTCGCTGCCGCCGGTTTGGACGAAAAACACCGTCGGAAGGCCGGTCGCAGGTTTAACGAAAGAATAATCTTTATTGGGGTCGATAAGAGATAAATATTCCGATTCCTCGGTCTTTAAATCTTTATCGCCCGCGGAAAGTGCGCTGCGAAGGCGCACGAACGCGATCTTTTTCATAGGGGTACCTCAAAATGCGTACAAATGGGAAGTCTGCCTTGCTGGCTCCTTTCCATTATAACGCAGGAAAAGAAGAGGACGTTATGGTTTATCAACCCGCGGATAGGGATAAGGCGGGCATAAATAACAGAATCAGGACACGCCGAAGGGCCCATAAAGGAAAAAAGCCCGGCGGCGCGCTAGTCTCGCCGGTTGCCCGACTACCATCGCCACTGCGGTGCTTAACTTCTGTGTTCGGGATGGGGACAGGTGTGCCCACCGCGCCATCGCCACCGGACTT
>JAGAHY010000073.1 GCA_017626815.1 Bacilli bacterium | reverse complement strand
CTTCTTCCACAAGCTCATGATGGGAGATGGCTTTGCCGGTGCGTTTGCTCATCTTCACTTCCTCGCCATCGCGGAAGGTCTTGACCATCTGCACGAGGTCGACTTCGAGGACGTCTGGGGAATAGCCCTTCATCGCGAGGGCCGACTTCATACGGGCGATGTAACCATGGTGGTCCGCGCCGAGGACGTCGATGAGGAGGTCATATCCCCTGCTCATCTTGTCATAATGGTAGGCAATGTCGGGCATGAAGTAAGTGAATTGCCCGTTGCTTTTGACGATGGGGCGATCTTTGTCGTCGAGGAAGGCGGTGGTTCTCAAATAAGTCGCGCCGTCTTGCTCATAGGTGTAGTCCTTGAGCTCCTCGATGGTCTTCTCGATGCGATGGTTCTTACGGATGTCGGATTCGTAGCTGAAGCGATCGAAATGAATCCGAAAATTATCGAGTTCTGCCTTGATTTTCTTCAATTCGGCATCGATTCCATAACGGATGAAGAAGTCATGAGACTCCTGGTTATCGACGAGGTATTTGTCGCCGAATTCCTCGCGGATGGCTTTCGCGATGTCGATAAGGTCGACGCCGTGATAGTCGTCATCGCCGAGGACGAGAGGCTCTCCGTAAAGCTCGTGGTAACGGGCGCGGAGAGAATTGCCTAAGTGCTCGACTTGGTTACCGCAGTCGTTGACATAATATTCGCGGGTAACGTCATAACCAGCCCAGGAAAGGACTTCCGCGAGAGAATCGCCGAAAGCGCCGATGCGGGTATGGCCGAGGTGGATGTCACCGGTGGGGTTGGCGGAAAAGAACTCGACGTCGACTTTGATGTCCTTCTTTGGAAGACGACCATAGTCTTTTCCTTTGGCGAAAACGTCGGCTAAGACGGCGGTCATCGCGTTAGCATGAAGGAAGAAATTGATGAAGCCAGGGCCGGCGATTTCGATTTTATCGATGCTCTCATCTTTTAGATTCGAGGTCAGTTTTGCGGCGAAATCGCGGGGATTCATGCCCAAAGACTTGCCGTATTTCATCGCCAAGTTGGTGGCGTAATCGCCATGGCTAGGATCTTTGCTGCGCTGCAACACGACATCTTCAGGGACGAGGTTAAGTCCGAAGGGCTTGGCCGCTTCGATTAACAGGGATTTCAGTTTTTCTTCATTGCCCATGGTTATTCTCCTTTTTCGATGAGGACGACCGCGTTGGTGCGGATGGCCTTTTCTTGGCCTACGGCATCGACGGTCTCATTCGTTTTGGCTTTGACGGAAACCACGTTGACATCGATGTTTAAGATGGAAGCAATCGACTCGCGGATGGTTTGAATGTAGGGACGCATCTTAGGCCGTTCCAAGACGATGTTGGCGTCGATGTTGACGATATGGTAGCCAAGTTTACGGACGACTTTGTAGCACGTCTTGAGGATGAAAGCCGAATCGATGCCTTTGATGCTGGGGTCACTCGGTGGAAAGAAAGTGCCGATGTCCCCTGCCGCGATCGCGCCAAGCAGCGCGTCAGAGATCGCGTGGAGTAAGGCGTCTGCGTCACTATGGCCCAGCAAGCCTTTCTCGAAAGGGATTTCCACGCCGCCGAGGATTAATTTCCGTCCCTCGACCAATAAATGGATGTCTTCCCCGAAGCCGATGCGCATCATACGTTGAAGCGGAAGAAGACGACGTCGCCGTCTTTCATCCGGTAGTCCTTTCCCTCAATGCGAAGCTTGCCTGCTTCCTTAACGGCGGCTTCCGATCCGAGGAGACGGAATTCCTCGAAATCATAGCATTCGCATTTGATGAAACCCTTTTGGAAGTCGGTGTGGATGATGCCGGCGCATTCGGGCGCGGTGGCGCCGTTAGGGAAGGTCCAAGCGCGGCATTCGTCTTTCCCGGCCGTGAAGAAGGTCGAGAGGTTCAGCAGTTTATAAGCGGCGCGGACCAATTTGTCCAAGCCGGATTCGCTCGCCCCAAGCGTCGCGAGGAATTCCTTGCGTTCCGCGGGATCAAGAAGCGAAAGCTCATATTCGATCTGGCAGGAAACGGGGATGCACTGGGCGCCTTGTTCCGCCGCGAGGGCGCAGACGGTTTGATAATGTTTGCACGAGGCGAGGTCCGCATAGTCTTCATCAGACACATTCGCCACATAGAGGATGGGCTTCAACGTGAGAAGGAAGAAGTTCTTGCGGGCGTATTCGAGTTGTTCTTCGTTTAAGCCTTTGCAAAGCCTCGCGGGAAGGCCTTGGGAAAGGGTTTCTTTTAGCGGGGTGAGGATCGCCATCTCATAGAGGGCGGTCTTGTCTTTGCTTAAACGCGCCTTCTGTTCGACTCTGCCAATGCGCTTCTCGACGGTATCGAGGTCGGCCATGGCCAGCTCGAGGTCGATGATTTCGGCGTCGCGGCGGGGATCCACGGATTCCTCGACGTGGATGATTTCGCTAGACTCGAAGCAGCGCACCACTTCCACGATGGCATCCGACTCGCGGATCGCGGCGAGGAATTGGTTGCCAAGTCCTTCGCCTTTGCTCGCGCCTTTGACTAATCCCGCGATATCGTAGAACTCGAAAGTCGCGTTGACTTTCTTTAAGGGTTCGAACTTCTCACAGAGATAGTCCAGGCGTTCATCGGGGACGATGACGACACCGGTATTGGGTTTGATTGTCGCAAAAGGATAGTTTGCAGCTTCCACGCGAGAATTGGTAATCGCGTTGAATAAGGTGGACTTACCGACGTTGGGAAGCCCGACGATTCCAGCTTTTAATGGCATGTAACACCTCCTGAAATGGCGTACGCATTGTACACTCACCCACACGCGTATGGAAGCAAAACCACAAAACTTTTTCGCGGATATGAAAAAACCCCAGAGACGATCCGGGGATTCTCACGGCCAAAGGCCAATTGATTCCAAGCTTAAGCGATCTTAGTGACCTTGCAAGCCCTGGGGCCACGCGTGGACTCTTCGGTTTCGAATTCGACTTGCTCGCCTTTTTCAGCGGTCTTAAAGTCGTCCATCACAATGGCGGAGTAATGGAAGAAATAGTCTTTGTTGTCTTCACCATGGATGAAGCCAAAGCCTTTCTCCTTATCGAACATTTTGACAGTACCCTTCATGTACGTTCACCTTTCATCTCAAAGTTCTCTCAAGAACGGCATTCATGGTACAACAAATACGGACGATTTCCACTGATACTTGCGCTATTTTAGCGACATTTTTCGACGAAGATTGGCAGAAATTCCCAACATTACGAAAAATGAAAACCCAACGCCCGAAACAAATGTAGTGGCCAATGGCAAAACCGGGAGGGATAAATTAACATTCGCCGAAAAACTTTGCGCGATATAAACCTTGGTGACGAGCTCTGAAATCACAAGCATTCCCAAGGCCGAGAGCGTGGCGCCGCCGGCATAGAGGACACAATGCGCACGATAGTTACGCAGGATGTCACTCTTACTAATTCCAAGCGTGGAGAAGAGATTCGCCTCTTTCGCGTTCTCGTTCACCGTGATGGTCATGACGATAAGGAAAAGCAAGGCGGACATGAACAAGGCAATTAGCGAGAAAGCGCTCAAAATGACCCCGATGTAGCCTAATGTGGACGTGATGGAGGTCGCGATTTCATCCGCGGGATTAGAAAAGGCATAGTCCCCGAAGGCAAGGCTTAGTCTTTCGACGACGCTCTTAGGATCCGCGCCTTCCTTTAAAGAAAAGACAGCGCCACAAGGTTCTAACGCAAACGAAGACACCCCCAGGGACGAAAGGTAAAAATCGACGCTCCAATCCGAATTGACATAAAAGGTATGGTGGGCTTCCTCTTTCACGCCGACCACCTTCATCGCGTTGAGGCCAAAATCCCGCACATACGAATCACCGACTTCCTTCGCCCCAATCTCCGCGGCAATATAGATTTCCCTAGGTCTTCCCCAGGATTCATATAGTCCCCGTGAAAGGACGCATTCTTCCACCCCGCGTGGTTTCTCCCCTTCTATGAGATGGTCGAGATCGCTGCTGATGCGAATCCCATTATTGCTGGCGCCAAAATACGATCCGTCTTTTGTGCCGTCGATTTCTTCTCCGGGGAGATTCGCGGCCTCGAGGGGAAGATCGCTATAAAAGTCAATGACGGCCTCCGCGCTTTCTTTGTCGCGGCACACATAAAACTTTCCGACGAAACCCATGGCCAAGGACTCGTTCGATGCGAAATAGGAGCCGCTGGTAATCGGTTGTCTTCCTGCGATTTCGGGGCAAAGCGATAGACAATCGTCTAACATTGAGAAGCCGACACCGGTTTTATCCGCCCCATAAAGGTAGAGTCTTTTCAGCTCACATTTCTCCCCAATCCGACAGACCGAGGGCACGTAATCAGAACTAGCCATCTCGTAAACAAGATGTTGGAGATTCGGGTCTCTACGGGCGAAGTAGAGGAATTCGCTTGCGGGACAAGACAGTTCCAAATAAGGAATCTCAAAAATATATTGTGGGTTTAGGGTATGCTCGCTGATGTTCGATCGGAACTTCAACTGATCGATGAAGAATTTGTGATTCCAATGGTGGTCCACATGATAGAGACAGGGTGTCTTTGATTCCACTACCGCCACTACTTCAAATAGTTCCTCATCGTCAAAGCCATATTCGTAATTGGCGATATGGAGGACCAATTCCAGTCCATGCGTGTCGATATAATCACCTAAGGATTGATAGTCTCTTTGGATGTGGAGATTAAGGCAAGTTTGGAACATGTTGGGATAGGGCAATCCCAATACTAGTTGGTCCACCCTTAACGTCGCTGGAGTCCTTG
Organism: Bacilli bacterium; assembly: GCA_017626815.1. Lineage (GTDB taxonomy): Bacteria > Bacillota_I > Bacilli_A > RFN20 > CAG-826 > Alloenteromonas. The sequence continues at coordinate 3,007 of JAGAHY010000073.1, read as the reverse complement.
GGTAGCACATCGGGGCGTGGCTAGGGTCAAACCAAAGATAGTCGTTGATATGCCGCACCGTAAAGTCATTGAGATGAACTTGTTCCACGCCGCTTTGGAAGGTGAAGTCATTACGGTCCACGAACCAATTCTCATAATCCATATGCAAGTCCGTCCCGTAGTCGATGACCATGTCCCCGTACTCTTCCACGGCATAAAGGCACTCTTCCTCACCCGCCCCATAGACGGAGCCAATGGGGCTAGCTTCCCCGCCTCGAGGCGTCATCACGATCGCGCTAGGCGGAACAATGCTTTCGAAGACGGCAGTAAGCTCTGTGGAGATGGAATTGGTGATATAAACCGAAAGCCCTAGCCCAGATAGGCCGGTCGCGATGGCCGCCTCGGCGATGAGGGAGCGCCACTTTTTCGCGCGCAAGAGGTGGAAGGCGTGCAAAAAGAAGAACGAAGTGGATATCCGTGGCTTATCGCGTTTTTTGTTTAGATGAAAGGATTTTGGTGAAGTTTCTTTGGGTTCTTGTTCTAGATTCTCGACATGGTCCACCTTGCCATCGCGCATATGGATGATGCAGTCGCAATAGCGTTCCGTGAGTTCGCGGTCGTGGCTGACCACGAGGACAAGCCGATCTTCTCCGCAACGCCGTAACAGGCGGAATACCTCATTTGCCCGACGCTCATCCAAGGCGCCCGTCGGTTCATCACATAGAAGAATCTGTGGCTCCGTCGCCAACGCCCTAGCCAAGGCGACGCGTTGCTTTTCGCCTCCGGATAACGTATTGACCTTCTGCTTTGCTTTTTTGTCGACGCCAAAGAACGTGAGCAGGTCCAGCGCTTTCTTGCGTTTATCTTCTTTGGGAGAACCATAAAGAGCGTCCATCGTCACCATGACGTTCATCTCCGCGGTCTCCAGTTCCAATAGGTTGAAATTCTGGAAAACGTAACCGATGTTTCGAATACGGAAGTCGCGACGTTTCGCATCACTTAACCTGCCCAATTCCTTCCCGAGGATTTTGACCGAGCCCATAAAACCGTTATCGATTCCTGCGAGGATATTTAGCAACGTAGACTTCCCGCACCCTGAAGGACCGAGGATACCGACGATACCCCTGGAGGGTAAAGATAGACTTACGTCCTTTAAGGCAAACGAATCGCCGAACTTGCGACTCACTTTCCGCAATAAGATTGTCTTATTCATCTCGTAACTCCTCCACAATAGGCATTTTCTTGTTGACCATCATCGGAATAAACGAGGAGAGGAATCCTAGAAGCAAGGCGAATCCAAAGAGGATAATCTCACTCAAAAACGGTATCCCTAGATAACTTTCATACGGGATGTTCACCAGCCCAAAAACATCAAACTCCCGTTGCAGCAAAAGGTTGAAAAGCCACTGCAAAAGTGGACTTAATCCGAAAGCAAGCGCCGCCGATCCAACACAAAGAACAATCGCTTCGAACACGTAAATGGAGAGCACGTCTTTTCGCTTTGCCCCAATGACGGTGAGGATTGCATTTTCCTTTTTCCCAGCGATCAAGGACGAATATGAAGCCATGCCTAAAATCAGCGCCAAACCAACTAAAGCGATGCCCACAAATAACACCAAAGAGGAAGAAAAAGCCGTCGATAAGGAGGCGAAGGATTCTCTTAATCCATAACTTAAGGAAGTGATTTCCATCTCCGTGTTGGCTTCGATGATGTGATAGAGCTTGGGCACTTCTTTCGGGTCGTGGAGAAAGATCAACGAAGAGTAACTGCTATATTGCGAATCCTCTTTGGCATCGGCGACCATCTTAGCCAGCGAAGTCTCATCCCCGAATTCGTCGAGTATTTTTTGTTCATGAAGATGATTCCTCAGCATCGGATAGGAATAGTAGATTCGCGGGACATTGAGAAAGCCAAACTCTTTGACGACCGCGGTAACTTTCAAGGAAGCGTCCACGAACAGTTCTTGCTGCTTATCGCCGATACTAACGACGCTTCTAGAGGATACATTAATGGTCTTTCCGAGGATTTCCGTTCCATAAGTATCGATGAATTCGGTGTTGACGATGCATTCATCAAAGTTTCTCCCTTGAGGCAATTCCCCTTGAGTCAGCATGTTTGAACCATGTTCGAAGAGCGTGATGTCGAACACGGGCTGAAAGGAACAAGGTTCATAGACCTTCCCATCCACACTAAAAGTCATGTTCGCGGGAAAGAAAAAACTATAATCATCGACGAGTTCATAAGACTCAATTCCCTCAAGCGCCGCCACCGCCTCTTCTTTCTCCGGACGTGTCCTTTTCACCAACGTAAAGCTACTGCCGGGGATTTCAATTTGGGACCGCTTGCTGATGGAGGCTTCCAGATAACAAAGGTTATTTCCTTGTTCTTTTTCCATGGCGGGCATATTACCTACCAAGAATCCAAAGCTGATGAGCAATGCCGCAAAACCAATGACGCCAGAAAGAAAACACATTGAATCTTTGAAGGCATTACGCTTTAGATTCCGCAACAAAAAACGGCCTACCCATGCGCTTCGATGAGGGTATTTCGAGTTATTTTTCTGGAACCTTCGTTCTGAAATTGGTCCAGAATCTGCGACGATTTTCCCATCGATGATCTCAATGATGCGGTCCGCGTAAGAATGGATTAGTTCCTGATTATGCGAAACCATAATGACCAGTTTCTTCTTGGAAATGTCTTTTAGCGTCTCCATGACAATCACCGAGCTTTTTTCGTCTAAGGCACCCGTTGGCTCATCGGCGAAAATCAACGCCGGATCGGTCGCTAAGGCGCGGCAAATGGCGACGCGCTGCTTCTCGCCGCCAGAGAGAAAACGGACATCGTGGTTCAGCAGTTTTCCTAGTCCAAAGTGTTTTACGAGGTCTCGGGCTTTTTTCTTACCCTTTCCTCTCATCAATAATGGCAAGGAGACGTTATAAAGAACGCTTTCCCCTTCGATTAGGTTATAGTGTTGGAAGATCATCGAGGCTTCATTGCCCAATAAAGGATGCTTTCGTTTGGTGACAT
>JAGAHY010000001.1 GCA_017626815.1 Bacilli bacterium | reverse complement strand
GAAGGCGCGAGAAGGAGAACCGAGTTTGTTATTTCTCGATTGAAAAACCTGAATTTCTAGAAAATTTTCCGTGATTTGCAAGTTTTATCGAATTTGAGAAGGACATGTGGTATTGTGACGTTATGACGTGGGCTATGGTGCAACATCCTTGGTTAATCGGCCTTTTGGTGCTGCTTTTCCTTTCCCTGATGTTCCTTTTCCTCCTGAAACAGGGAAAGTTCCTCTTCGTCCTGCTCACACTTGTTTTTTATGTTGGAACGATGCTTGCCTTTTTCTTTGCAGGCGCAAGTTTGGCGGAGATGATTATTGTTGGCGCCGCCGCCTTGTTACTGGCGTTGATGATGGCCTTAATTCATACGCGGGGGAGAAGACCAAAACTATGAATTTCATCTCGGGCTGGTTCTTTCTTTTTCTGCTTGTTGTCCTTCTGGGCTACTTTCTTTTGCCCCATAAGGTTCGTTGGCTGTGGCTATTGATCGCGAGTTATTTCTTTTACGCGGTCGGTTCGTACTGGTTGGTCTTTTTAATCTTCTCGGTGACGCTGGTGTGTTATGCCTGCGCGATAGGGATCAAGAAGTTTGAACGGCACAAGAAAGCGTTCCTCGTCCTCGCCTTTGTCGTCTCATTCGGACCCTTATTCGTTTTTAAATATTTGGACTTCGCGATTGGAACTGTCAGCTTTTTTGCAAAGTTAATGGGGAATAGCAGGGGTTTTGATGCCATAAATATCATTCTTCCTATCGGCATCTCCTTTTATACCTTCCAATCTTTGTCTTATGTCGTCGATGTCTATCGAGGCAAGAATGAACCAGAGAAACATTTTGGCTACTTCGCTTTGTTTGTTTCCTTCTTCCCTCAGCTTGTGGCGGGCCCGATCGAGCGCTTTGACAATCTTATGCCTCAACTAAAACAGGAGCATCATTTTGACCCTGATGATTTCTTCCTTGGCGCGAGGTATATGCTCCTAGGGTTTATGAAGAAGGTCATCATCGCGGATTTCCTGGCCATCATTGTCAATGAGGTATATGGGGATATCCCTGGTCATGACGGTGGCATGATTCTGGTGGCCACGGCGTGCTTCGCTTTTCAGATTTATGGTGACTTCTCCGGCTATAGCGATATTGCAAAAGGCGCGGCGAAGATGATGGGCATCGATTTGATGGAGAACTTCAATTCCCCCTATCTCGCCACCTCGATACGAGATTTTTGGAGGCGTTGGCACATCTCCTTGTCCCGGTGGTTTACGGACTATGTTTATATCCCTCTAGGCGGGAATAAAAATGGAAAAGCGCGGCAATGCCTCAATATCTTTATCGTTTTCTTGCTTTCTGGGTTATGGCATGGGGCGAATTGGAAGTTTGTCGTCTGGGGTGCGATCCATGGCCTTTTGCTGGTGATTGAGACCCTTCTTCCCCATAAAGGTAAAGAATGCCATCCAGTCCTTGTACGGTTTAAACGAATCGGCGTGTTCTTGCTCGTGGACTTTGCCTGGATTTTCTTCCGGGCCGGATCGATTGGCGAAGCTGGGCTTGCGATTGGCAAACTGTTTACTTCCTGGAACCTCGTTACGGGTATTGGCGCGTACTTCACGTTAGAAGTGACGCTGCGTCTACTTATGTGTGCCGGCCTATTGGCTTTAGGGCGTTGCTTGCCCACAATAAACTTTAAGGAGGATTGGAATCGCGGGGCCGTGGCGGTGATGGTTTCTTGCTTCGCCATTGTGCTCATCGGCTTATGTTGGGCTTCCAACGATTATAGTGGAGGGGGAAGTGCGTTTATTTACTTCCAGTTCTAACCATGAAGAATAAGGCCAAAATCATCCTCCTCTCCCTTGTTTCCGCGATGGCGCTACTTTCTTTGCCTTCGGTTACTGCGACTTTGGTGTTCAGTAATGGCTTTCTTTACCAAGAAACCTACCTTGCTGGCATGAAACTAAAAAGAGACTTGCTGAAGAAGAAAGATAACTACCGGATTATCTTCATCGGCGGCAGCGCGTTGACGTTTGGGCTACGGAGTTACCTTATCGAGCAGGAGCTGCCCCAATACCATGTCGTCAATTTCGGCTTATATGGGGCGCTTGGAAGCGAGTGTATGCTCGACCTCGCTTTACCTTATATACAAGGGGGAGATGTCATCGTTTTATCCTTTGAACAAAGCCAACAGACATTGTCCCGATATTTCTCGGGGATGGACATGTGGCAGGCCATCGATGATTGCAAGGACACGATCTTTGATTTGGACGAACGGGACCAAAAGGCCTTATTTGGCTCAAGCATGGCCTTTGCTCAACAAAAGTTTGGATACCTGTCCACGGGGGAACGTCCACATGGCGATGGCGCTTACGCCTATGCCAATTTCAATGCTTACGGCGATATTGATTGCGAGATGCCTAGCGGCAATGCTTTGTCGCGGCGTTATGACCCAAATCAAATGATTCGCTTTGACGCGAAATGGTGGGAAGAAGGCTTCATCAACGACGTGAATTATTTCGTTTCAAAGGTTAGTGAGAAGAAAGCCAAAACCTATTATTGGTTAGCTCCTGCAAATGAGAAATCCGTTCAAAATATCGGTGAATTAGATACTTATTACGATTTTTTGAATCATTCGTTGAACTGCGATATCCTTGGCGATCCTGCGGATTCGATTATTGATTCAGGGTACTTTTATGACTCCAATTTTCACCTAAACAACGCTGGCGCGGTCAACAATACACGCCGCTTTGTGCTGGATATGAAAGCAGAGCTTGGCGACTCCTCGAAGACGGGTATCCTCATCCAGGAGATACCTGATGCTATTGTTCCGGAATCCTATGAAGGAGATGATTCTGACGCCGCCTATTTTGAATATGGCATTGAAGGCGAAACGGCCTATGTGACTTCTCTTTCTTCTTCTGGACGTGGCAAAGCAGCGTTAATCATCCCCAGTTCATATCAGGGCTTGAGGGTGTCCCGCTTTGATGTCGCGACATTCCAAAATAATACGGATATCCAAAAAGTGGTGCTACAACAAAATATCTCCGAAATCGCGGATTACTCCTTCTCTGGCACGGCCAAGCTGACTCATATTGAATTAAGAAACCCTAATCCTTCCTCCATTAATATCGGCGCGCATCTGCTCGATGGGACAAACGCGGATATTTACGTGCCTGCGGAAGCGGTGGGGACTTATCGAAGCCATTATTTCTTCTCCCAATACGCCCAAAGAATTAAGGCGATTCCATAATTTTTAATTCCCGTTTTGCACGATTTGAGCGCCACTTGTGCAAATACATGAGCGTTTTTGTTTGCTTCGTGAGCGTTTTTGCGCAATAAATAAAAATATGGCAAACGAAAACAAAGACATGTTCGTATCCGAACGCTTCAAAATGATTCTGGAATACCTTGAAGCCCATAAGCGGGCCACGGTAGAGGAACTAGCGCAAAAACTTTACGTCTCCCCGGCTACGGTAAGACGCGATTTCGCCTCGATGCAAAAGCTAGGCATGCTGCAGCGTACCCATGGCGGCGCGGTCTATTTGAGCGCATCTGAGGACGTCTCCATTTTTGTCCGTATGGAAAAAGAGTCCGTCTCTAAGGAAACGGTGGCTACGGTCGCGATGAACCATATGCCTGAGTTTACTTCCTGCTTCATTGATAACTCCTCCACGGCTTTCGCTTTGGCCACTCGTATGAACCTCGCGTTTAAGACGGTTGTCACTAATGGGCTGCAAATCGCGGCTAAATTATCCGAAAAGAAGAATGTTGAAGTCATTTTCTTGGGCGGAACGATCCGTTATTCCAACTATGCTTCAACGGGCATCTATCCTTGCAAAATGCTCGATGACTTCCACTTGGATGTGATGCTTTCTGGGTCTGCGGCGGTTACTTTAGAGGGCGCTTATGAACGCTCTTTGGAAACCATGGAGATTAAGCAGAGCGCCTTCAAACGCTGCAAGAAAAGAATCCTATTGGTGGATAAGAGCAAATTCGCCGAGAATTTCATTTACCGCACCGCGCCCTTAAGCAACTATGATTTGATCTGCACCGATGCCAGCAGTGAGACCATCGCCCCATATGTTGCCGCGGGTATTCATGTCGTGAATCGCTGACGTTTTTTGACATCTTGATTGAATGTGCTCATTTGTGAATACTTAGAGCACATTTTTTGTTTATATTCTCTATTTTTTAAACAAAACGTGAAGAAAAATGCATATCATGTTTTTCATGGCTATAGAATAGAGCCAATCAAATAGGAGCTTTTGGTATTAGTTATGTTGAACGTCGAAAGATTCACTATCGAAGATTCTTGCAAAGAGATTGTTACCGATAATCCACACCCATTATTTGCCTTTTCCCTTTCCTCGGACAAAGCGGGTGAAGCTTTTGCTTCGGGCGAGGTTCGTTTAAGCAATGGGCATGTCTTGAAGATGCCTAATGAACTCGGCGCCCGTTATGATGGACCTGCCTTAACTCCTTTTACCACTTATGAAGCTACCTTAAGCGTCAAAGGCGCCAGCGGGGAAACTGCCCAAAAGAAACTTTGCTTCACCACCGGCCGTATGGGCGTCGCTTGGAAAGGGCGTTTTATCACGGATGGAACCTATTCCTTCGTGGAAAAGCATGTTTCGCCCACTCCGATGACATTTAAGAAGATCATCGAAATCAAAGGAAAACCCCAATCCGCGAAGCTTTATGTGACCGCGATTGGCATCTATGAACTAGAACTCAACGGCCAAAAGGTCGGAAACCAATATTTCGCGCCTGGTTTTACTTCTTATGCTCATCAATTGTTGTACCAGGTTTACGATATCGCCTCTTTATTAAAAGAAGGGGAAAATACCTTATTGATCCACGTCGCAGGAGGCTGGGCGGTTGGCAGTTATGTCATGAACCGCGTCAACCGCGTAACTGCGGACCGTCAGGCTTTGCTTCTTGAAGCCCGCATCATCAACGAAGATGGCAAAGAATTAATCATTGGCAGCGACGACTCCTTCCTTGTAACCCGAGACGGACCTTATCAAATGGTCGATATCTATGATGGCGAGACATTTAATGGTGCGTGGAAAGAAGATGAAGCATCCTTTATTAATGCTGCCTATGAGGACGTGAAGATCACCCCGACCATCGAAGCGGACTATGGCGAGAAAGTTATCGACGCTGAGGAAATGATTCCCGTTTCCAAAAATGTTCTTCCTGATGGTAGTACCGTTTATGACTTTGGACAGAACTTTGCTGGCGTCGTCGACGTGGTAATCAAAAACGCAAAACCTCGGCAAAAAATCGAATTTACCCATGCAGAAATCCTAAATTCGGATGGAACGCCTAATATTGCGTTGCTTCGTTCTGCGAAGGCCTGCGCGACTTATATTTGCCATGAAGGCGAGCAGCATTATCGTCCTCGCATGGCATATATGGGCTTCCGCTATGTCCACATGAAAGGCATTGGAGCAGACCAAGTTGAGCTTAAGGCCTTTGCCCGCCACTCCGATATTGAGCATACCGGTGATTTCAAATGCTCGGACGGGCGCGTTAATCGTCTCCAAAAGAATATTTACTGGTCCTCCGTATCCAACTTCGTCGAGATTCCGACCGATTGCCCACAACGCGATGAACGCATGGGATGGACCGGTGATATCGCTTTATTTGCCCGTACCGCATGCTGGAATTTCAATATGCCCCGCTTCCTGAAGAAGTGGCTGCGCGATCTTCGTAGCGAGCAGCTGAAGACCGGTGGCATTCCCAACACCATCCCCAATCAGGGATATGGTTTCCCCGTCACGATGCCGAAGATGGCCATCGATTTCTGGGGCGACGCCTCTACGCTTGTCCCTTATGCCTTATATGAACATTATGGCGATTTGGAAATCCTCAAGACTTCTTATGACTCCATGAAGCGTTATGCTTTGGCGGAGAAGTTCTGGGCCAATATTTGGGGTGTTGGGAAATATCGTTATATTTGGCATACCCCGGCTTTGTTCCATTTCGGCGATTGGGTTTGCCCTGGCGTCCCGACGATGGGCGGCTGGCAAAAACGTTCCAAATATACAGGAACTGCGTCCTTATTCAACATGTCAAAACATATGGAAAAGACGGCAAAACTCTTGAATAAGCCCGAAGATGCAGCGAAATTTGGAAAAATTGCAGCGAAAACGAAAGACGCTTATCGCAGCGTCTTCATGGATGAGAATTACCGCATTAAGAAAGAAGAATTCCAGACGGCTTACGTTCTCCCACTTAAATTTGAGATGTTCGATGAAGCGGGAATGATCAAAGCCGCGAAGCACTTGGCCGATTTGGTTCAAAAGGGCAATTACGCGATCGGCACGGGTTTCCCGGGCACGCCTTATATCCTGTTTGCCTTAGCCGATAACGGTCATGAAGAAGAGGCTTTCAAGATGTTGCTTACGGATGTTTGCCCCTCATGGCTATATGAAGTAAAGAAGGGGGGAACCACCATCTGGGAACGCTTCGACGCCATTAAGGAGACGGGCGAAGGCAACCTTGGCCAAGATGACGGCACGGGCGGCATGGTTAGCTTTAACCATTATGCCTCCGGCGCCATCGGCGACTTCCTCTATTCCCGCGTTTTAGGTATCCGCGATATCGAACCCGGCTATAAAGAATTCGCGTTCGCCCCAATTTTCAACGAAGGAATTGACTACGCGGAAGGCAAGACGTTGACGCCCTATGGCATGATTAAGGCCTCCTTTAAGAAACAAGATGGCAAGATTCTTGCCTGCATCGATGTCCCTGTTTCCACTAAGTGCACCTTAATCGGCCCCAAAGGTGAAAAACAGGTCGTTGAGAGTGGCCATCACGAGGTTCAATGGTAATGAAACGCTATTTAGCTATCGACATAGGCGCCTCTAGCGGACGCGGCATGCTCGCCCATTTAGAGGATGGGAAAATCGTGATGGAGGAAATCCATCGTTTCCCCAACCATCCTCAAAAAGATAGCCGCGGCATGCTTTATTGGGACGTTGATGGGCTTTTTGAAGAGATTTTGACCGCTTTGAAGAAAGCAAAAGAAGCGGGAAAAGAACCGGATTACATTGGCATCGATACCTGGGGCGTCGATTATGTCCTTATCGATGAAAAGGGAAAGAAGATGGGTGTTTGCCATTGCTATCGCGACCCTCTTCGCCACCGTCACGAAAAGGTCCACCATTATGTTCCGTTTAGTGAGCTTTATACGCGCACAGGCATCCAGTTCCAGCCATTCAACACCATCTACCAGCTCTTTGCTGATCAAGAAGACAAGAAACTTGACCGCGCGTTGGCCATGCTGATGTTGCCGGATTATCTTAATTACCGTCTCACCGGGGTCATGAAGCAGGAGTACTGCAATGCGACGACTACCGGTTTAGTCAATGCGGTCCACCATGATTGGGACCGTCAGGTGATCGATCGTCTTGGATATCCGCGCAGGCTATTCTTGCCCCTAGCCCAACCGGGAGAAAAAGTAGGGGACCTAGCGCCTGCCATCCGTCGCAAACTCGGGTTTAACGCGACCGTCGTCTTACCCGCCACGCACGACACCGCCTCCGCGGTCCTTGCCGTGCCTTTGCTGGAAAATGAACCTTATATTTCCTCGGGCACGTGGTCCTTACTTGGCATCGAGCAGAAAGATGCCCACCGCAATACACAAGCTAGAGAACTCAACTATTCCAATGAGGGCTCCCTGGAACATTCCTTCCGAACCCAGAAGAACATCATGGGCCTATGGATGATTCAAGAGGTCCGCCATGAGTTCGATGACGCTTATTCCTTCGGCGAGATTGTGGAGATGGCGAAAGCCTCCACGGTGACGGATTTGGTGGACTGCAACGATACCCGATTCCTCTCCCCGAGCTCCATGCGCAAAGAGATTGAAGCGGCTGTTGGCCGGGAACTAAACCTCGGCGATATGGCTCGTATCATCTACCGCTCATTAGCCAATACTTATGCAAAATCCCTTGCAGAACTCGAGGATTTGATTGGAATTTCCTTCCCTGTGCTGCATATCACGGGTGGCGGTGGCAAAAACGAATTCCTTAATGAACTGACCGCGAAAGCCATCCAAAGGCCTGTCGTCGTCGGTCCCATCGAGGGTACGGCGATTGGCAATGTGCTGATGCAAATGATCCATTCAGGAGAGATCACGTCCTTATCACAGGGACGTCAAATCATACGCGATTCATTCGGATGTAAGGAGGTATTACCATGAGCATGTTCGATGAAGCAAAAAAGAAATATCAAGAATTAGGCATAGACGTGGAAGCAGCCTTTGAAAAGGTTTCGAAAATCCCCGTTTCGGTGCATTGTTGGCAGGGCGATGACGTCCTTGGATTTGAAGGCGTCGAATCGTTGGAAGGCGGCATTCAAACCACCGGAAACTATCCTGGCCGCGCCCGTAACTTTGAGGAATTAAAAGCCGACATCCGTAAATGCTTCGCGCTCATGCCTGGTAAGAAACGCCTCAATTTGCACGCGAGCTACGCGGTTTTGGGCGAAGATTTAGGCAAAATTGACCGCGACCAATATACCTTCAAGCATTTTAAACCCTGGGTTGATTTCGCGAAGGAACTGGGCCTTGATGGCATCGACTTCAACCCCACCTTCTTCGCGCATAAAAAAGTCAAAGATGGCTTATCCCTTTCTTCGCCGGATGAAGAAACCCGTAAATTCTGGATTGAACATGGTAAGCGCAGCCTCGAAATCGCGACCGAATTAGGAAAAGCTTTTGGCAAACCCTGCTTCGTGAACATCTGGATTCCCGATGGTCTTAAGGATATTCCCGCCGACCGTCTCGGCCCCAGAATGAGACTCAAAGACTCCTTAGACCAAATCATTGACCATCCGGGCTGGGATCGTAAGCACGTCATCGTTGGCGTTGAGTCGAAAGTGTTTGGTATCGGCGTGGAATCCTACACCGTCGGCAATAGCGAGTTCTATCAAAACTATGCTGCCAAAAAAGGTATCTGCTGCTTGATGGATACGGGTCATTATCATCCGACCGAAGTCGTCAGCGACAAGATCTCTTCCTTACTTTGCTTCTATGATCATTTGGCCTTACATGTCTCTCGCCCCGTGCGTTGGGATTCCGACCATGTCATCATCTTTGAAGACGAACTAAGAGAAGTCGCGAAAGAGATTATCCGCAACCACGCAGAAGATAAAGTCATCATCGGCTTGGATTATTTCGATGCTTCGATCAACCGTCTTGTGGCCTGGACTACCGGCGTCCATTCGATGCAGAAGTCCCTCCTCTATGCGGCTACCTTACCCAACGAGGAATTAAAGAAGTTGCAGGACGAAGCCAATTTCAGTAAATTGCTATATCTTCAGGAAAGAGCAAAGATGCTTCCCTTCTCTGTCATCTGGGAAGAATACCTGAAGCGTCAAGGTCTTGAAGTGGATTATTACACCCCCTTAAAGCAATACGAAGACGAAGTGTTATCCAAACGTTAAAAAGGAGACAAACCATGAAAAACATCCTAGAAGCCCCATTTTTGCAGGAATTCTGCCGCACCGCGAGCAATATGTATCGTCTTGGATGGGACGAGCGTAACGGCGGCAATATCTCCTATTTGCTGAAGAAAGAAGAAGTCGCCGAATTTTTGGATCTAAACCATGTCGTTCGCGTCATCCCCTTCGCTGGCGTCCATAACACCTCCTTTGACGCGGCCCCCTTGGCAGGCAAAATCTTCCTCGTCACCGGAACTGGCAAATACTTTAAGAACGTCGAACGTGATCCGGCGAATAACATCGGTATCGTCCGCATCGCCGATAATGGTAAAGAAGTCGAACTGCTTTGGGGCTACGAAGATGGTGGCCGCTTCACCAGCGAGTTCCCCGCGCATATGATGTCTCACATCGCCAGACTCTCCGTCGATCCAGAGAATAGGGTTATCCTTCATTGCCACCCGACCAATTTATTGGCGATGACCTATGTCCACGAGCTCGATGAGGCGAAATTCTCCCACACCCTGTGGGAAATGTCGACGGAATGCATTGTCGTCTTCCCCGATGGCGTTGGTGTCCTCCCATGGATGCTTTGCGGTACCGATACGATCGGCATGGCGACCGCCGAGAAGATGAAAGAATTCCGTACGGTCATCTGGTCCTTACATGGCGTCTATGGCGCAGGCAAAAACCTTGATGAATGCTTCGGCTTGGTCGAAACGTGTGAGAAAGCGGCGACGATTTATAACATCATCGGCAGCCGCCCGATAAAGAACACCTTGACTGAAGACAACATGAAAGAACTCATCGATTTGTTCGGAATCAGTCCGCGTTATGACTTCTTCGTCGAAGAAAAATACCGCAAATTAGCGAAATAACGCTGCAAAAATCAAATATTTAGGGGCCTTGGCACGATACCAAAGCCCCTTTATTTATTTGCGCCATACGGGCAAGTTTTCAGGTGCCTTGAAATTATAGATGGGCTTAATTACGTCAACCACATCGACTGTGTCAGCGATGTTGGTAATAATCTCGTCCATCGGCTTATATGCCATGGGCGATTCATCGATGGTCCCCATATCGATAGAAGTGGAATAGATCCCCTTCATGGATTGCTTGTATTCATCCAAATTGAAGCGGCGTTTGGCTTCTGCGCGGCTAAATAGACGTCCCGCTCCATGTGGCGCGCTGAAATTCCAGTCAGGATTGCCCTTTCCTACGCAGATTAAGGAGCCGTCCCTCATATTCATCGGAATGATCAGTTTTTCGCCTTCCTTGGCTGATACTGACCCTTTGCGGAGGATCATCGCATCAAGGTCAATGTAGTTATGAATGGTTTCAAAGAGCACAGTTATGGGCACTCCCATCCCGTCGACGATCTCATCGATGATGGCTCTTCGGTTCCAGGTAGCAAAGTGTTGCACGATGCCAATGTCGTGAATGTATTGCTCAAAAAGCTCGCCTTCGCAGTAGGCCAAGGCCTCATCAACAGGACATTCTTTCTTGGATAGAGCCTTTAGAGACGCTTGGATTTCGCTTTGCCTGCCTTGTTCTTTAAGACTGCGGATCAATCCATTAATGTCTTTTGCTGAATGTCCCTTTAAAGACTCAATAGCCATCTTTTGATAGTGCTTGGCGACCAGCGTACCAAGGTGGCGTGAACCGGAATGAATAACGAGGTATAGCTGTCCGCCTTTTCCTCTATCCACCTCGATGAAATGATTGCCACCACCTAACGTTCCTAGAGAACATTTTTCATAATATAGAGAAGATTCAGAGAAACAAGAAAGGGAGGATAAATTGACGTTTTCAATATATCTATGCGGTGTTTCTCTTATCGACATGCCGGACGGGACTCTAGAATGGATAATGACATCTAGTTTTTCTAAATCAACCTCCCTAGGGATAGACGCGACAGTCATGCCACAGCCTATGTCGACGCCCACGAGATTGGGGGTGACTTTGCCATACAAGGTCATCGTCGTTCCGATGGTTGCGCCAATACCCGCGTGAACGTCAGGCATAATACGAATCTTGCTTTCTCTATAAGCTTCCATGTCGCATAGTGCTTTGATTTGTTTGATTGCACCTTCTTCAACATTATCGGTGAAGATCTTCGCCGTATTATAAGTGCCTTTGACTAGTTTCATTGGTGTGGCCCCCTAAGTATATTTTCTTGCAAAGTAGAATTGACGAAAATATGCGAGATATTTATAAGTGAATGACCACAAATATATATGAAAAAGGACATTTTACCCCAATATCTGCATTTTCTATGACCACAAAATGTGTACAATATATCTATGGATAAAATCAAGGTTAACATCACTCCTTTGATGTACGAGAGGCTGTTCAATGACTACCAGGCATTCTTTGTTGATGAGAATGCGCCGTCTTTTAACGCTTTCCTTTGCGACCTCATTCAGAAGATGTACGAGTGGCGCCGCCAGAAACGTAAGGAATATGTAAGTCACATTATTGGCAGACTTGGAACTAGAGATAAAAAGAAAGCCGAAGAAATCGCGGATGAGTTGCTGATCCTAAACGATACCGAAGAGCCTTTTCCACTAGACCGCGCTTTGTCGTTACGCCCCTCCGCAAAGCACGAGCTGACGATCCGGAGCATTGAAGAAAACGAGCTCAAGTCTATTTCGTTATCTTCTTACGTTCGTCTTCTATTGACGGATTATTTGAAATTGTCAGCCTCGCAGCGTGAGGTCCTGGTTCACCGTGAGGAATACAACTTGATTCAAGATGCTATCGCGGATAGTCGCATGATTAAATTGATACGTGAAAATGGCGAGAGCGTTTTGCTTCGCCCCTATTGCATCGCAGTCAATGCCGAGCAAAGTTTTAATTATGTTGTCGCGCTTCGGGAAGCCAAGGGAACGCAACCGGTTTCCGTTCACTTGTTTAAGTTCCACCAAGCGATAACGGTAACCAGGAATTACTTTGAATTTGATAAAGAGGATATCAAAGCCATTGAGAGCGCTTTTGAAAAGGATGTTGCCTTCCTTATGGGGGACTTAATCGACGCTGAGGTTTTGCTGGACGTTTATGGTTTAAAGTACTTGAAGCATATGTATTACAATCGCCCTAGCTATGAGGTGAAAGACGTTCCGGATGACCCAGAGCATTTTCGGGTTTGCCTCAGGGGCACCTATTTGCAAATTGAAAACTTTGTATTCCGCATGGGAGAGCATGCTTTCGTGATTCAACCTCTCGAGATGGCCAAACGTCTGGGCAATCGTTTTGAGGCCGCCGCCGCACACTACGCCAAGCAGCAAAAGCGGGAGGGAAAATCGCGCAAATAAAAGCGTCGATTCATTGTTCACTTGCGCGGCATATTTATCAGCACGGTGGTATGCGCTAAAATATGCTCAATCTGGTAGGACGTTTCTCTCATAAAAGAAGCAATTCTGCCGCTTGTTCCGTCCATGGAGGATAAATAATGGAATATACGACTAAACTTGAAGGCGCAACCCTCACTGTTGCAATCGATGGCCGTTTGGACACGGTCAATTCAAACGCGCTTTCGGACGCTTTGTCTAAAGAAAGTGGCTTTACCGATATCGTCTTTGACTTTGCCAATGTTCAATATCTTTCCTCCTCTGGCATTCGTTTGCTTTTTTCCTACCGTAAAAGCTTAGGTGGCAAAGACCATGTTATTGTGAAGAATGCCAATGCCGTCGTCATGGAGATCTTCCGTGTGACGGGATTTGACAAACAAATCACCTTACAATGAAAAATCGCCGCATTTCCCTAACGTTTCGGATTCTATTGCCGACAATTCTGGCCGTTTTGCTTGTGGAAATCGCGGCCTTTTCTTTTACCTACCTCGTCCTGAAAGAGTCCGATTACCAAGACGCGATTGAAACGGACGAGGAAACCTTCAGCTTGATGCGCACCAACTTTTTGTCTGCCGAACGAATCGAAGAGGCGATGAAGCCTGTTAAGGAGATTTATGATAGGGATGTGCCTGTCTCAGAATTTTCCGATGGCGAAGAAGAGATGACGTATTACCGTAAATTCACCGGCTTAGCCCTCGTCGCAGACGAGAAGTATCAAACGTTGATTAACGCGCTTCGCTATGTCTCTCTCGGCAACAACGTGAACATCATGATCGTTGGCTTCGAAGACGAGATTAATCATCGATTTGTCTATGGCGCGATCACTCCAAGCGGCTATTTCCCCCGCGATAACGAGTTGGTAACGAACCTTTACCCTGGCTTTTTCTCCGAAATGGGACCTGAATTCGATAATGATGAATTCTATGGCGTTGTGAAAAATGTTCCTGGCAGAGGCATGCGTTTCACGTCGGGATATTGCGTTACTTATCGAGACACATCCGTCGAACACTTGAAGATTTGGGTGCTCAAAGAGATTTCCGAGGATTATATTTATTCCGCTTTATCAAAGTTTACGTGGCGTTTTGCCATTGTCTCCACGGCGGCTTTCGTGGTTTTGATCGTGGGTATCTTTGTGTTGATGCACATATTGATGATTCGCCCTGTCCGTAGGCTTTCTGGCGTTGGCAACAAATATGTGGAGTTGTTGAATCAGGGCAAGCCTGAGGATCTCTTCTTCTTTGACCAACCTCGATATGCGGACGAAGTCACGGATTTGAATAATTCTTTCTTCGCCACTCAAGAGGCCATCAAATCCTACGCCCTTACGATTCAGGAAGCGGCGGAGAGGGAACAACGCATCAAGACGGATCTTGCGTTAGCGGAAAGAATACAGCTTTCCATGGTTCCTTCTGGGCCATTAGAGGGCAAAAACTTTGCACTTCACGGTTATATGAAGCCCGCTAAGGAAGTTGGCGGCGATTTGTTTAACTACTTTATTATTGATCA
This sequence comes from Bacilli bacterium, assembly GCA_017626815.1. Classification (GTDB taxonomy): domain Bacteria; phylum Bacillota_I; class Bacilli_A; order RFN20; family CAG-826; genus Alloenteromonas. The sequence goes on along the minus strand of JAGAHY010000001.1, from coordinate 19,819 downwards.
GGACCATGTCGGTTTCTTCATTGGCGATGTCTCGGGCAAAGGCGTTCCTGCCGCTTTATTTATGGCTAAGGTGGCCGTTGCGTTCCGCTTGCTTATCGATAAGCAAGGCATGGACCGCGTGAATCGACTCTTATGCGAGGACAACGTGGAATCCTTCTTCGCGACGGCTTTCCTCGGTGTCTTGAATATCCATACGTGCGAACTTAAGTATGTGAATGCCGGTCATGAGCCTGTGTTCTATTGCCGTGATGGCGTATATGAAGCGCTTCCTGAAGAACCAAACTTCATGCTGGGGTGCCTTGATGACATCGAATTTGTGGAACAGGCCATCCAACTCAAAGCTGGCGACAAACTCTTCCTCTATACTGACGGTATTTCGGAAGCGATGAATCCTGAGAATGAACTCTTTGGCAAAGAAAGGATTCTTCGGGTGCTTAACGAATGTAAAATGCTTCCTGGCAAGGATGTCATCGACGTGATGAATGTGGCGATGGCAAAATTTGTGAACGGGGCAGAGCAAAGCGACGACGCCTGTATGGTTACTTTGGATGTTGGTGAGCATGCTGATTTGTCCATTCCAGCGACGCAAGAGGGGCTGGCTAAAGTTGCCCCATTTATCGATGAAGCCCTTAAAGATTTTGATGAGACCTTCGTCAGCGAATTCCAGGTTGTCATCGATGAGTTGGTTACCAACGTTGTCCTATATTCTCAATCGGGCGAAAAACCCGTTGAGCTATGGCTCTATCTGGATAAGAAGGGGCTGCAGTGCCTGCTTATTGACCGTGGCGTCCCCTTTGATCCCACGATAAACGAAAGTGACCGTGACCCTGAAACAGAGGGTGGATTTGGCATCTTCCTATCCCGCCATATGACTGACGAATTGCGTTATGAGCGCATAGATGATAAGAACATCTTATTTATCAAGAAAAACGTAAAATAACTTTAAAACCCGAATATTTATCTTGAAAATATGATTTTTCGCCGCGTCATATCGCGCGGTATTGAGCCTTTTTAACACTTGGATTAATGCAAAACCAAGGCTAACGTTCCTAGCGCGGCAACGAGGGTAATAGGCGCGATCAATAAACCATATTTGACGAACTCTTTGAAACCGTACTTGATGCCATATTGTTCCAGCAAGCCCGAGAACATGATGCCTGCGAGTGCGCCGATCGGGGTGAGGAAGGCCCCGATATTGCTGCCGATGATGCTGGCGTAGATAGCCTTAGTGTAATCCGTGCCCATTAAGCCGTTAGGAAGCGAAGAGAAGAGGATGGACATGGGGATGTTGTTGACAAGATTCGATGCCAACAAGGAGGCGCTGCCATAGGCCCAGATGGGATTGCCAGCAGATAAGAACTCGCCAATGCGCGCGGAGACGCCTTGCTTGTTCAAGGCTAATACGATGATGAACATCGATAGGACAAAGGGGATTAACTGATAAGGCAGTCTCGCTAAAGAACCGCCGAGATAATCCCAGTGGCGCTTGGTGATGAGACGAACGATGGTGGCGCTGACTAGTAAACTAAGCGCGCAAATCATGGAAATCATCCACATCTGGATGTTGAGGTAACCGGAGATGACCAAGAAAACCAGGCAGGCGACAAGATGGATTAATCCGATAATGACATCTGGCTTGCTGCCAATGCTGACCTTTTCTTCGACCGGCGTCATCGGCAATAGCAACTTTTTGCGGAATATAAGAACCAAGACCAGCAATTCTACAAGGCCGCAGGCGATGGTGGGCAATGCCATGACGGAGAAATAACTGGCAAAATCGATACCAGCGGAAGTGCCTAAGTAGATATTGGTCGGGTTACCGATAATAAACATCATCGACCATGTGTTGGCGGCAGCGAATTCGGCGACTAAATAGGGGATGGGGCTGACCTTTGTATTCTTGCAGAAAAACACGATGAACGGCGTCAGGGTCAAAATGACCACATCGTTGCTGGTGAAGATGGTCAATAACGAAACTAGGCCATATAAGACGAAGAACAACGTAAATTGGTTGGTCTTTGCGATGTGGACAGCTTTCGTCGCGAGGAACTGGAATAAACCAACCTCATCCAAAAAGACCGATAAGACTGTCATTGAGAAGAAGAGAATTAATATCTTTAAGGGATTGACGGGGGAGGAAGAGGTAAATTCCTGCCAAATATCGCCGAATAAGGAGGGATTTGCAGACAAAACGATAATCGCGCCGATTAAGGCGACAATCCAATAAGTCTGCAATTTCAGCTTCTTTACATGAAAAGAAGGGAAAAATAATACGGATGACGTAATGAAGAACAACGTGACGATCGACGCGCTTAATGTGAACACCATACCGCTATCCGACAAATGTCGGGCCTCCGTGCATTGCCATCGTATGCGAATGGACGGGACGTGGATCCTCACGCGGTGGACGATGAATTATAGTTCGCTATACGCAGTTGGGAAGAGGAAATCTTAAAAGACGAAGAGATAAATGCCTACCCACATCAAAATCGAACCCGCTAGAACGAAGATATGCCAGATGAAATGGGCGACGGGCTTATGCTTCAAAGCGGCAAAGGGAATCATGCCTAACGTGTAGGTTATGCCACCGGAAATGATCCAAAGGAATAGCGGCAGGGAGTCCTTAACCCAAAAGGGAATGAACATGATTGCGCTCCACCCGATGACGAAATACAGGGTGAAATGTAACCAACGGAATCTTCCAGGGCCAAAGACACCAACGAAGGTGATGCCTAAGGCGATGAACGCCCATTGGATGGCGAAGAAGACAAGACCCGCGGTTAAGCCCCACATGTGCTGTACCATATAAATAAGGTATAAAGGGGCGAAGGTTCCGCCGATGGCGAGGTAGATCGAACAGTAGTCGAAACGGCGGAAGATGCGCTTTACCGTGCTGCCGCCACGGAAGGAGTGGTAGAGGCTTGAGAAGAACATTTGAAACGTGAAGCAGACCCCATAAACAATGGCTGCGGTCAACGACAATGCATCAGTCGCCTTCAGGATCATCAAAACCAAACAAGCGATGCCAATTAAGGCGCCGACACCATGGCTGACGGAGTTCCCGATTTCTTCAAGCAAACGACGTTTTGGTGGCTCGTTTAAAGCGCGATTTCGTTTCTTTCGTTCGACTTTTAGGCGGTATTTTTCAGCTTTGAGCGGTTTTTCGATGGCTAAACGATTGATGTTATAGGCATCTCTTAAATCTTCTAATTCTTGTTTTTTTGCATCGATGATCGCGTATTTATCCTTGAGGTATTGTGTGCGTAAATCATCGTATTGCTTTTGAAGTTCGTCGTAGATTTCTTTTTCCGCTTTATTTTTGTCCATGGGGAAAATTATACCCTCGAATTTGGGATAAGATAGCGGAATGCTATGGGACTTTTATAGGCCTCAATGCATTGTCCTTGCCTTTTGTATAACTACGTATAATATATGTTGCTCAAAAGGATAGAGAACATGTTTGTAAAGAAGAGTAAATCGAAGTCAGGACGCATCTATTTGCAACTGGTACAAAGTGGCAAAAAAGAGGATGGCTCACCGACTCATGTGGTCGTGGAGAAGCTAGGCTATCTCGACGATTTGGACCGCCTCCATGGCGGCGATGGATTTGGCTGGGCGAAGAGGCGCGCCGAAGAGTTCAACAAAGCGTTAAACAAAATGCCCTCTTCCAGTGACGAGACATCAATCGATTACAAATGCGCGGCCAAGCGTATCATCACTTGGACCAATGCTTATTTTTTTGGTTCCCCTTGTTTACAGGATACCCAGTCGCATGAAAACGTGCCCTTTCCCGTCTTCTTTAACGGTCTGATGGAAAAGCTAGGCATCGATTACACTTTTAGCGATTATGACGCGGACATGGTCGAAGTCAAGGCTATGCTTCTAGAGGATATTGACGCCGCGTTTAACGGCGACCCTGCCGCGAAGAGCAAAGAGGAGATTGTCCGTGCTTATCCAGGCTTCTATGCGACATTGGTTCACCGCATTGCCCACGTGTTCTACAAACGCCAAGTACCCGTCTTGCCGCGTATGATGAGCGAGATCGCTCACTCTTCCACCGGCATCGACATCCATCCAGGCGCGAAAATAGGACATTACTTTTTTATCGACCATGGCACGGGTGTCGTCATCGGCGAGACCGCCGAGATTGGCAATAACGTACGCATCTACCAAGGCGTGACTTTAGGCGCGAAGTCGTTAGAGCACGCCGATGAGCTTCGTGAGAAGAAAAGGCATCCTACCGTCAAAGATAACGTCATTATTTATTCGGGCGCCTCAATTCTTGGCGGCGATACGGTCATCGGGAACAACGTGACCATCGGTTCTAACGTGTTCATTACTTTCTCGATCGAGGATAATAAAATCGTCCGTTTTGAATCTAAGAATTATTCGATTATCGATAAGAAATAGGCTAAATTGCAAGGATTTTACGAAAATGCAAAAGATTTTAACGAAAAAATTGCCATTCTCGGCGCAGAGTCTATATAAGGACGCTGCCACTCTTTTGCGTTCCTTGAATTCCAAAGATTATGCCTGGCGGGCTCTCTATCTCCATCATTTCTTAGAGAAACTTTATCAACGTGACGACCATGTCCAAGAACAGATCCATTATTTGCTGGAACAACGTGAATCCGCGGATGGTGAGATGCTAGATCAAACCGAAGGCAGATTCCTCCATTACGCGATTTACGATGAGGCTGGCGTCATGGCCATTGAAATTGGGATTTGGTTCGAGGATGTGCGAGGGCTATGCCGGGTTACTGCCCAAGTGAAAGCAGAACGCGGCCCTTGGTATACCGATTGGGCTTTATGCCGCAGGGCAATGACGATCATCAAAGCCCAACTGCCCGTCTTAAATGACGTTCAAGTAATGAGAAGCGAACATCCCGAAATTGACTTCGATGACGAAGCGGGAATCGCCAAATGGGTGAGCAGTGTCTCCGCCAAGAAGTCCTAAATAACTCTTTATATGGAATCCGCTTGTGCCTGCTCGAATGTTTTTGCAATTCAAATGTGTATTTCGCGCGTAGAACGCGTATAATCACGGACGTTCAAAAAAGGAGAAAATTGTAATGAGTCAAAAAGTTACGAACATTGTCACCGGCGCTCTTGCGATCGCCCTTGGCATCATTGTTGCCATTGCAGGCGGCGGAACAGCGCTCACCATCTACTTTGGCATCGTCACCCTCGTTGGTGGAATTGTGTTGCTTGGCCTTGCGGTCTATGCCCTCACCAAAAAGCTTCCGCTTCCTACCAACTTCGTCGTTGGAGCGGGCGTCCTCTTAACCCTCGCCATTGCTCTCTTCACCAACAACCTTAGCGCCGGCATCTTCATTCAGATCATGATCTTTGTCTTGATGGGTGCTGGTTTCGGCTTGGCTGTCGTTGGCATCTATTCGCTAGTTAAAGGCGCGGTCATCTATGGCCTTGGCCAAATCGTCCTCGGCGCTCTCGCGGTTCTCTTCACCGCCTTGTACCTTGGCGTTCCCGATTTCCAGACTGCGTTCTGGATCATCATGGGCATCCTTATCATCGTCTATGGTATCTTGCTCATCGTCTTTGCCTTCGTTGCTCCTAAAGCGCTCAAGAAGTAATTCGCGAATCTAAAGACTTTAACGGGTGTCTGCAAAATGACGCCCGTTTTTATTTTCTGTGGATCTTCTAGCGATGCTTTGCCATATTATCTTCGCAAATCTCGCGTAGGAAGCATCATCCAAGAAAATCAAACTGACTCTAAAAATCTGAAAATACCCTGCAAAAAATGGATATGTCATTTGGTTCTTTTATTTTTCGTCATCCTGGGAACTGAACAATATGTTCGGCTTGTTGAGAAATGATGGAAAAGCGCTTACAATCGAAGCACCATGAAAAACGTTCAGATTGAAAAACGCGTCGGGGCTTTAGGCTGTTCCTCCGACATTACCATTCTTTTTGACGAACGGCCTAAAGGCGTCTTGAAGAAAGACGATACGGAAATCAATTTGCCCATCGCCGCGACCGAAGCTACGGTTCAAGCGGAAGTGGAAATCGGTGGCCGTGTGTACCGTTCCAATGCCTATTTCGTTCTTAATGGCAAATGCCCGAAGCTTTACCTCACGGTTTCCGGCAGCAAGCTTCAATTATCTGTAAACTAGGAGTCCACTGATGAAGTCTGGTGAAAATGTAATCCTTTGGGAAGGCAAACCCGTTGCGGATGGCGATAAGCCTCTCCGCAAAAAGATTGTCAAAGTCGCGAAGATGATCGGTGGGCCTAGTGGCTTGCTCAATAAAATCGATGCCAACGCCCCCGAATACTATTCCTTAGCGGGCTCGGTCAGCGACGAGGAGTGCGACTTCCTTTTGTCCTTGGGCCTTCGTAAGATCCGCACGGATGCCTATGTCGCGAATAAACTAGGTTGGAACATGGAACGCGTCCATAAAGTCGGCGCACACCTTGGCTGGCTTGGCGTCATTCGTGAAGACTTGATCGAATCAGACGGGCATTATGAGTATTTCTGCCCCATTTTCGCGCCTGGCCTATTGGAAATCATGGTCGTTTCTCCTAATGCCGAGCAGCATCCGGAAATCCGTCGCGCTTTCAATCAGTATACCCACGACCGTCTTTCCACCATGGGCCCGATGCTCCCTAATGGCTATGGCTTGATGAGGGTTATTCCTATCGAACGCGCTCTTCCTAAGGGTGAAAAACCGGATGAACGTGACACATTGTCCTTCTATTTAGATAAATATGATTATTATTCTGTCGGCGAATGCTCTTGCCGTACCTGCCGTACCGAAATGGGTGAGGGCTGCGGTCACTTGGCCCATGATCGTTGCTTGAAGCTTGGCAAAGCCGCGAAGTTCTTTGTCCGCACCGGCAAAGATCGCGAAATCAGCCGTAAGGAAATCGAAGAAATCCTTCATAACTGCGAAGAAGAAGGCTTGATGCACTGCATTCCTTCCATCGAAGGCTTAGGCGAAGGTAATACCACCGCGATTTGTGATTGCTGTGGCTGCGCTTGCTTCGGCTTACGCCCCGTCGAGGAATTCAAGACCAACGAAGCCGTCGCTTCGAACTACCGTTGCGAAATCAATGTCGCCAACTGCGTCGCCTGCGGCAAATGCGTCGAATATTGCCCTGTCAATGCGATTAAGTTAGGCACCAAGCTTCCGCAGAAAGTGGAACGTAAGATTCGCTTCCAAAAAGCCCTTGGTTCCCATACCGTCGCGGCCGCGGAACGCAACGCGGATTATCGTTTCACCCGCAGCGAAGTGGTCAAAGAGACCGGCACAGCGCCATGTAAGACTTGGTGCCCCGCCCACATCGGCGTCCAAGGTTATATCAAAATGGCCGCCAACGGACGTTATCGTGAAGCTCTTGCGTTAATTAAACACGAAAACCCCTTCCCCGCCGTCTGCGGACGTGTGTGCTATCATCCTTGTGAATTACACTGCACCCGCGGTACGATTGACCAGGCGGTTGCTATCGACGATATCAAGAAATTCGTCGCGGAGCAGGAACTACATGAAGAGAATCGCTTTATGCCCTGGAAACGCCATGACTATAGCGATAAGAAGATTGCCATCATCGGCGGTGGTCCCGCTGGCTTAAGCTGCGCCTACTATCTGGCTCAAGACGGCTATGACATCACCGTTTATGAAAAAGAAGAAAAAGTCGGCGGCATGATGACCTTTGGCATCCCTGGCTTCCGTCTCCAAAAGGATGTTGTTGATGCTGAAATCCAAGTCATCAAGGACATGGGCGTCAAGTTCGTTACCGGCGTTGAAGTTGGCAAAGACATCACCATCCAGCAACTCCGCGAGCAAGGCGTCAATGGCTTCTTTGTTGCAATCGGCGCGCAAAAATCCCGCAAACTCGGCCTAGAAAACGAAGATCACCCGGATGTCGTGGGTGGATTAGACTTCCTCCGCGAAGCCAATCTTGGGCATGGCAAAAAGCTTTCTGGCAATGTCATCGTCGTCGGTGGTGGCAATGTTGCCATGGACGTCGCCCGTACCGCTTTGCGCCAGGGCGCGGATAAAGTCGACCTCTATTGCTTGGAGCAACGTAACGAAATGCCTTCCTCCGAAGACGAAATCAAAGAAGCAGAAGAAGAGGGCATCATTATCCATAACGGCTTTGGCCCGAAAGAAATCGTTCTTGATGGCAACGCGCTTAAAGGTATGCTCTTCAAGAAATGCGTCTCCGTCAAAGATGAGAATGGTCGCTTCAATCCCAAATACGATGAGAATGACACGTTGATGGCCGAAGGTACCGCAGTTCTTCTTGCGATTGGTCAAGCCTTTGATTATGGCAAACTATTCGAAGGCACCGCGGTTACGTTCTCCCCACGTGGAACCGTTCTCGCCGAACCCGCTACTTTGCAAACGGCGGACCCCGATATCTTCGTCGGCGGCGACTGCTACCATGGTGCGCGTTTTGCCATCGATGCTATCGCCACAGGCAAACAAGCGGCCATCTCCTTACACCGCTTCGTCCAACCTGGTCAACTTCTCGAAGCAGGCAGAAATCTCCGCGATTTCCACGCGAAAGAGTTGGAAATGGACAATATCAACCGCGATGAACTCGGCTTTGACAATACCCCGCGTCAGATTCCTGCCGTCGGCCCCGTGGATACCAAATCGTATAAAGATAACCGCGGTATTCTCACCGAAGAGCAAATCAAGAAAGAAGCCGCCCGCTGCCTTAGCTGCGGCCGCGCGGTCGTCGATCCCAACATCTGTGTCGGTTGCGGGCAATGTGTCATTAAGTGTCAATTTGACGCTGCTCACCTTGTGAAGAAGACCAACATCTATGGCAAAGACTTCTCGGCCATTCTTCCTAAGGCCGCTGGACATACGGTGAAGAGGGCGGTTAAGATCGCCGTTGGCGCTTTCAAAAAGGATAATTAATATGCATGAGCTCGGCTACGCGGTTGAAATAATCCGTACCCTTGAGGAATTCATGGAGGAGAATCATCTTTCCGTGATTTCAGAGGTGACTTTAACCGTTGGCGAAGCCACAGGCATCGTTCCGCGGTTTATGCAAGAGTGCTGGCCCGCCGCCGTTGAGGATAGCGACAAAATCAAAGACTGTAAGCTGCTCATCAACTGGGTGGAATCCATTGGCGAGTGTCATAACTGCGAGGCCCAATTCCCTATCGCCAAATGTAAAAGAGTCTGTCCGAAATGTGGTTGCGAAGACTACGATACCAAGACCGGATACGAGTTCGAAATCACTGAGATAAAAGGCCATTAATGCAAAGGCCCGTGGGAAAAACCACGGGTTTTTGCATGGGATTTTTATTTATTTACAAATGTCGCTTTGTACACTAAGCACAATGTTGAAACATTCCCCAACCTTTCCTATAATTGCTGTGATATGAGCCCCTTTACTATCGCCTTAATCTGTATTGCAGCCATATTGGTTTTGGCGCCTGGCATTTATTTTGGCATACGTTTTTTGGCGAAAATGATTAATTCTTCGAGCGCCCGTGACGCGAGAGACATTCACGCTCAAGTTTATGATGCGTTGTTGAAACTAAAAGAGAACGAGGGTGGTTACCTATATCAGAACGTATTTGTCTCCGCGCTTTATGGCAAAGTGGTTTTGATCGACTTGCTGTATGTGGGGAAACACGGCATCTATGTTTTCCAAATCGACTACCATAGCGGCAGAATCCGTGGAGGCGATAACCTCAATACTTGGTCCACGGATAAGGGAAATGATTCGAACGAGATGGATTTCTACAATCCCTTTGTTCAAAACGAGACCAATCTTCTCGCTTTGGAGGAAACCATTGGACATCGCGAGCTGCTCCGTAACATTATCATTTTCCCCAATGCGGACATCACCGATGTGGATAGCCGCCACGTATATACGTTAAAGAACCTTAATACGATGTTCTCTGTTTTACCGTCCTCGAATCTTGATAATGACATGGTCAACCGCCTCGCGGATGAGATCCAACGTTTCGTGGATCATCCTGCTCGCAGCCTTGAACAACACGCTCAAATCCGTAAGCAGGAAGAAGACGCAGTCGCTCAAGGGGTGTGCCCTCTTTGCGGAGGGACGTTGCTCATGAGGGTGAGCACCCATACGGGAAGAAAGTTCTGGGGCTGCAGCAATTTCCCCAATTGCATGTTCCGAAAAGATTTATAAATATTCGTGTTTTGCGAGGAAAAAAATAATAGGCCGGTTTTGCGGCCTATTATTTTAGATTTAGTTCGTGGATATCAAAGGCGCCCTCGCCCTGATAGTCGAAGTACAAGGGCCTTACGCCTTTTCCGACATGGGCTTTTCCTTCGACCTTCATCATAGTCTTTGTGGCGACATCAATATCAATTTCTCCAATCGGCGAAGACTCTGGGTCTAATTTGATGAGCAACTTGCCTTTCGCTTTTCCTTTGACGGTAAGGCCGACCTGGATTTCGTCTTTTTCGAATTGGAAGTAACGGAAGCCACAGACGGAATCGTGGCCGAAGTTGGCAATATATTGATCTCCGTTGTCCTCGCGGTCTTTGCCGGTTTGGGTGAAGTAGGGGTGATGACCCTTGGGGATGCGCATCGTCAAGAACCTTGGTTCGCCCTTCTTATATAAATGGCAGGCAATATAGGCGGGGTAGGTGCCTTCACCTTTTAACGGCCCCCCATTAAGCCCACAGGATGTGATTTCCGCCTGTTTGAAGGTGCCGTCTGGATTACGGATGATTCGTTCCGCGCAGGCTTGGCGGGAATGACAGTGGCGGTTGGTTTGACGATGATAGAAGACATAGTATTCATCTTTTATCCGAATCAACGAGCCGTGGGTATTACCGAGATAATTCATCGGATATTTGGCTAAGCCGACATCGCCGATGGAAACAAGAGTACCACCATATTTGAATTCCCCTAAAGGAGAATCGCCGATGGCGTAGCAGAGCTCATGTCCTAATACGGAGGAATAGATGAAATAATACTTTCCTTCGAATTTACGCATGGATGAGGCTTCGAAGAATTCGTGGCCTTCATAACCGGTTCCTTGGGAACAGTGCTGCGTTTTGGCAATGCGGGTCAGCGTTTCCTCTTTGAGCGTGAGCATGTCATCTTCTAACTGCACGCCCATAGCGCCATGATAGTTGACGGGTCTAAAGTGGGTGAAGACGTTGGGCTTCTTTTCGCCAAATCCGGTGTAGAGATAAATCTTTCCATCGTCATCGCGGAATACGCCAGGGTCAAATTGAGCGAGGTCGGACTCTTTGTTCCTGCCGAGCAATGTTCCGTTAGGATAGCGGACATAGCCATGGAATTTGTACTTTCCGGCTGGAGTGTCGCATACGGCGACGCCGATGATGCCCATGGAGCCCTTAAAATAATAAAGATAATACTTCCCATCGTTGCCTTGAACGACGTCAGGGGCGTAAAGCTGCTTGAGAATCAAAGGAGGACGCTTAGGGTCATCCTTCTTCCGCCAAATGACGCCCTCGTATCTCCAAGAGGTTAAATCATCGATTGGGGCGCTATAGCAGATGTAGTCATTCATGCAGAAGAAAGCGCCATCAAATTTGTCGTGGGAGCCATAGATATAGACGCGGTCACCAAAAATATGAGGTTCGGCGTCTGGGACATATTCGTAGCTCGGTAAATAGGGGTTGAATGCTTGCTTCATAGTTTTCTCTAATATGAATATAAAGTCTTTGTCCGCATAGTGGTATGACAATCCAAACGCTTTTAAAGGATAATCTTGCGGAACAAGGGATTGTGAACTATGGACTATAAACCCAAAAACTTTGACGAATATCGGCTTTTTAGCGTAGAAAATTCCTTATTTGCACGAAAACTTTTCCTCGATTCTGTTCGGCTAAGCATGATAATCATGTGCTGAAATAATGGTTTAGGAGGTCATTGAACACTTCTAATTGGCTGATAACGATCACCCTCACTTGTTGTAAATAGACAATTAATCCATATTGTTTGTGTGACGATGACAATCTCTTCATGCGGGCGTATGATAAAGAAAAAGATATGAAAATTTTACAAAGCGTTGCCAATCTCTTTGGTTTTAACAAAAACTCTAAGTATGTCGACGACCATATCTTAGAGGCAAATGTCCGCTCAGGCATTTTTATGGCCGCGGTTATCGTGATTTTGGAAGTGTGGCTCATCATTCGCCAATCCAACGAATACATCATTCCCGCAGTCCAGAATGGAGCCAATTTCTTCGATACGTTGTTCCGATACACTTCCAACTTTTGGCTGTTCTTGCTCATTGGCATCGCGGTTTTCGTTTTCTCATTTACATTCCGCCGCAGCGAACTTAAACCAAAGACCCGGTTGATTCTCAACTGCGTCGCCGCCGGTGTCGCCTTTGCTTATGGGCTTCTGGTTTTCCGCGAGAACTACGTTGCCTGGGAAGGCACTAAGGGCATCCTCAGCAATGCGTTACTCATCGCTTTATATGTGTTCGCGATGCTGCTGGCGCTGGCCATCGTCATTGATACAACCATCACCTATAAGAAAGGAAAGAACTATCCGCTTCTGACTTTTTCGGTCACGATTCTCTTTGCCTTGATGTGTTTTGCCTTTGGCGTCAAGGTTTCCTATTCGGACTATCTATCTAGCAAGCCAAAAGAAATCATCTGCTTCCTGACGATGGTCGTTTATGGCGCCTGTATGCTGGTTTGGCGTCCTTATGTCTCCATCATCATGAACATCATTTTGTTCGTCGCGTTCTTCCAATTGATTGACCATGCGACCATCGGTGTGGCAACGAAGAATATACCCATCGACCCGACGTGGGACGAATCCTATACGGAGGCCTTTAAGGATGGCTACGCCCAAGGCTTCGCGTTTGGGGCGTTGTTCAAAGATGGCGACTTGATCAATTACATCACCTTTGCGATTTCGTTGACCATGGTTTCGATCTCTATTTACCACCAGCGTCGTAACGAAGCCATCAAAGACGAAGAACTTGAATACTTAGCCAATTATGATGAACTTACGGGCCTATATAACTACGCGCATTTTGTCCGTCTTGTCAACGCGATTGAAAAACGCGAGGGTAAGATCATCCTCTTTATCAATGTCTCTAATTTCAAAACGTATAACGACCAACGCGGATTTGCCAGTGGCAACAAATTCTTGCAAAAAGTCGGGGAATTGCTGCAAAAACACTTCCAAAACTCGATTATTTGTCGTCAAAGCGATGACCATTTCGTCCTCTATACGGACGCGGCTAACTTCCATGAAGTCGGCGTCATGTTAAACAAGGACGTGGCTGCGATTGACCCGGAGATCGGACTTGCGACTCGTGCGGGCGGATATCGAATTAAGAATAATGAAGACACGCGACGTGCGACCGATAAGGCCCGTCTCGCCTGTGCTTCTCTAGGTAGAGACTTGACGCTGAGGTACCGCGAATATGACGACAAGATGGATGACTCTTATAAGCTGATGCAGCATGTTATCCATACGATTGATACCGCGGCAAGCGAAGGCTGGATTCGCCCCTTCTATCAGCCGGTTGTTTGGTCCAAGGATGGAACGCTTTGCGGCGTTGAGGCGTTGGCCCGTTGGATCGACCCGGAAAAGGGTATGCTGCCTCCTGGCAAATTCGTTCCTACCTTAGAAGCCACGAAGATGGTCCATAAGCTTGATGCGGCGATTTTGGAACAGGTTTGCCGTGACATCCGCCGTTGCATTGATGAAGGCCTGCCCTTTGTACCGGTATCCATTAACTTCTCCCGCCTTGACTTCGAATTGATGGATGTGGTAAGCGTTCTCGAAGGTTTAGTTGCCAAATATAATGTTCCGAAAGACTATCTGCACGTGGAGATTACTGAATCTGCGCTGGCGGATGACGAAGGCGAATTAGCCCGCTCCATCACGACGCTGAAAGAAAAAGGCTATGCGTTATGGCTCGATGACTTCGGCTCAGGGTATTCTTCCTTGAACGTTCTCAAAGACTTTGACTTCGATGTGATGAAAATCGACATGAAGTTCCTCACGGGCTTCGAGAATAGCAAGAAAGCCCAACCCCTTATCGAATCGGTTATCGCGATGGCTGAGCGTCTGGGCATGAGGACCTTGACCGAAGGCGTGGAGACGTTGGACGAACGCAACTTCCTTGCTAAAGCAAACTGCGAACGCTTGCAGGGTTACCTCTTCGGTAAGCCTATCGCCTTCGATGAGCTTCAAAGCAAAATCAAAAATGGTGATCTATCCGTTTCTGACAACGTTATGTAAAAAGCGGGAAACCCCGCTTTTTAAATGGCTTTTGAGAGATTTTTATGCCTTTTTGCAGTTATCGCAGCATTCGCCGTCGCCGTCGCAATCCCCATTGCATTGACCATCGCCATGGCAGCATCCGCCACAATGTGTGTTTGGCGCAATCAAGCGTAAGTTCTTGCCTTGGGCATCAAAGGCATATCCTTCTAATGTAGCCTCATCTTCTTCGCTAAGATCAATGGACAAGCCATTAATATCAATTAATCGCTTGGCTTCTTCTTTGCAGATGAGCTCCATGCCCAGTTGAAAACCTCCGCAGTGGTGGCGGACTAATTCGATGCGGCAAGCGTCTTTATGTAAGCGGTCCATGGCCTCTTGGAATATTTCTTTTGCGTTATCTGTAATTTCCATGGTGTTCTCCAATGCGTCCTCGCAGTGACGCCGGTAAGTATATCAAAGGAAGCATGTGTCGTCATGCTTTCATCCTGCCGTAGTAGGGTGATGTCGCTAAAAATAAGGAGAATCAATATGACACAACAACAATTACTTACCGTCGCAGAACCATGCCCCGGGATCAAATTCGAGGAGGACAAAGGAACTTATAAGATTGATTTGATTCGCACGGTCGATGGCCGTAGGGTCCATATTTACGCATCCAATATCGCCGACTACTCCACGGCGGTAAAAACCAAGGAGAAACTTTTGCAAGAGCGCATCCGCGAAAGCCAGTTGAAAGTCCAAAACCAAATGAGCTTCCAAGATTTCTTTAAACAATACAAAAACTACCGAAGACTCCATGTTCGCGAATCTTCCATCCGTCAGGCGGAGACCGTGGTCCATAAGTATTTTGGGGGTGACTTTGAAGCCTCGGCAGGAAACGTGCTTTCTTATCCATCCATGATTGGCATCTACCGAAAAGTCGTGCACGATGAACATTTATCCGACGTTTGGAAGAATAAGATTATCGGGGTTTTGCGGAGTTTTAACGCGAACGCTTTCAAATGGAAAGTCATCGATTCGGAGACTTACCAAGACGTGATGGGGGCGTTGGAGAATATACCTGAATCTCATCGACGGGCGGAGAAGTTGATTTGGAACGCCGCGGAAGAAAAACGTTTTCTCTCCTGCATTGAAGACCCTTTTCACAAAGTCATGTTCACATTATTTATGGAGCTAGGGGCGAGACTAGGGGAGTTCCTTGGGCTAACATGGGATGTTTACGATGCCAAGAAGGGGTGCATCAAGATCTGCAAGCAGCTCATCAACGCATCCCAAAAGAACTATGTCTTATCCGATAAACTGAAAACCAAAGATTCGTATCGTGTTTGCAAACTATCCAAGCCGACCAAAACTTTACTTGATGAATATCACGCGACGCGGGCATCGAATATCTATATGTTTCCATCCCACCAAAATGCGTCCTTGCCGTTTTCTAAAGCGGCCTTCCGAAAGCAGTTTGAGAAGTATATCGCCTTGTCCAAGGTCCGCCGCATTACTCCTCACGCAATCCGCCACGCCAAAGCCACGAAGCTGCTCCGCGTGTGCCGTAACATGCTGGAAGTGAAAGCTATCGCTCGATTCATGGGACACTCCGCCTCCATCTTAATGGACATTTATTCTCATTCCGAAGACGCAACAATCGAGGCGGTGTTAAAACGCCTGGAATAGCCCACTCGTACCTCAAACAACAAAATTTCGGCAACGCATTTGCAAAGGAACGAAAAAGATATACCGATTCTGCGGTGATTTTCGTTTTAGAAACAAATTTTATTCAGGGTTTTGACCTCGGGGTGGTAACATAAGTTGCTTTGCAATAAGCAAAAAGGCTAAAGGAAAAGAGGGGAAAGCAAGAATGAAAGGTTCTTTGTCCATAAAGCTTTCATTAATCGCCGCCGGTGCGATGCTTCTTGCTATGGGCTCTGGCGTTGCCGTCACTTACGCTATCCACACGAATCTCGCCAATTCTTATGTCGAATCGAAGATGGAGTTGCTTGCCCATCAGTATTCTTCCTCTTTGGACGACTCTTTCCTCGCGGTAGAAAACTTAGTCGATGAAATGAAGCTTCTCGCGGAGAGTTCTTTCCCTTCCAAAGAAAGCATCCGCAAATCCGAAGGACGTGACGCCGCGGTCAATTCCATCCGTGATCTTTACGCGTTAACGGCAAGCCGCACGAAATACGTCTGCAATTATTGGTTCACCTTCAATCCAGATTACTTGGACTACATCACGCCGGAAACTCCGGAAGGCGAAGGTTTCTTTTACGTCCGCCCGAATCCGAAAATCAACACGTTTCTTTCTTATAAGGTCACCAACGTCAAAGCCTATGATCTCTCCGATCCAGAACAACTTAATTACATTCGCTGGTGGAAGGATGTCTCTATGGGCAACAATATCTGGATGGAGCCTTATTTCAATGGCAATACGTCGCAGAATCTCCTCACTTATACTGTTCCTATTTTCTCGCAAGCCCACGAGTTCCTTGGTGCGACCGGCATCGATTTGTTCTTCGACGAAATCGTTGCCGCGCTCAAAGATGGCGGCACTTTTAAGGACTGGTGGTCGTTCCTAATCAATGAGGATATGACGGTCGCTTACCACCCAGATATCCAAGTCTATGACGAGGATGGGCGTTACGTCCAAAACTCGGCGAAATACAGCGAACTATTAGGCCCCCAAGAAGGCCGCACAATCATTGGTTCCAGCGGCAAAATCGTCCAATATAGGTATAAAGACAAGACACGTATTTCGGCGACGATTTCCTTGAAAAATCGCATGTCCTATGGCATTTCCGTCGCGGCTAGTGAACTTTACGATGACTTCCAAGTCGCGACCTTTATCCCCATGGCGATGTATATCATCATCACCATTGTCCTTGCCGTTGGCCTGTTCTTCATTATCCGCCAGGCCTTCAAGCCGTTAAAAGAGCTCAACAATGCGATCGTCAAGGTTCGCGAGGGTGATTTTGGCATCGACTTACGTAGCAAAAGAAAAGATGAAATCGGTCAGTTAACTAGAGGTTTCTCCGGCATGGTGGGCGCCCTCCGTTCGGAGCGTTCTGCCATGAGCGCATTGGCCTTCCAAGATGGTTTAACCGGCGTGAAGAACAAGAACGCCCACGCTGAGAAGGTCATGTTACTGAACCGCCAAATCCACGATGGCATGGCCCGCTTTGCCGTCATCATGGCCGACGTCAATAATCTAAAGACGATTAACGATGGCCAAGGCCACGCTGAGGGTGACCGCGCGATTCGTGGCGTCTGCTTAAGACTATGTCACGTCTTCGCTCATAGTCCTGTGTTCCGTATTGGCGGCGATGAGTTTGTCGCCATTGCCGAAGGCCCCGATTATGATAACCGCGATGCTTTGTATAACTCCTTGGTCGAAGACCACTTCACCGATGAAACCCATACCTTCAGCTTCTCCTCCGGCATGGCCACCTTCGATCCTGCGGTCGATAAGGACTTCGCTTCTGTCTTCGAACGCGCTGATGATCAGATGTACGAAGTCAAAAAGAAAATCAAAGAAGGAATGAAAAAACCGGAATAAATAACTGTGATTTGCATAAAAAAGCGCGGAATTGCCGCGCTTTTTAATAATAGGAGTGCAAACTGTTATCTCATGATTCGAGCGATGATGTCAAATATTAAGACAGTACCGGTAACGGAGAGGAAGAAGATTAAATCCGTCTTTGAAATCTTGAAGGTGTGTCTCCATAACGCTAAGGCGCAATAGTAGATGACGGCGTAGAGGACGACGGACAGGAGCGCTAGAAGCGTTAATGGCGCGTAATAGCTTCCCGCGACGATGCCGGTGCCATTTAGCGAGGCTTGAAGGAAGCCAAAGCACAGCGCCGCTCCGTGGGGAATCAAGGCGACGGTGTTGTTGCGAGCGCCTTTGGTATCGGCATATTCCCCGCTTGGGTCGGGCAGCATAATGTTGCCGACGAAGGATGATGCACCAAGCACCATTCCGACAATCGTGGCTACGATGACGTGGGTAGGGAATGTACCAAGGCCGCTATTATCCATGCCGAGTATAAAGGGTTGAAATATGGTGACGCACATAGCTATGGGCGCGACTGGTCCAACGCCATAAATGAGGTAGTCAGCCAAGGAGCTATTTTTGGACAAGGCCATCAAATAGAGAATCGGCGCGGTGATAAATAGATTGAGGAACAACGTGCCGAAAATGAGCAAGCACACCTGGTCAAACACGTAATCTCCGAGGCTTACCAAGAAACAGTTGATGGAATACTGGACGGCAAGAATGATGAATAACACAGCAAAAGCGATGAAATACCAAGCAAAATTAATGGGTATACGTTTGTGAACGACTTCAGAGATCACTTGGGTTTCGGGGACGCCATAATAGCGCAATGCGAAGACCGCCAGTGTTAGGAAATAACCGATGACAAAGGCGACGAGCAAGATGGCTAAACCAATGAAGAAGCGGGCCCGCTTGATTGTCGTCGGTGCGTATGCCGCTTGGTAGTAGGTGTCTACGCTTTGCCTTTTCGTCCGATAGCCAAAGACGAATAGTGGCATGGCGAAAGAAGCGAATAAGGCGGGTGCAAACATGGCGAGGATATTGAGCCCGCCCGCACCATATGCGCCGTGATAAGGACTGCTTTCCGCACGGACGGTTAAGGTGCCGCTTAAGGCGCTAAATAGACCGGTGATGAAAACAACGATGGAGATGATGATCAGCATCGGCCACCATTTTTTGAATTGCCAGACGCAGTAATGTTTAAGCATTGTCTTGTCCTCCGTCTTCTTTGACGATGAGCATCTCGAGGGCGACGACTTCTTCGGGGTCGAGCTGAACGGGTTCGATGAAAACGGGATTAAACCGTTCTTTAATGACGTCAATGACGCTTTGATTGGCAAGTAAAACGAAGTGGGTAACACTGCCTACAATGCGGTAACTAACGACACGATAACCGAGTTCTGCAAGCTTTTCTTGAGAAACGGGTTCTTTAAAGACGGCTTGCAATTTAATGAGTTCGGTGCCGATATCCTCGGTGGCGTCTTCTTTGGCAACCTTGCCTTTACTAAGAATAACGAAACGGTCGACCAGACGCTGCAAGGCCAAAATGTTATGAGAAGAGATGACGATGACTTTGCCTGATGCCGCGGAATTGATAATCTCATTTTTAATGGTGTCCACGACGAGAGGATCCAAACCATCGAAAGCTTCATCAAGTAAGAGGTGCTTGGCTTTCATGGACAGGGCGAGGGCGACGAATACTTGCCTCTTCATGCCTTTGGAGAAAGTCTGGACTGGGCGGTTTAGTGGGAGGTTGAACTTTTCGATTAAACGCTTGAATGTCGGGACGTCGATATCGAATAAACCAAGATAAAAATCTAATGTAGCTTCGATGTTTGCACCTTTGGGGGCGTAAGGATCGTCCGAAAGGAAGAAGACATCTGCCTTTGCCTTAATCGAGGTGGACGGGCTTCCATCAATACCGACATATCCGTCGTCTGGATGGTAGACGCCGGAAATCAAACGCAACAAGGTAGACTTACCTGCGCCATTTTGACCGACTAAACCAGTGATGCCTGCCTCCAATTTAAGATTGAGTGAGTCGACGGCTTTTGTGGTTCCGAATGATTTACTGAGGTTGGTGATCT
>JAGAHY010000072.1 GCA_017626815.1 Bacilli bacterium | reverse complement strand
TTCATCCTGAGCCAGGATCAAACTCTCAATGAAATATCGTTTTAGATTAAACGTTGTTAGTTTGCCGTGCTCTCGAAACTATCTGGTTTTTCGTTTGATTCTCAAAGAATCGACGTTAAGTGTTTGTTGTCTATCTGTTTAGTTTTCAAAGATCAGCCGCACGCAGGGGCCTAGCCCTTCAGGTCTCCCTGAATCGCGTGCTCGATTAATGTACGCTCTTTTCTCGGTTTTGCCAAGTATTTTTTTCATCTTTTTTTAAGGACTTTTTCAAGGCCTCAAGATGGAGCGTTTTCCTTAGGATTTTCATCCGTCGGAGCGCAGCCCGTAATCGGTGGCTGCGAGTCATAATCATAGGCTTTTCTTTATTGATGTCAACGGGGAATTTTCACCAATTTATCGTAAGCGGTTACAGGCGCGCAACGTGCGCGCGTACGCGTACATATATAAAAGAAAGGGCCTAGGACAGCGCCTAAGCCCAAGTCATTTATCTATTTAGTCGAGGTTTGCTTTCCAAAGCCCGTGTTTATTGCAATAAGCATAGACTTCCAGCACCACTTCTTCATCTAAAAGAGAGAAGACGGTCTTGGGTTCGTCACCGGGTTTGAGGAAATGGAAATATCCGCCTTTATCGGTGAGCAGATAGACCCATTCGATCCAATGGTCTTCCACCATCGGGTGGGCGGCGGAACCGACTTGGACAAAAACCTTGCCTTCTTTTTCTGCGACGACGGGAATATGCTTCTCCAGCGCGCCATCCGTCGCGCCGGCAACAAGTTCCTTCATCACCTCGCCACAGCAGGACGGGGCGCAGCCGATGGGGTTAAGCTTTGCGACGACGGAGCCGCAATGCATGCATTTATAAAATTTCACCATTAATATGCTCCTTTTTTTGGTTGCCTTAATTCTACGATACGGTGGTCGCGGAAGAAAGAGAAAAGAACCACGTATTTTCTAGGCTCGCTTTGCGGTTAAAGAAAGAATCCGGCTAAAGGGGCATTAAAGAACATCGAAATCCACATAACGATAAACGATATCATCGAGTTCCTCGTCACTAAGACCGCATTCCCCTAAATAGGCACGGGCATCCAGATAAAGATTGTCTTTTCCATAGGAAAGCAGGTCCTTTTGATATTTTCCCGTCAATGCAGATAAATCGCGCGAACCACCGATGTTCCCGAAGTTGGAATATAAGTAATCGCGGTAAAGATCGGCTTGGGGGATGCCAACTAAAGTCCCGAGCAAATAGGAAATCATCCCGGTACGGTCGGTGCCGATGTTGCAATGGAGGTAAACAGATCCGTTATCTTCGTTGGCGATGATGCGAAATATGTTGCCGATCATTTCCTTATCCTCGCGCATCATGTCGCTATGATTCCAGTTCAACGCCTTAGGGAAATAAGTGATTTCCTCGATAGCCTCATCATTCATGTAGCCATATTCGTTATTGGCCCAACCGCTTTTCGATCCCGTCAAGGTTTCAAACTCGTTCATGCGCAGATCGATTTCCGAGGTCACGCCTAAATCGTTGATCAACGTATCTTTTCCTTGCTCCGTAATCTCCATTTTTAAGGAATTGGAGCTGGAGGTATTTAGTCTGCCCCCACGGTAATAAAGCCCCTGGCGGACCACGCCGCCAAGTTTGGACCAATAACCGCCGATATCGCGGACATTCGTGACGCCGTCGACATAAAGATTCCTCGGCCCTAATGCAGGGACATAGAAATGCTCCGCTTCGGCTTGAGTTAGTTCTTCCGTGCTAGAGGCGAACCGCCAGTAATAATTCTGATCTAACAACGGATTATAGAAATCATAATGGTCGCCACTTACCGCGATGCGTTTTGCCTCCGCGAAATCTTTACGCGGGCTAATCTCCACCACATAATCCCCTTCTTCCCCGAAGTCTAAGACATAAGGAAGAGGCCTCGATAATTCGCTCGCCCCTTTCGCGAAACGGCTCGCCATAGAATAGTCGGAGCAAAGGTAGGCATATTGGAGGTCGCTATGAAAATCCCCATCGAGGCGTTCTACGTTTTTGGGATCGACATAAGTCGAAGTCGCCACAGGCAAAGGTTCCTCGACATAATCTTCATTCAGCTCGCCAAATTTATAGATGAGGTCTTCCCCATCAACTAAGGTTCCCGGTTCCACCTGGACGGGGACGCGCTCCACAAACGAGCCAAAGCAGATTTCCACTTCATCCACATATTCATCCAAAGGTCCCGCGGGATCGATTTGGTAGGAATAGATAGCCTTCTTTTCCCCATTCCGTTTGGTGCCCGTGACGACCATGCCCATATGGGAGAAATATTCCCCCGATTGGTAGGAGGTCTTAATGGGCCCTTTATCCACCGAAATGGAAATGATTTCTTCTTCGTTTTGGGAAGAAACCGCGGAGGAAGTTCCACCCGCGCAGGAAATTAGCAGCAGACTTGTCGCGAAAATAGAGAGCTTAGAGACATTCATAGAAGCATCACCTTTCGCGGTTATTGTAGAAAGAAGGCAAAGAAAAATCCGCCCCACCGGCAAGATGAAGCGGAATTTTGACGTAAACTTATTTTCTGCCCTGGGCTCTAGCGATGATGTAGAGGATGCGGAGCAATAAGGTGATGAAGTCGGTGTACATCACGTACGCGCAATAGAGATAGAGGTTCGTGGATGCGCCGGCTTTGCTGCAGATCTTCTTGATGCGCCAGGTATCGACCGCGGTGATGAGCATGATGACCAAGACCATCGCGCCGGAGATGCCCATATCGAGCCAGAACCTTTGATTCGCCGTGGAACCACGGACGAGGAAGGTGATGGTGCCGACGATCGCGGTGATGAGCACCGCGAAGAGGATGAACATCGCGATATAGGCCAAGATGGAGAGGTCTTTTTTGCTAAACCATCCCAGCGCGAACATCGCGCCGAAGGCCAACGTGGTGATGCCGAAGGCTTCACCGATCATCCAGAACGGGATACCCGCGAGAAGCACCGCGGTGAGCAAGATGCCCATGAACACCGAGTAGAGGATGTAAGGAACCCAGAGGGATCCGCTGCCCCTCGCCGCCTTAATGGGGATGACGAAGGAGAGCACCAATAGTCCGATGAAGGAGACGATCCAGCTTCCAAAGAGGATGATGGTCCAGGTTTGGGAAACCGAGATTTTCTCCGGGATGAGGAAGCCGTCCGCTCCAAGCCAAGCATTGATTTGACTGGAGAAGAGCCAGGCTCCGAAGAAGGCGATGACCCCAGTGATGAGGAGGCCAATACCCATGTAGCCATAGATTTTGGCGATGGCTTTGGACTCACTTAAGCCACCAGAAGTCAGTTCGCGAGGTTCAGAGGCTTCCTGATTGTGGAAACTCGCGTAGCCCATGTTAGGCAACCAAGCCTTCGATGAGGCCGCGGTAGGAATCTAACGTCAAGGAAGCGCCGCCGACAAGCGCGCCGTCGATGTCGGGTTGGGACATGTATTCGGCGATGTTGTTGGGCTTGACCGAGCCGCCATAGAGGATGCGGATGGTTTCGGCTGCTTCGCCAAACATATCGCGGAGGACGGAGCGGATGTAGCCGATGGTATCTTCAGCGATTTCCTTGGTCGCGGATTTGCCGGTGCCGATGGCCCAGATGGGCTCATAGGCGATGACCACTTTGGCCGCTTCTTCGGCGGTGAGGTCTTTCAAGCCGGTGCGGATCTGCTCTTCCACGAATTCTTTGGTCTTGCCCGCTTCAAACGTCGCGAGGGATTCGCCACAGCAATACACGGGGATCATGTTGGCCGCGAGGAGAGCTTTGATTTTTAAGTTGCAGGCTTCGGAGGTCTCGCCGTTATATTCGCGGCGTTCCGAGTGGCCGAGGATGCACCATTCCACGCCGATTTCTTGGAGCATGGGGATGGAGATTTCGCCCGTGTAGGCGCCAGAGGGATGCTCGTTGACGTTCTGCGCGGCAACGATAAGTTCCTTCGGGGCGTGTTTGATGACGGGGCAGAGGCAGACGAAGGTCGGGGCAACGCCGACATCGATGCCATGTTTGACCGCGTATTCGACCATTTCACCGCATCCTTGGGCGAATTCCTTCGCCTCGGGACGGGTCTTGTTCATTTTCCAGTTGCCAAGAAGCAATTTCTTACGCATGTCGATTACCTCAAGACATCGACGCCAGGGAGGTGGCCATCGTTTTCGATCATCTCAAGTGAGGCGCCGCCGCCAGTGGAGACGTGGGAGAAATTCTCTTTGTAGCCAAACTGCTTGATCGCGGAAGCGGAGTCGCCGCCGCCGCAGACGGTGAAGGCTTTGCCTTCGAGGTCTTTGATGGCTTCGCAGACCGCTTTGGTGCCGGATTGGAATTCTTCCTGCTCGAAGACGCCCATCGGGCCATTCCAGAAGACCATTTTGGCCTTGGCGATGACGGAAGCGAAGAGCTTCTCGGATTCGGGGCCGATATCGACGCCTTCAAATCCTTCGGGGATGGCTTTGGCGATTTCGATCTTGCGGCCTTCGACGGGTTCGAAGGAATCGGTGATGACGGAGTCGACGGGGAGGACGATCTTATCGCCGGCCTTCTTGAGGCATTCTTTCGCGTAGTCGAGGGAAGCGGCATCGAGGAAGGAGGAGCCGATTTCTTCGCCACGGGCCTTCTTGAAGGTATAGCTCATGGCGCCGCCGATGATGATGTAGTCGCACTTGTCGATGAGGGCATCGATGACTTTGATCTTATCGGAGACCTTGAGACCGCCGAGGATGGCGACATAGGGGCGATCTTCCGCTTTGACTTCGACGCAGCGGGTGAGGTTTTCGACCTCTTTGATCATTAAGAAGCCAAGGAAGACGGGCTTGCCTTCGGCTTTGAGAATTTCGGGGACACCGACGGTGGAAGCATGGGCGCGGTGGGCGGAACCAAAAGCATCCATGACAAACGCATCGACGAGGGACGCCCATTCTTTGGCGAGCTCGGGATCATTCTTTTCTTCGCCGGGTTGATAACGGGTGTTCTGGACGAGGAGGATTTCGCCATCTTTGAGGGCTTCGACGGCGGCTTTGAGGGCTTCGCCACGGTTTTCGGGGCAGAAGGCGACGTTGACATCGGCACCCATGGCGTCGGAGATGTGTTTCTTCAAGGGTTCAACGGCGATGCAGAGGTTGTTCTTCTTCATCTGGCCATCGATATCTTCTTGGGTCTTCTCGCCTTTTTTGAGTTTCTTCCAATCGACCTTGCCAAGGTGGGACATAAGTACCACGCGAGCACCCTTCTCGAGGAGGGCTTTGATGGTCGGGATGGCCGCGCGAATGCGGTTATCATCAGAGATGACCTCACCTTTGTGGGGGACATTGAAATCCACGCGGACGTAGACTTTCTTCCCATGGAGGTCGGGTAATTGTTTCACAGTAAGCATTGAATTAAGTTACTCCTTGTTTGGGGTTATCTTACACCCTTTTAGGGTGAGGTTAAATAATAGCGTCTTCGTTTCCAATAAAAAAGGACCAAAGGTCTCCCGATGGTCCATTTTTCACTAGCGAAGTGGTGAATTATTCAGCGTCGCTTTCATCGCCACCCTCTTCCTGAGGCACGCTCATGGAAGAATAAGCAGCTTTGTCCGCGTCGGAGAGTTTGGTGACTTTGACTTCGTCGCCATAAGCGAAGGTGACTTTGAATCCGCCTTCGATGTTGACTTTGGAGTAGGCGCCCATTTCCTCATCCGCGGGAACGTCGGACTTGAGGCTGAACTTAGCGCCGATGGACTTGAAGGCATTCTCGGAGTAGATGGCCACGATCTTGAGGCTACCGGTGATGCCGCCAAGTTGGACGCCAGCAACAGCTTCCATATCGCCGCCAACAGCGGGGAGCAACTTGGAGACATCAATGTCGCCAGTCATGCCATAGTCGCCGTTGGTGTAGGACTTGAAGGAAAGCGCAGCGGTCCAGGAAGCGGATTCGCCACCACCGAGGGAAGCGACGATATCACCGACACCAGAAGCAGTGAGTTCCGCGGAGATCGAAGCGGTGAAGCCGGAGAGAAGGGTCGGGACGCTGGAGATGGTGGTGTAAATTTGCTCGGGGATAGTGGTTTTGAACTTGCCCGCGATCTTGGGCATTTCGGAAGCCTGTTCAGGAGCCAGGGCCTTAGCAAAGTTTTCAACCGCGTTGGTAAAATCGAAATAGGCGAGACCACCTTCGAAATAGTACTTCTCGTCCAAGCTCGCTTCGGCATTGCGCTTCACATCCTTGTAGGAAGCGCTGAGATTCTCATCATATTCGGCGCTAGTGCCTTCGACATTGACGGCGAGTTTGCCAGAGACAGAGCCAGAGGCGGCCATGGAGTCGGTGCCAAGTCCGGTGAAAGCATCCTCAGACTTGAAGTCTTTAGCAGAGAAAGAGTATTTGTTGACCATATCTTTCTCTAACCCATTGTTTTTGGTGGCTTTCATGCCGGTTTCGATGTCGGCGCTGAGGTCAGCGACAACGGAAACACCAAAGGCGTTAGTTTTCGCGACATTGGCGGAAAGCGTGTTGAGGTTTTTGGCAGCATCTTTCTTTTCGACGGTGGCCTTGGTCTCGGGTTCCGCGAGGTAGTCGGTGGAGCTGTTGTTGCCACCGCAGGCAACGAGCAGCATAGCGGCAGCAGTTACAAGTAGAAGTTTCTTTTTCATGACGAATAAATTCCTTTCTTTAATCTTGTGCCCGTATTATTAGAAAGGACGACCACGTTTTCAAGATTTATTTTCGATGAAAGGGCTTTTACACGCGCGTATGGGCAAAAAGTTTGTGAAACAAAGTGTTTAAATTTGTGCGTTTAATACGAGAAAACGAGGCAGGGTTGCCCCTAACCTCGTTTTCTTGAATGTGGCTTTAGTAATTAGGCGAGTTCCGCGAAATACTTGATGGTGCGGACCATCTGAGAAGTATAGGAGTTCTCGTTGTCATACCAAGAGACGACTTGGACCTGGAAGAGACCGTCGGCGATCTTGGTGACCATGGTCTGGGTGGCATCGAAGAGGGAGCCGAAACGCATACCGATGACGTCAGAGGAGACGATGGGTTCTTCGGTGTAGCCGAAGGAAGCGGAGGCCTGGGCCTTCATCGCGGCATTGATCTTTTCGATGGTGACATCTTCGCCCTTAACGACAGCGACAAGGATGGTCGTGGAGCCGGTGGGGACAGGAACACGCTGAGCGGAACCGATGAGTTTGCCATTGAGCTCAGGGATGACGAGACCGATGGCTTTGGCGGCGCCGGTGGAGTTCGGGACGATGTTGGCAGCGCCAGCGCGGGCACGGCGGAGATCGCCTTTTCTGTGAGGTCCGTCAAGGATCATTTGGTCACCGGTGTAAGCGTGGACGGTGGTCATGATGCCAGACTGGATGGGGAAGGCATCGTTGAGGGCCTTGGCCATCGGGGCGAGGCAGTTGGTGGTGCAGCTAGCGGCAGAGATGACTTGGTCATTCTTGTCGAGGGTCTTCTCGTTGACGGAGTAGACAATGGTCTTGAGGTCTTTTCCGGCAGGAGCGGAGATGACGACCTTCTTGGCACCAGCTTCGATGTGGGCCATGGATTTTTCTTTGGAGGTGTAGAAACCAGTGCACTCTAAGACAACATCAACACCGAGTTCACCCCAGGGGAGTTCAGCGGCTTTGGGTTTGGCATAGATGGTGATTTCCTTGCCATCGACGATGATGGCGCCCGGAACCTTGACGGTCTTGCCGTCTTCTTCCATGACGGGTTCGCGGGAATCGACGGTGTGAAGATTCTCACCGATGACACCACAATAGCCTTTTTGGGCGGTATCGTACTTTAAGAGGTTGGCGAGCATCTTGGGGCTGGTGAGGTCGTTGATGGCGACGACTTCATAACCCTCGGCACCAAACATTTGACGGAAGGCGAGACGGCCAATGCGTCCGAATCCGTTAATCGCAACTTTTACTGACATGACTAAATTATGTCCTCCTTTTCATTGCTGAATTAGTATAGCGCTAACCTAAACCCTCTAAAAGGGTTGTTTTCCTTATCCTATATAGAATATTTGTCTTTTCCATTCAATGTCCCCTCAACCATGAGCATTTGAGGTCGCAAGAGAACGCACATGGACTGCAAAACATTGGAGATCTAAGTCCTGAACGCTAAAAGGCCCAAGCGGTGATCAACGGAAATAATTGTTTTATGTTTGTCAGCAAACCGTCGAGCAAATCAAACAATCCGTCGAACCAAAATCCTCAAAAACTTTACATCGCAATTCAATGTCGATTTTGATGAGAACCCAGGAGCATCTTCTAAGATATATTGACAAAATGTGCTAAAACCTGAATTTACTATATTTTTAGAGTCCATACCCCACTCTGTCTTTGGTGTCTTCGATAAGCAAAGAATAATAGGGTGAAATGAGGAATTCTACTATATAGGGTCGGAATTATCAGTATTATCTATTTTTATCGTTTCATTTGGCTCGTGGTAACTGGGCCACAGCCTTCAAATAAGGTGCTTAAAGTAATGTCCAAAGACTCGCAGACACGCTCCAAAATGAGAACACTTGGGTTTCTTTTGCCTGCTTCAAGCTCACAGATGTAGCTTTTGGCGATGCCGGAATCCAAGCTAAGATCGAGTTGAGACATTTCGCGCTGCTTTCTCAAATAAGCAATGCGTTTGCCAAGCGCGTAGGCAACATGTTTTTTAGCCATCTATTTTTCCTCCTTTTTGTATATAGATTTCTTCCAGTGATCGGAAGAGATGGTTGATATTGGATTTGCTCACGGTGGCGGATAGTTCCTCCGAGAGCAAAGTCGAGAGTTCGGCTAAGGACGCTTCAGGATGGGCAAGACGCAGTTTCATCAACGCAATCGCTTTGTCGCTAGGAAACACATCATAGCCGTAGCGTTCGACAAGATATTGAATTTGAGCGACTTGTTTTTTGGCTGTCGCCAAGGTCTTGGACATGTTCGCAGAGTCAAGATTTAGCATCCTGTTTTCGATGTTCATCTCATCTCGTTCAATGCGGACCGATTCGAATTTTAAGCATGCTTCAGTCGCTCCAATAAGAACTAAGAATTCGGGAATTTGATCGCTGCGTTTTAGATATACGATCCATTGGTTTCTCCTCGAAGATACCTTAGAGGTGAAATGGTGTCCTAATACTTTATTAATCAAATGGCTTAGCCACTTCGCGTACGAGGACGAGGAAACGGCGATTTCCAGGTGATAATTCGAACTGGATGGATCATTGACCGATCCCGAGGCTAAGAATGCCCCAGAGAGGTAGCAACGCGCCTCCTCGTCGCTTTGAACGACCGAGGGGTCAATCTTTCCTGACAAAAAATCGACATGCAGGTCATCTAGGATGTCGGATGCATGAGGAACCAAGACATGGAAACGTGTCTTTTTGCCCCGGCCAAAACTTCTCGAATACGCAAAATGGGGAGAGCCACCATAACGCTTTCCCGCGAGAAGATAGAGCATCTTCGCGATGCGCGCGGACTCACTAGAGAGGTCTAGTTCCTCCCCCGCTTCCGTAATGCGCAACGAGCCATTGGTCTTCGCAAAGCCCGAAAGCAAAGAACGCTGCAGTTCCTCTGGCCATTGATGTTCGGCGATTTCTTCTTTCGCTTGCATCGCAAAAGAAAGGGGTTTTACGTGCATTTCTTTACTCATTTGGGCAAATACCTCGTGATATCGCGATGGGTAACGAAGGTCAAATAGTCCCTTGAGAAATAATCCATCAAACGTTGGGCGAAATATACCGAACGGTGCTGCCCACCCGTGCAGCCTAGATCCACGGCGACATAATGCCGGCCGTCATGGCGAGCTTGTTTAAAGAAATAAGAAAGATAATTTGCCATAGCTTGGAAAGCCGCTTCGACTTCTTCATGGCTTTCCAGCCAGTCAACAATCGGTTTATCTAGCCCCGTTAACGGTCGTAATGATTTGTCCCAATAGGGATTTGGAACATGTCTGCAATCCAGTACGATTTCGGCATCCTCAGGGACGCCGTATTTATATCCGAACGAAGTGAAACGAACGAATAACTTTTTGCCTTCGTCGCCAAGCAAAGAAGCTAACGCCATATTTTGCAATAAGACGGGGCCTAAGCCCGTGGAATCGATATAGATATCAGCAAGGTTACGGGCTTGCTGGATAGACAAACGATCTTGTTCAATGGCTTGGGCTAAAGTCATTCCAGCGCTTTGTAATGGATGAGTATGACGGGTGAGGCGATAACGGGACAAAAGTTCATCCTTGCTGCAGTAAAGTAAGACAAAAGTCACCGCAATATCCGGTTCTTTTTTTAAAAGGTTATAGGCATCCACCGCTTCTTCGATGGGCATCGACAAAACAGTATCATCATATTTTGGCTTGCCGCTAACAAGGGCTTTGGCAACGGTGGAAAGCGCGCTTAGAGGCACATTCTCCAACACGCGGAAACCACGTTCCTCTAAGCCATGACAGATTGTCGATTTGCCCGCGCCAGAGGCACCGGATAATAAGATAAGTCGAACCATGACTTTACCTTACCACAGGCGCCCGCGTATCAAAAGTAAAATTCACTTAAAGTGGATATATAAAAACGCCACGCTAAGATTGACGTGACGTTCTTGTTTTCTAGGGAATTTATTTCTTTAGCGAATGGACGTAGGCAATAGCCATCGTAGCCGCGACACTTGCCTCACCAGCGGCGTTGACCAATTGACGCAACCTCTTATCCAAGACGTCCCCCGCAGCATATAAGCCAGGAACGTTGGTGCACATGCCAGAGTCGACCTTGATGAAGCCCTTATTGGAATCGACGCCAAGGGAAGAGAGGAACATGGAAGAAGACTTTTCTCCATAGAGTTGGAAGACGGCGTCAGTATCAAGCTCCGCCTCAACGCCATCCTTTTCGTAACGAACCGATTTAACCACGGTATCGCCGCAAATCTCCAAGATTTTTGCATTTTCAAACAATTGGACATTAGCCGCACCTAACAACTCATTTTGATGGGCTTCCGTCGTTTGCAACGCTTCGGGAGCGAGGACATAAACATCACTAGCGAGGCCAGATAGATAAATAGCATCTTCGACAGCGTGATCCTTGAAACCATAGACGACAACCTTCTTGCCCTTGAAGAAATTGCCATCACAGGTTGCGCAGTAACTGACACCTTTGCCATTAAATTTGTCTTCGCCGGGGACGCCAAGTTTCTTATTCTCAATACCCGTCGTGATGATTACGCTTTTGGCTTGATAGGAATCAATATCGGTGACAACGGTAAAGAGGTCGCCTTCTTTTTTCACTTCGCTGACAGCGCCATAATCCAGGTTCACGCCAAGTTCCATCGCTTGGTTCACTAAGGCCATGGCCAGTTCAGGACCCGCGATTTTTGGAGTTCCGGGGTAATTGTCGATGCGATGGATGTTGTTTAGTTTTCCCCCGGGCGCATCTTTATCAAGGACGATACAGGATAAGTTGCTACGTTTGAGGTAGATACCTGCGGTGATACCGGCGATGCCGGCTCCGACGACGACGCAATCGAATTCTTTCATTACTCTTCCTCCTTGGGTTGCTCTATGTTCTCTTTCTTCGCGCCAATGGGCTTAGGTTTAGAAAGATCCGTAGGCTTAGCAATTGGCTTAGGCTTGGACAAATCAGATTTCTTCGGCTCCTCTTTACCAGCTATGGAAGTATTAACTTTCACCGCATTTTCTCCAGCAGAAACGGCTTCAATTTGTTGTCCACGCTGGAATTCTTCAGGAAGTCCTTTCTTCCTTCTAATACTGGCAATGATATGGAATAACGTAATCGCGATGACACCCAAAATGACATAAATCATCGAGTTCCAGAAACTCCACATGCCATTGCTGCCCATGTTGTAGTTCACGTCGCGGAGAGGTTCCATGATCATTCGAGTGATACCATACCAAATCAGATAGAATCCTAACTTGTCACCCATAGCAAGTCTCAAGGCACCGCCATCTTCTTTCTTGGTGATCTTCTTCGCCAAGAAACTCCAAAACATGGGGAAAAGATACATGATGATAAAGAAGCCCAAGATGTTCAGTATGCCCTCGATTAAGAACAGAGGGACATACATATTTCCGCTAAGCCCGCCAGAGGTGATGGGGTCCATATTTGGGCTACCATTGGTCCATCCGGTAGCCATGTTGTATTTAATCCATGTAGGCAATAAAGGCCAGTTAGACATGTTTGTAAGTTGGCCATAAACCTCATGGTTGAAGAAGTTACCAAAACGGCCGATAGCTTGAGCGATGAGGATTGTCGGAACGACCGCATCAAAAGCGAAACGGATGTCGACATATTTGCGGGCAAGTAGCATGTAGACCATGCCACCCAATATACCGCCGACGGCGCCGCCTAAGATGGTGAGGCCGCCATTCCAAATCGCAAACATGGAACCCCAGTTGCCTTTCGCAACTTCTTCCGCGAAAGAAATGCCACCCGCGGCATCGCCGTTCCAGTTACCCACGACATACCAAACACGAGCCCCGATGATGCCACAAGGGAAGGCAATTAAGAAGCAGGTATCAAGAATGCCATGTTTCCCGTATTTGAGATAGAAATTATGGTCAGAGATACGGTACGCTAGGATGGCCGCGCCAACGATGATGACACCATACCATGCGATGGTAACGCCACCGGAATAGGATTGCGTCGGGGTCACCCAATGGAATCCCGTATCGTTAATGTTAAACCCAGAAACCAAGGGATAGGTTAAATATGGGGCCATTCCTTCACCGGCGATAATGAAGCCAAAGAATGAAGCTACAACCCCTAAAATCAGCGTCAAACTGATATATTTTCTTTGTTCCTCGACAAGGTCCTTCCTCCAATAGCGGAGATAGAACGCGCTGAAGAAAGCATACATACCGGCAAAGAAAATCAGTCCTCCACCGAGGTTAAGAATCATATGCCACGCATCGGTAGACCAAGAGCCAGCCAAAGCAAAGCCAAGGTTAAGCATCATTCCAAAGACGCCAAATCCAGCGCCGAATAAGACGACGTGTTGAAATCTCTTTTTGTCGAACGAATGATCCCCTGAAGCTGCGAACGCCTTGAATTCTTTAACGGCCAAAAAGCCTAATACCACAAAGGCCAATAACGAGATGACAATGAGTGCTATTCCCATAAATGCTACTCCTATTTGATTTGTCCATTCTTCGCGGCGTTCTCCAAGACTTTCTTCACATACTCGCCAGTGAAGGAGCCTTCGACTTGCGCTACTTGTTCAGGGGTTCCCTGAGCGATGATTTTACCACCGCGGTTACCGCCCAGCGGGCCCAAATCGATGATATGGTCCGCGACCTTGATCACGTCAAGGTTATGCTCGATGACGATGACCGTGTCACCGTGATCGACAATAGTTTGCAAGACATCGATCAAGCGCGCAACGTCATGCGTATGTAAGCCCGTCGTCGGTTCATCGAGGACATAGAGGGTCTTGCCTGTTGGCCTACGTTGCAATTCGGTCGCAAGTTTGACACGCTGTGCTTCGCCACCAGAGAGTTCCGTAGCGGGTTGCCCGAGCTTGATATAACCGAGGCCAACATCATCCAACATTTGAATTTTGTGGAGGATTTGCGGACGGTTTTCGAAGAATTTGCAGGCTTCTTCCACGCGCATATCCAAGACATCGTGGATGTTCTTTCCTTTATAGGTGCAGGAAAGCGTCTCTTCATTATAGCGTTTGCCTTCGCATTCGTCGCAGCGGACATAAACGTCAGGCAAGAACGACATCGGAATGCGGGTGACGCCAGCGCCCTGGCACTTTTCGCAGCGGCCTCCGCTGACATTAAACGAGAAGCGACCCTTATCGTAACCGCGGGCCCTTGCTTCATCAGTCTCCGCAAACAAGGCACGGATATCGTCAAAGACACCCGTATAAGTCGCAGGGTTGCTTCGCGGCGTGCGGCCGATGGGCTCTTGGGTGATGGCAACGAGTTTATCGATATTCTCTAGGCCCTTAATCGCCTTGCACGGCGCAGGGGTTACATTCTTCTTTTTGGTAATCGCGTCTTCCACGCCTTTGACTAAGGTCTCATTGATTAAGGAAGACTTACCGGAACCTGAGACACCGGTAACGACAATAAGTTTGCCTAAAGGGAACTTCACCGAAACGTTTTGGAGGTTATGACAATAAGCGCCCTGAATCTCAAGATTCTTGCCGTTTCCTTTACGGCGATTCTTCGGGATGGCGATAAATTTCCTGCCCGCAAGATAATCGCCGGTTAAGGAGCCTTCGGTAGCCATGATTTGCTCGACGCTTCCTTCCGCGACGACCTCGCCACCATGGACACCTGCGCCAGGGCCAATATCCACGATATAATCCGCGGAACGCATGGTATCTTCATCATGTTCAACGACGATAAGCGTATTCCCTAAGTCTCTCATCTTCTTCAACGTTTGAATCAAGACTTCGTTGTCTTTTTGATGGAGGCCAATGGAAGGTTCATCGAGGACGTATAAGACACCAGAAAGGCGCGAACCGATCTGCGTGGCCAAACGAATGCGCTGCGCCTCGCCACCAGAAAGAGTCATCGCATAACGAGACAGGGTTAGATAATCCAAGCCAACATCGATAAGGAAATGGGCGCGCGATTTGATTTCGCGTAGCACCATATCCGCGATTTGATGTCCGGATTCGTCAAGTTCGGTATCTACTTTTTCTAACCAACGATAGAACTCATCTAATGGCAAAGAAGTCGCTTCGAAGATGTTTAATCCAGCCACTTTAACCGATAAGGCGGCATCATTGAGCCTCGCTCCACCACAAGTCGTGCAGGTGGTATCTCTCATGAAGGATTCATAATAGGTTCTCATCCATTCCGAGCTCGTCTCGCGGTAAAGACGCTCGATACGGGTCTTGATACCTTCGATTTTCTGCGTGCGGTTCATTTTGTTTCCCGAAGAGGAAGTCAACGTGTATTTGACGATATCTGGAGAACCATAGAGGACAATTTCTTGTTTATCCTTAGGCAATTTATTCCAAGGGGTGTCCAAATTGACATTGTAGAGTTTGCAAAGGTATTCGAATTCTTTCCATTCCAAATTGGTGGTGCCGACGATATTGGAAAGATAACGGATGCAGCCTTGGTTAATGCTTTTTTCAGGATCGGGGATAAGAAGATCAACGGCAACGTCACGTTTAATACCCAAGCCTTTGCAGTCAGGGCAGCAGCCTAACGGGGCATTAAAGGAAAATAGGCGCGGCTCAAGATGAGGGACGGCAAAGCCACATTCGGGGCAGCTATGATGCTGCGAAAGAAGACGCTCCCCTTTGTCCGAATAAATAATCAAATAGCCGTGTCCCAAATCAAGCGCGAGCTCCACGTCTTCGTTGACGCGAGAACGCAAGCCTTCTTTGATGATGAGACGGTCGACGACAATATCGATGTCATGACGCTTGTTCTTTTCCAACGCTGGGACATCCTCGATCAATGAGAATTGACCATCGACGCGTACCCTGGTGAACCCCTGCTTTTTGATCTTTTCAAAGTCATCCGCATGGGTGCCCTTTTCATTTTTGACGATCGGGGCGAGGATTTGGATCTTGGCGCCGTCTTCATATTGAAGGATGGCATTGGTCATCGCTACAGGCGAATAAGCCTCGATGGGATGATGGTGATTCGGGCAATACGGGACGCCGATACGGGCAAACAAAAGGCGGAGGTAATCGTAAATCTCCGTGACCGTGCCGACGGAAGAACGAGGGTTGTGAGAGGTGGACTTTTGATCAATGGAAATCGCAGGAGAAAGGCCTTCGATGGTTTCGACGTCAGGTTTCTCAAAGCCACCCAAAAATTGTCGCGCATAAGAGGACAAAGATTCGACATATCGGCGTTGTCCTTCGGCGAAAATTGTATCAAAGGCTAGTGTCGATTTACCCGACCCAGACACGCCGGTGAAGACAGTCAATGAGTTCTTTGGCACGCAGCAATCGATATTTTTGAGGTTATTTTCCTTAGCCCCTTTGACAATGATGTAATTACGAGAGTTCTTTTCCATTTCCATAACGAGGGCAATTATATAGGACTTTGTCCTAAACGCGAAGCAATATACTTCTCGTCAATCAAAAGACCAATTTAAGAAAATAATTATGGCATTGTCGATTTGACTGAGTATAATACCGCTTGCCGGGACGTAGCACAGCTTGGTAGTGCACTACCTTGGGGTGGTAGGGGTCTCGGGTTCAAATCCCGACGTTCCGACCAGTTGAAAACGAAGCCTCGATTTCCTCGGGGCTTTTTTTCATCAAGATGTACTCGTCCGTTTTGGCTTACGAAACCGCTGTATAGTTACATACCCGAAAGTTAGTAACTTTAAAGTAAACAAGTGAAGCTATGCTAGCGCGGGTCGGGGTGACCAACTCTGGTTTAATGAAAAGTCAAAAAACCGGACCACGCTAGATTAATTGCCTTGGACGCCTTGCTCCCCTAAATCAGCGCTTGCCAATCGCGCTTCGAAAAGCATTCTCCGCCAGTCGGAAACAGTCGAAGACAAGGACATGCATGGACAGGCCCTTTCCAGATATTCAACTCAAACAAAGATGTCAACAGCGTCATACAATTTCAAAAATACATGACTATTGCGGCCGTTTTCCGAGTTTCTGGACTATTTTTAACATGAAATTCAACCACTTCTCCAGTTAAAGTTATTTGGAATCAAGCCTTGTTAAAAACCCAGTCCTAGTCCTTTTCATCATAATGTCAAAAGCGTCCTGGTAAAGGCAAAAATAGTACGAGTTTTCAATAAAACGCCGCTAACGAAACCTATAGTTGAAAGCTAAATTGCGTGAGAAAGGCCTTATTCTTTTGGCAAGGCGCTAAGCCAGAAACGAAAAGCTTGGTCACTATGACGGTACCAGGCTTCTTCGTGGTGAATGGCCTCTTCTTCATAATCAAATCCGAGGAACTCTTCGGTGAAGCCATATTTGTTTTCTAGGTACTCGCGCGCTTCGAATACGCCTTTGGTAAAAATCGATTCGAAGTCCTTGCCGCCGACATAGAAATATAAGCGG
Source organism: Bacilli bacterium (assembly GCA_017626815.1). Taxonomy (GTDB): domain Bacteria; phylum Bacillota_I; class Bacilli_A; order RFN20; family CAG-826; genus Alloenteromonas. The sequence continues at coordinate 14,944 of JAGAHY010000072.1, read as the reverse complement.
CATCCATTATCCGTGTTGGGCTGATGCTCATCAATGATGTGATGCAACGTCTCTTCCTTATAAAAGAAGAACGGCGTAGAGAAGCTTAAGGAAAAGCCAAAGACTTTCGGATAACGTAAGAACGCATAGAAAGCCATGATACCGCCCATGGAGGACCCGCCAATAGCCGTGGCTTCCTGTCTCTTATCGACATGGAATAAAGACTCCACAAGGGGTTTTATAATGTTGACAACGCTATCTACAAATTGATCCCCAATCGGCTCTTTAGGATAGAACTCGCTATGGACATCATCAGGGACGTAAGGAGGGTTTAGTTCGTTGCCACGGCGCATGCTCTTTGATGGCGACGCCACCCCTACCAATATCGGCTCGCGATAGCCTTCTTTGCGAAGCCCCCGAACCACGCGGTCTAAATGCCAGTCACCAAATTTCGTTAAGTACTTATCCACCATGTTCTGCCCATCGGACATATACATGACGGGATAATCTTTCTTACCGGCAAAAGAATAGTCGCCAGGAAGCCATACATAGACTTTGCGGCGAGGCGCAAAAGGAAGCGCCAATGTCGCCACATAAAGATAGCCATACTTCATGGTTGAAGGATGACCCAGATACCGTTTAAACGGCCCGATCGAGGAGGGAATGTCAAAAGTTTTTCTCATAGGGTAATTATGATTTTGGTTTCCAAATTAGTAAAGATTTTGCGGATATTTTTCAAGATTATGAGATTCATCTATCTGTGTCATAACATACACCGCCTCTGACTTTACCATGATTCGCTTTCGTAACATTTATTTTGTTACATAACAGAATATTGAAAAGGACCATCTACTAGCCCGAAGGTTTTCGATGGTCCATAAACGTTAGTTTTTAATGGCTTATTCGTTTCCGAAACGCTTGATCGCAGCCCAACGATCCTTAGCATACTTCTCGCACTTGGTGAGGAGTTCTTCGGCGTTGGCGGGGTTCACGACGGGCAACATGGAGAAACGGGTTTCTTGCATGATGAAGTCGCGGAACTTGGACCAATCGGGTTCGGCGCAGTCGATTTGAAGCGGGTTCTTGCCCTCTTCTTTGAGACGCGGATCATAACGGAAGGTGCGGAAGTAGCCGCAATCGACAGCCATCTTCTCTTCCTTGATGGAGTTGACGAGGCCGCCTTTGATGTGCTGCTCGGCGCAGGGGCAGTAGCAGATCACGAGCGAAGGTCCGTTATAAGATTCGGCTTCCTTGAAGGCCTTGATGGCCGCGGCAGGATTGGAACCAAGGGCGACTTGAGCGACATAGACATGTCCATAGGCCATGGCCATGAGGGCGAGGTTCTTCTTGGCTTCTTTCTTACCGGAAGCGGTGAACTTATTGATGGAGCCGGTCTGGGAAGACTTGGAAGCCTGGCCGCCGGTGTTGGAGTAGATTTCAGTATCGAGGACGAGAATGTTGACATCCGCTTCGTTGGCGAGGACGTGATCGACGCCGCCGTAGCCAATATCATAGCTCCAGCCGTCGCCACCGACGATCCACACGGACTTATCGACGAGGTCACGTTCGTAGTCGAGGATGCCTTTGACTTCTTCATTGGCGGAAGCCTTGACAAGGCGGACGAGTTCGGGAACGAGCTCTTTGCAGAGATCGCGGTTTTTGATGTTGGCGAGGTATTTCTCGATGACTTCTTTGAGTTCGGGTTCAACCTTATCGACGTTGGCGCAGAGTAAGGAGGTGATGAGGCCGAGCTTTTGATCGGTCGCGATTCTCATACCGAAGCCGTATTCAGCGTTGTCTTCGAAGAGGGAGTTGGCCCAAGCAGGTCCGTTCTTGCCGTTGTCGTTGACGAACGGAGTAAGCGGGGTGGAGCCGCAGTAGATGGAGGAGCAGCCGGTCGCGTTGGCAACAAGCATATCCTGACCAAAGAGTTGGCTCACCAAGCGATAATACGGAGCTTCGCCGCAGCCAGCGCAGGCGCCGGAAACTTCCATATAAGGCTTCTTGAAGCCGATGCCTTTGACATTGTTTTCCATGGCCGCGGGGAGTTGTCCCTTCTTCTCGGTGACATGGGCGTAGCAATAGTCGGCACCGACTTGCTGTTCGCGCTGAGAGTGCGCGTCGACCATCTTAAGAGCGGGTTCTTTGCCGAGCTTTTCGGCGGTCTTGTTGCCCATACATTCCGCAACGCAGAGTCCGCAGCCGACGCAGTTGTCGCTGGAGACTTGGATACGGAACTTGAGGGTCTTGTCGGCGGTGCCCATCGCGGGCTTGAGGCCGGCTTTGACGACTTCGGGAGCCGCCTCGACTTCCTTCTCGTCCAAGAGATAAGGACGGATGGTGGCGTGGGGGCAGACGAAGGCGCACTGGTTGCACTGGATGCAGCTGACGGGATTCCAGACGGGGACGCGGTCAGCGATAGCGCGTTTTTGACGGAAGGTGATGTTCTCGTTCATCGTGCCATCGAGAAGCTCATGCTTGGTGAAGGCGCTGGTGGGGAGCTCATCGCCATCGAGACGGTCGATGACTTCGACATATTCGTCATAGTAGGTGTCGCCAGAATCAGCGGAGATGACCTTGTTGACGGAGAGGTTGATCCAAGCGGGATCGACCTTGACTTCGCGGAGGCCTTGGGCGCCTTTGTCGATGGCGGCATAGTTCTTCTCGACGACTTCCATGCCTTTCTTTTCGAAGGTCTTGAGGACGTACTTCTTCATCCACTTCTCGGCATCAGCATAGGGCATGATGGAGGGGTTGAGATAGAAGAAGGCAGCCTGCATGGTGGTGTTGGTGTGACGGCCCATGCCGGCTTCGAGAGCGAGCTTGTTCGCGTCGATGACGTAGAATTTCGCTTTCTTCTCGGCGAGGAGGTGCTTCATGCGGTTCGGCATGGACTTGACGAGGGTCTCGTCATCCATGGAGGTGTTGAGCAAGAAGGTGCCGCCTTCCTTGAGGTTGGCGATGATATCGAATTTGAAGATATAAGTGTCGAGAGAGCAGGAGATGAAGTCCGCGTTCTTGACATAGTATTCGGAGTGGATCGGGGTGCGGCCGAAGCGGAGGTGGCTACGGGTCGTGCCGCCGGCTTTGCGGGAGTCATACTGGAAGTAGGCTTGCGCATATTGGCCAGTCGCGTCGCCGATGATCTTGATGGAGTTCTTGTTCGCGGAAACGGTACCGTCGGAGCCTAAACCATAGAAGAGGCAGGAGGTATAGTTGCCAGGAACATGGAAGGTGTCATCGACAGGGATGGAGAGATGGGTGACATCGTCGTTGATACCAACGGTGAAGCCATTCCAGTTCTTTTCCGCATCGAGGAAGTCATAGACGGCCTTGACATCCTTGGGTTGGGTATCCTTGGAGGATAAGCCATAACGGCCACCGATGACTTTGATATCGCCACGGCCTTCGGCAGCGAGGGCGACGACGACGTCTTGGAATAACGGCTCGCCTTGGGCGCCAAGTTCTTTGGTCCTGTCAAGGACGGCGATCTTCTTGACGGTGGCGGGGATAGCTTTGGAAAGGAGTTTCGCGGAGAACGGACGATAGAGGTGGACTTTGACTAGGCCGACCTTTTCGCCACGCTTATTGAGTTCTTCGACAACTTCGCCGGCAGTCTCGGTGACGGAACCCATCGCGACGATGACTTTTTCAGCATCGGGGGCGCCGACATAGACAAACGGGGCATATTCACGGCCGGTGAGACGGGTCGCTTCGGCGAAATACTTCTCGGCGGCGGCGATGGCATCATCGGCTTTGCCGTTTTGCGCCTCGCGGGCTTGGAAGTAAATGTCGTCGTTTTCAGCGCCGCCACGGGTCACGGCGTGGGTGTGCGGGTTAAGGGCACGGGCACGGAATTCTTCGACTTTGTCCATCGGAAGGAGTTTCTTCCATTCGGCGTCGTCGATGAATTCAACGTTCTGAACCTCGTGGGAGGTACGGAAACCATCGAAGAAATGGCAGACAGGGACGGAGGACTCAATCGCGGTGAGATGGGCGACCGGGGTGAGGTCGGCGATCTCTTGGACCGAGTTGGAGCAGATCATCGTGATGCCAGTCTGACGGATGGCATAGATGTCTTGATGGTCGCCGAAGATGGATAAGGCACGGGTCGCGAGGGAACGCGCGGAAACATGAAGGACCGCGGGAAGGAGCTCGCCACACCACTTATAGATGTTCGGGATCATGAGGAGGAGGCCCTGGGAGGCGGTGTAGGTGGTCGCTAAAGAGCCGCCTTGCAAAGCACCATGGACCGCGCCGGAAGCACCGGCTTCGGATTGCATCTCAACCAATTTGACGGGAGCGCCGAAGAAGTTCTTTTGTCCCTTAGAAGCAAAGATATCGACGTTTTCCGCCATCGGAGAAGACGGGGTAATGGGGTAGATGGCCGCAACTTCAGTGAAATTGTAGCTACCCATCGCGGCTGCGGTATTACCGTCAACCGACTTAAATGATTTTTTGATTTCTGCCATAGTTAGCTAAAAATCTCCTTTAACGAAGTAAGTATAGGGAAATTGGGCCGTCCTCTCAATGATTTTTCTAAAGAAAAAAGAAGGGGAAACGATTTGCAAATTCGCGGAAAGGAAAACGCCATTTTGCCACATTCGCAAAAGGATTGGACTTTTACCGATGAATTTAGAAAAACGGCCCGCGATGGAGCCGTGATGAATAAGGTGAGGAGGCTATTTCTTTTTGGAGGCCTTTTTCCTTCTGACGATCTCATTTTGGATGAGGCGTTCCAGCAAATAGAGGTCCTCATCGCTTAACGAAGCGGAAGTATCGACGAGGCCGCCCACATTGGTCATTTTCTTCATCACGAAATCGGGGATGGAGGAATACTGGGCCAGTTCTTTCTTGGAGATGGTCACGCGCTTAGGACGGTTGGGGTCGACGGGTTTCTTAGGTTCGACGAGATATTCCTGTAACACGGGGACGAGGTCCCTGGTGTTCAAGGTGGGGTCCATGCGGATCATGGGCTCAAAATAGGAAAGCGTGTCGCCGAGAACATCGGGATATAAGCCAACCAGGCGCGACAAGGCATCAAGGCTGACGAATTTCTTTTTGCTGCGCTTCAAGGCGCCGAGGACGCGTTTGACGTCGGCTTTCGTCGGTTTTCCCATTTCCCCAATTATATCCCCCTATCCAAAATCATGGGAGAATGAAATTCGAGGAAAAATGCTTTGTTATTCTTGCTTCTGGAGGTCTTTATAAAAAGAGGATACGACCCGATTCCTGCCACTTTCTTTGGCTTGGTAAAGACATTCGTCGGCCTGTTGTACTAAACCCACGCGGTTAAAGGACTGGCCTTTTGGAACCATCGTCAGGCCAATGCTGATATTCACGCGGCACTCCTGCCCATTCAATTCGATTAACGAATCATGGACCGCAAGACGCGTCTTCTCACATAGTCCAACCGCTTCATCCACGTTGGAGATACACAGCAAAAACTCTTCTCCTCCCCAGCGGCAAACGGTGCCGCTTTCACCGATGATTTTGAGGAAAATACCCGCGATTTGCTTTAAAACCGCGTCGCCGTTTAGGTGGCCGAAATAATCGTTGATGCCTTTGAAATAGTCAATATCGACCATCGCCAAAGCCACAGGCCCTACTCCGTTAGGTTCGTCCCATTGGAACTGCTTTTGGAAACCTGAACGGCTATATAAGCCCGTCAATGCATCATGGTCATATAGGTATTCATATTTCTCGCGGGCCAGTTTGAGTTCTTTGTAGGTATGTTCACGGATGGACTCAAACAAGAATGCGAGGAAGAAGCAAACAATATAAAGGAAAGGGAAGCGCTGAATGAAACCCGGATCGTACTCGTATTGGAGCAAACTGACCCCAAAAGGGATCCAGGAGAAAAACGCCAAAATCGCAAACATGACGCCGACGAAGATGCTGCCCATCTTCTTCCGAAATAGCAACAACCCAAAGCAGGGAATGAGAACCATCCAAATAGTGGCCGCATTACCTGGACTGCCCACAATAAGGAAATAGGTAAAGAACCCGATGACCTCGGATACGAAAAGCCAAGCGCCTATGCGATAGAACACGCCATTGATCAAATGAAGCACCAAATCAAGGAAACAGGCAAAGGCAAACAGCAAAATCGCCGTGCCCGCATTAATAACGCCCGAGGCCAAGTTGGCGATACCTGCGCCGATGCAAGTGAGAAAAAGAATCCCATACAGCGCCCCAAGTTGTATGTAGATACGCCTTTCGTCGTCACGGACGAATCTGGTGAAGAGCTGCTTGATTTGTTGGAATCTTTCTTTCGACACGGCATGTCGCCCTTAAGGCGCCTCCTTACGAAGTGTGATATTTTGCGAACGGAAGACGAAAAGTCAACACGCTCAAAAGCGCTTTCATTCTCCCCTTCCCGCCAAAAAAAGACCACTCTTGCAACGAAAAAGTCATTGATGAAATTTATCTATTAATGAAAAACAAAGACGGCAGCGGGACTAATCTAAGTCAACCGATAAATATTGGATGTTCACGCCTGCGGTGATATTGGTGATTTCGATTCGAAGTTTGCCGCTGCGCAAAGTAGCAAATCTTTTACCGACACTCACCGGAGTCTTGGTATCGACGTACCCCAAATTGCCCTGATAGAGTTTCTCGTCATTCACGTAAAAAGTGACAGGATAGTTTTTACCAGAGGCTGCCGCCCCGCGAATATACACCGCGGCGATGTCTTCTTTCCCTTGGTAAGAAAACCCCTCCACGCTTTCAAATACGATTTTCTTCGCAGGCACGCTTGCGGTACCAAACTTGCATCCCAAGGCATTGCTATAATTGCCAATGACGCCAGCTTCCCAATAAACATCCCATTTCACCTCGGAAAGAGAAAGGATGTTATGAACGCCACTATTCTCGGCCTTGCCATCGAAATCGCTGCCCGCGGTCTTGCCCGTCAATAGATGGTGGTAGGTCGCCGATAACACCGGATCCGTCCATACGTTGACTTCATACGTCAACATATTCAATGGGGTTTTGATGGTGATTTCTTGTTTTCCGCTATGATCGAACGCTTTTCCCTCTTCCGCGCCGATAACCTCGAATTCCTCAAACGGTGTTTCTTGGAAGTCGTTACCGACGGAAACAATAGACACGTCGTCTAGGCTGAAAGACTCATCTTCGTCGTATTCCCGTTTTGCCTCTTTAACCGCGTAATAACGAGTCGCATCCTCTCCGATGGAAAGAGCTTCATAAGAGGAGACGAGGTCGCTCAGTTTCCCCGGCTCATCTTTCTTGTTGCCGAAAACATAGTCCACCAGTCCAGGATAGTCCACATAAGGATTGCGGTTGCACTGCGCGCAGTTACGCGATGGATCCGAATGTACCTCCGGCACATACGAATACACGGACTCGTTATGTTGATACTCGGATAGATCGACGGGGAAAGCGGACCATTCGAGCAAATCGGAACGATGCCCGATGGCAAACGCGCAGTTCTTTCCCGCGACATAGGGAACATCGTCTTCGACTACTTTTAATCCTTTATATTTAAGGACGTCACCATCATATTCGTCTTGGCCATACATGGTCGCCATGTAAAAGATAGCTCTGCTCAAGCGGCCCTTATCCTTATCCCCAGGCTCAAAAGTTTTGGGGTCAAAGGAATAGCCGTCGCGGCCATTTTCGGTTGTGCGGTCAACGTAACCATCCGCGTTTTTGTCCGCATAGCCATAATTCTTGTTTCCGCGGGAACTATTCGCCCCTGCGGCGGAAGCGAACAAATTATGGAAATCGGTGGCGCGACCATATGTTTTCACGGCATCCCCGGTGGTCTCGCCGCACATCAGCGACGCGCAGAAGGCATGTTCTCTTTGCCAATAGGTTGATGTCCCGTCTTTCGCGATCTTTGAATCGGTATAGACGGCGTCGACGAATTCATGATCATAAAGATCTTGGTCCGCTTCTTGGTTGGAATACCAATTGGGAATCGAGCCCGCGTAACTTAACGGAGCATAATCCCCGGAAGAGATGATGTCATGGAGTTGCTGTTTCAGATCTTCGCCATCCGTCCACGAAACCAACGCTTCGTAATAGCCATCATAAGTATAGGCGACACGTGTTTCTTCTGAGGATTCGCTAGACTCAGACGAAGATTCGCTGGATTCCTGCGAAGATTCTTGGGCATCTGAGGATTCAAAGGTCGGCTCACTTTCCGAAGTTAAAGACGTGTAAAGCACCGGATTGGTAACTGATGAATTTAATGAACTTGAAGATGAAGAAGAAGTCTGCTCCAAACTAAAGGGAGAAGGCGACCCGCAGGAAAGAAGCGCTAATGCGCTAAGCAGCAAGATTCCATAGGTCTTTTTCTTCATAAAGGCATTATCGGCCTTGTCCTGCTTTTGAGCAATAAAAACCATTGCTTGCATTGCCTGCGCTTTTCGATAGTCAAATCGCGGTAAATAAGAGAGAATATTGCCCGTTATGAATTTACTCGAAACCCAAGTCGCCATCAAATTTATCAAAGACCGCTTTGAAGCAGAGCTTGCGAAAAAGCTACACCTTACCCGCGTATCCGCGCCATTATTCGTCAAAAAATCCTCGGGCTTAAACGACGAGCTTAACGGTGTCGAAGAAACTGTCTCTTTTAACGTCCAAGGCGAACATCTTGAAATTGTCCAATCCCTCGCCAAATGGAAACGTGATGCATTGTCTCGTTATGGGTTTGCTCATGGCGAAGGTCTTTACACCGACATGAACGCCATCCGCAAAGACGAAACCTTAGACGCCCTCCATTCGCTTTATGTCGACCAATGGGATTGGGAAAAGATCATTGATAAAGAAGAACGTTGCCTCCCCTACTTATTTGCCACCGTCCGCAACATCTACCGCGTCATTCTTTCCTTAGCGAAAACCTGCGAGAAACGTTATGGCTTCGATTATGGATTACCTACCACAATCAAGATGGTGTCCACGAAACAACTGCTGAAAAAATATCCAAGCCTTCCTTCCAAAGAACGCGAAAACGCTATCGTCAAAGAATATGGCGCCGTGTTTCTCTATGGAATCGGCTGGCCGCTAAACAAAAAAGTCGGACCCCACGATGGACGTGCCGCCGACTATGACGATTGGAATCTTAATGGGGACATTCTCCTTTATGATAAGGCCCTTGACGCCTCCATCGAATTAAGCTCGATGGGCATCCGCGTCGATGCCGAGGCTTTGACCAAGCAACTCGCCCAAAAAGGAGAGAACCATAAATTGAGCAACCCCTATTGCCAAAACGTTCTCCAAGGAAAATACCCCTTCACCATCGGAGGCGGTATCGGCCAGTCCAGGCTTTGCATGTATTACTTACAAAAGAAACACATCGGAGAAGTCCAATCCTCTTATTGGCCCGAGGAACTCCTCGAAAAGTGGAAGGCCGAAGGTCTTAAGATCCTCTAATTCATTCTTCGAAGTCGACTGCGACCACCGAACTGGAGATTTCCGCCATGCGGGTCTTAAACGGCACGTGGACGGGGTGGTTGGCGTAAACATTTAGCGCCTCTTTATCCTCAAGCGTGGCGATAAGGCCCACGTCATAGGAGCGTGCGCTATGAACAAAGTCGGTACCGATGCTGAAATCCTTGAGGCCTGGGATCAGGCCTTTCTTTTTACGGAAATCTTCAATCATGCCTAAGGCTTCATTCATAAATTCTTCTTTGACTTTGAAAACGACAATATGTTTGACCATGCTTTTTACCTCGTTTTTAAGATAGCATATTCGAACGAAATTACGAATCGAAAACAAAAATGATTCCCCAATATCCCCGTAAAAGCCCATCGAATTTCAAATAAGATTGCCACGTGGCACTTTATACGTTGCCGTTTTCATATCCATTTTCCGTAGCGGTCGATAAAATAACCGCATGGACAAAGACGCGGCCTACCATAAACAGATGGTCGAAACCAAGATTTGGAAGTTGATCCTCCGCCTTGGGTTACCGACGACTGTCTCCATGTTGATTACCAACATCTACAATTTGGTCGACACTTATTTCGTCGGCACTTTAGGTGTGTCTCAACAAGGCGCGACAGGTATTCTTTTTACCCTTCAGGCCATCATCCAAGCCTTTGCTTTTATGTTGGGCCATGGCTCTGGAACCCATGTTGCAAAGAACCTGGCCATCGGGGACAAGAAGGAAGCCTCCCGTTATGTTTCCACCGCTTTTTACCTCGGTCTTGCCGTGGGTGGCATCCTCCTAACTTTCGGTATCATCTTCCTAGAGCCATTCATGGTTGCATTAGGTTCATCGGAAACCATCTTGCCCTACGCCAAGGACTATGGCTTTTGGGTATTGGTTTCGGCGCCTTTTTTCATCGCTTCGCTAATTCTCAATAATAACTTACGATACGAAGGGAAAGCATTTTTTGCGATGATTGGCATCGCCGCCGGAGCTGGGCTTAACGTCTTAGGCGACTTTATTTTCATCCGTTTGATGGACATGGGCGTCTATGGCGCAGGCCTATCCACCGCAATCAGCCAGTTCGTCAGTTTTGTGCTGTTGCTCATTTCTATCTTCGCTTCGCCCAGACCACTTTGCACTTCAAAAACGTGACCTTCCGCCTTTCTCTATATTTGGATGTCTTCAAAGCGGGCTTGCCCTCGTTATTAAGACAAGGCCTCGCCTCTATTTCCGGGGGTATCCTTAACAACATCACCAAACCCTTTGGTGACGCTGCGGTGGCCGCGATATCCGTCGTCAACCGCTATAGCAATTTCATCATGTGCGTCGGCCTTGGCATCGGCCAAGGGTTGCAGCCTGTCGCCGCATATAACTACGCTGTCAAACAATATCCACGCGTCCGTCAGGGGACTATCTTCACCATCGCTTTCTCCACCATCGTCGTGGCTATTCTATCTACCGTCACATTGTTTATCCCCGAAGCGATCGTCCGCATTTTCAACCAAGACGAAGAAGTGTTACGTCTTGGCGTGCCCGCCTTGCGTTTTGCGGCCATTAGTTTGTATTTCACACCCGTCAGCGTCGTCTCCAGCATGCTCTTCCAAAGCGTCCGTAAATCTCTGGTAGCTTCCATTTTGTCCGCGTTACGTAGTGGCTTAGCGTTTATCCCCACAATCTTTATTCTCGTATACGGCATGAATCTCGCCTTTACCGGGGTCGCCTTATCGCAGCCTGTCAGCGACATCCTAACCTGTCTCATCACCATCCCTTTTCTCATCCTTTTTCTGCGGGAGCTGCGTCTTAAGGAAACAAGCCTCAAGGAAACGACGAACCAAACTAAGTTAGACTAAACCCAGCTTACTGTCATTCGATTTTTCCTTTTCTTTTTCGTGCATGCCTTATAATAAAAGAAACCACCAAAGGAGATTTTAGCTACATGGAATTTATCAAATCCGAAAAAGGCTTTTTGACCATCCTCACCGGTAAAACCGACATGGGTAAAAGCACGCTCACCGTCTACGATGCTTCTGAAACGTTAAAATTAGGCCAAAACGTTCTTTTCTTTTCCTACGAATATTGCCAATCCATCATCTATAAGAAGCTGATCTCACACTTTAATGTCAGCTGGTCTTCTTTGTTCCGTTTGAATATTGTCGATGCGTCTGGTTTAAACCTTCACATTCTCGAAGATATGATCCGTTCAAAGAAAGGCAACGTCGACGTCGTCTATATCGACTACCTCGACTTGCTCCGCGACGCAACCTACGCCCAAGCCAAAGACGAAGCTGAGGTATTGAAGCAAATCCAAGAGATCGTCAGCGACCTCGCCGCGCTTGCCAATGAACTCCATATCGCCATCATCCTTCTTTCCCAAGCCGGCAGCTCCAGCGACTTCGAAAAGACAATCTCCCGTCTCAACTCCTTCACCGACAAGGTCAAAAACGCCAACACCATCAAAATGTTCATCGGCAAGGGCAATATCATCGATTCCCGCATCAACTATGATGATATCGTCCATATCATTTTGATCGATGGCTATAACCTCCGCCACTTCTCCTCCCTCAACATCCGCGAGATTTATAAAGAAGGTCTCGCCTCCGAAAAGAAGTAAGCTTAAAGACAAGGCGCGATTGCTAATCAAGGCATCGCGCCTTTTTTCATGCTCTAGAATAAACATTCCAAATCCGCGGCGTTTTTGCGGATGGTTTTTTAAACGATTCAGCACAATAGGCATGTTTGCAAAACGCCAATCCGCAGAAAAAACCAATTCCTTTGATAGATTCCTTGGTGTAAACAGGAAAAAGAGCGTATTCTAATCTTATGATTACCTTTGACCAGAAACTTGTCGAATTTTTAAACAACTGGACCGTCGGTGAGGCCGAGTGGCCAGTGGGCAATTTGATTTTGTGCGCCATCGCCTTAACGTTATCCGTCATTCTCGTCGGCGCAGTTGGCATCGAGAGGGAATTCCGTGGCCGTAGCGCAGGTCTACGCACGCACTTGCTCGTCGGTGTCGGTTCCACGATTTTGATGATCATCTCCGTCTATGGCTTCCCCGCCATCTTCGGAGGTCACCGCGACGTCGCCCGTCTTGCCGCGCAGGTTGTTACCGGCGTCGGTTTCTTGGGCGCTGGTGCCATCATGCACCGCAGCAGCGGTGTCAAAGGTTTGACCACCGCAGGCACCATCTGGATCGCCATGGCCATCGGCATCGCCTGTGGTTCATTCAATTTCATCATCGCCATCTGCGGCACCTTGTTGATCATCCTTGTCCTTACCTTATTCAAGAAGGTGGAAAAGAACATCACCAGAGGATGGCCCTGGATCACCCTTGTCGCTCCTTCCGATGAACCCATCCTTGGAAAGATCATCCAATTAAGCAAAGCCTATGACTGCCAGATTCATGGCATCAGCACCTCGGCGGTCGAGGGCTTCGACGACCGTGTGGAGGTAACCTTCCAGGCCTACTTCTCTTCCGGGGACCAACGGTTAACCGAGTTCATCTCGGAGTTAGAGAAAGCGACGAAAGCCAAGTCCATCCATCTCCTTAGCCACCACTAAGCAAATGCCGGTTTCACAAAGCCGGCTTTTCCTTAACTCTGAGAACATGAAAACCATTTAGGCTAAAGGCTTCCCGATATGTCCTTTAATGGCCAATATGACATGAAGAAGACGCGCGAAATTAAGATAAAAGATCAGAATTTCTTCTTCAAAACCAGGATATTTTTGTCATTGAGCCGATCGTAAGAATATTCCGTCATGATCTGCTTCACGATATGGATGCCGAAGCCACCGATTTGCTGAAACTCTTTCCCCGTGCCGATATTGGGGTTTTCGGCCTCAAGTTGGTTAAATGGCTTCGCATGGTCAATGACCGTCATAGCGAATTCGTTTTCGTTTTCATCAAACAACAAGCGAAGGTGCACGTCGCCTTCCGTCTCTCCATAGCCATGACGGATGATATTGGAAAGCAGTTCATCGCCCACAATAACCAACTTCGTCGTGAAGTCCAATGGAAAATGGAGTCCTTCGCCGAATTCTTTAATCATGCTAAGCATCTTCGGCATGTTCTCTTTCTTGGCTTGGAAGCGTTCTTCTTTGAAACTGCAATGTCCGCCATGGTACTTCAGAATCAAGAAGGTGATGTCATCGCTCTGCGGCGCGGCGCCCACGAAATGGGAAATCTCGTCCTTGAGGGAATAATGCATATCCACAACGCTGGCGTAGCTTTGCCGGTTCAGCACCTCGATAAGACGGTTCTCCCCAAAGAAATCGCCGCTTAGATTACGGGCTTCGGTGATGCCGTCGGTATAAAGCAAGATGCATTCGCCCGGCCTTAGGACAATTTGCTCGTCTTTGGCAAACACTTCTTTAAAACACCCTAAGAGGAAGCCAGGGCTGCACTTCAAAAAACGGTAATTCTTATTGGAACCAATGACGGGTGGATTATGTCCTGCATTCGCATAGACCAAGGTGCCGTCCCTCTTATCCAAAATAGCCAAAAAACAGGTGACGAACATGCTTGTCTTATTCCCGTTATGGATAGAGGAATTGATTTCTCTAAGAATCTGCGAAGGGGCTTTGCCGGCGGTTGCAAAATCGCGGAAGGAGGTGATGGTCTTCATCATGAACATCGCCGCGGGTACGCCTTTGCCCGATACGTCGCCGATAAGAATCGCGACATGGTTCTCGTCGATATCGAGGTAGTCATAGAGATCGCCGCCAACTTCCTTAGCAGCCTTAAGGTCAGCCAGAATCTGGACATCTTTGGAGGAGACGGTCTCCGTAGGTAAGGTGTTGATCTGGATCTCTTTGGCGACCTCTAGTTCAGTTTTGCTGCGTTGGAATTCCGTGGTGACGGTGATTTGGTCGGCCAATAGGTTGTAAGTACGTTTGTTTAAGGTCCAGATAACGCTATAGGTCAACGTAATGAAAAGCGCCCTACCCACAAAATAGTTCGTGTAGATTTGCAAATAGCGGTTATCCCCCGCACGATTCAAATCGCTGAGGTACTGCCATCTTCCAGGGGCGGTATCGGGATAGGAGCCGGTGAGCCTACGGTTGGTAATCGTCTGCGCGGCTTTATCTAATTCGCCGGTAAGAAGGTTCGAATCAAATTCCCCGAAAAAAGTCCCTAAGGTCAGGCAGACCAGCAGCATACTCAAGACGGTGATGAACATGATGCGGCAGACTTTCGGATTGTAATAATGCCCCGTAAGCGCAATGCAGACCGCCCAACCTAAAATACCATGCTTGGGCATGATGACATTCAAAACCCCGATGGCAAAAACAAACAGAAAAAGAACATAATATTTGAAATTGGGGCGGGAAAGACGGTCGGTTTTGATATAAAACATCGGCGTGCAGAGCAGGAGAACGACGATGGGAATCACCGCGACGGTCATGATATAGGTCGACTGGGATACGCCGAAAAGTTTGAAGACATAGCCAAGGAACACCAGCGAAAGAAGTCCCGCAGTAAAAAGCAAAACGAAACACATGTTCCGGTTTGCGCTTTCTTCGTTCTTAGCGTATGGATTAAGCGTTTCTTTACTCGCCGC
>JAGAHY010000071.1 GCA_017626815.1 Bacilli bacterium | reverse complement strand
TCCGCTTTGTCCATCCGGTGCGAGAATCTCGTCATCAAGGATTACGCCTTCCGTGAGTGTAAAGCGTTATCCGCCATTGTAATCAACGCCACCAATACCTCTCTTGGCCATTATGTTTTCGATCAATGCAGCGGCTTAATAAAGTTCGAACTAGGACGTGGGAATAGGTCGCTAGCAATCGGCAATCATTCCTTCCATGGTTGCCCGAAACTCCGCGCACTTCTTGTTCCTGCTGGAAAAGTGGTCATGGGCGATGACTGCTTTGCCGACTCCAAGCCCCAGAAGCTCATCCTTCCTCGGGGAGCCAAGTTAGGTAAAAGAACTTTAAGATAGACGATCAACAGGCTAAGATGGCGCGCCAAATTAAGAACATGTAGCCCTCTTCCTGCAACGTTATCAAAGGACTTCTAGGCGGCAAATTGGCTAAGAAATGTTACACAGGACGATGACGGACTACCGTACAAAAAACCCGATATAAGTAAACCCATAATATGAAAACTGGCCGTTTGGCCAGTTTTGATTTTACAATAAGTGAATTTTCAGAATTTATCGATTGCGGATAATGCCCATAGCATCTAATAAAATTGGGTGGGATAAAAGACTATAATGACGAAGCCATGACACGAATTTTCTCAATATAATCGCTGTCATGATTGGTAAATACGCCACAGTCTTCTAGTTTTAAGTAGCCAACAAAGTCCCCATAAAAGGAGAACTTTGCCCCGTCATACATGTCGGCATCCCCAGAGCTAAGAAACATCGCTACCTTCCGTAAACGGGCCGGTCCCTTGGGGTAACACAGAGCATAGAAACGGTCGATCACGCACTTCAATTGGCCAGAGATTCCGTGGTAGTAAATAGGTGATGCAAGTACCAACATATCCGCCTCTTCAAGCGCCTCATACACGAAAGACATATCATCCTTTTGAACACATTTTCCTTTGCCTAATGTGTGACAGTACTCACAAGCCAAACAGCCCTTAATCTGCATCCAGCAGACATTGAAAACACGAACCGTGTTCTCCCCTTCTTGCTCCGCCGTATCGACAAAGGCGCGTACCATTTTTGAGGTATCTCCATTGCCTCGAGGGCTTCCATTAAGTACAACAATCTTCATTTAAGGTTTTCCTTCGCCATCATTATAAGGGCGGTTTCCCAGGTCACAAATATCAGCGCCATATTCATTCCCACTGCTGCTTCCTAGCACCACGCTCTTTGTTAATTATAATGCGTAAAGGATGCATAGAATTTTGTCAATCAACATAGCCCCCTAGATTGGTTAGCCCTATATATCCTTATATATAATAAAGTCGCTTTTATTCTTTCACGTAGAGTTCCATGGTAGTCGTCCGAGGAGTCATTCCCATATGCTCATAGAAGGACCTGGCAACATCATTTCCCTCCCAGCATGAAAGCGTAATTGACTCGCACCCAAAGCGATTGGCCTCTTTCTTAAGATGCTCAAAGATGGTGGTTCCAACATGTTGCCTTTGGTAACCGTCACGGACACAGAAGTCATCGATAAAGAATTTCTTAATCGGTTTCATGCTTGGCAAAACTGGAGCGCGAACGTCGCAGAACGCATAGCCGATTACGGTATCTCCTTCGCAGGCCACATAGATTAAATGTAGGCCATCCCCAACCATCTTTTCCAATTCATTCCGCGGATACTTTACCGTACCAGGAATGAAGACATCTGGACGAATTCGAGCATGTAGTTCCAACACCTGGGAAAGTAACTCCAGAAGTTGATCGATGTCGCTTTCAGTAGCCTTTCGAATAATCATTTCTTACAGCTTCTCCACCATGTGTTGAACGGCTTTGGCGCAAACGCCAGCGGCTTCCGCCTCGAACTTTCCAAAGTCCTCGACCGAGCCTTTTTCCGGATTATCCGAAATCGCACGGATGACGACAAAAGGCACATGATTAAGGTAACACGCGTGCGCGATAGCCCCGCCTTCCATTTCGCAGCAAAGGCCGCCGAAGTTTTTCAGAATCGTCTCTTTCTGTTCCTTAGAAGAAATGAACTGATCGCCAGAGCAGACACGCCCTTCGTAGACGTGGATGTTCGGCGCGCAGTGATGGACAGACTCAACCGCAAGTTTGCGAAGGAACTCATCCGCAGGGAAAGAGTAACGTCCGGTATAAGGGATCTCACCTTTCTGGAAACCAATTGCCTCGACGGTGAAATCATGTTGAACCGCATCGGTGGAGACCACGATATCGCCGATGTCCATGCGGGCATCTAACGACCCAGCCACGCCAGTATTAATGATTTTCGTGCAGCCGAATTCACGGATTAAAGTGTGGGCGCAAATGCCAGCATTCACTTTACCCATGCCGCATTTGACGATGACGACGTTCTTTTCGCCGAAAGCGCCTTCGCAGAATTCCATCGCCGCCAAGGTCGTCTTCTTGTCCGCATGAGCCGCTTTCTTTAAGGAAACGACTTCCGTTTCCATCGCGCCAATAATACCTATTTTTTCCATAATTGTTTAATCCCTTTGCAAAAAGCACGTTAAATTTATCCTTTTTGGTTCGCCTACACAAGAAAACATGGAAAAGTACATCAAACTACCGAAGGAAAAGAAAACCCTGCCTCCGCGAAAGAAACAGGGTAACGTTACGTTTATTTAAGCGACAAGGAACTTTTCGATCATCTCGTTCATCGCTTTGGAATGATTTTTGTTCCAAGTGACGGTGTCACCGAGGCTGATGGCAATATAACCTTTGTCTTTGCCTTTGAGATTGGCCGCAAAGACGTCCATATAGTACTCGGCCACGTTGTCGCTGGTAATGCCAGGGTTAACAATGCAGGTCGTGGTATCGCCAGAACGTAACACATAGACAAAGTTGAAGTCTTTTTTGGCGAAGACACCGACATAATCAACAGCCTTCTTATCATCGAAATGGATGTAATCGCCATTGCCGAAGGTTTTGCCACCATAGCTAAGCGTCGCCCCAATATCGCCATAGATTTCGACAAGGGCGGTGCCGCCGATTTCCTGCCAGGCTAAGGGATCGCTTTCTTCGCTGGACTCACTGGAAACAGCAGAGGACACCTCAGAGGATTGGCTCTCCACAGAAGCAGACACGGAGGCGCTAGCAGATTCGGCCTTCGAGCTATTGGAACTATTTCCGTTCCCGCCGCAGGCACATAACGCCGCCGCGGCTAATAAGGTTAAGGTAATTTGTTTGGTTTTCATGAATACATACTCCTTTCCGTAACGCAGGATTATACGCTGATTAACGAAACACGATGGACAATGATTAACGTTGAAGCGCTTTCACCTTTTTGTTTATCCGAAGAGGGAATTTCGCTATTTACCCATGTATTTCGCGAGGAATAAATCTCGTTTTTCTTCGTCAATCCCACATATTTCTCTCAAAAATGTTTGCAAATCACCATATTTTTGAAGAATAGAGCCATAGGCCTTATCGAGATATTCGGGTTTTGCTTTGAAATACTCCTTGAATTCGAGACGGAATTGCTGATCCAAGAACAAGGCAAACACTTTATAGGCAAAGGGTACGACCGGATCGTCGTTGGTCCGTAGATAGTCCTGGTAGATGGTTTCTTTATCGACGCCACACAGGGTAAGAATCAACGCGGCCAAGATTCCAGTGCGGTCTTTCCCCGCTGTGCAGTGAAACAGCACCGAGCCTTCCACGTCAGACAGAATATCAAAGATTCGAGTATAGGCTTCTTTACGCGTTGGCAGGGTCAGCCTTTCATAATATTCCAAGATATCCGGAAGCTTATGCTCCTTGATGATGCGACGCTTGGCTTCTTTCTCGCTTGCCGCGCCCATTTCCTCCATCGTGATTAAGGGGATGTGATAATAACGAACACCAGGCATCGCAACATCGGGCTTAGTTTGAACCTCTTGGGCCGTCCGTAAGTCGATGACGACGCGGACGCCATATTCGTCATAAAGGAGCCGCTGATCTTTCGTCGGAAGCCGGTGGAGATTGCCGCTTCGATACAGTATGCCTTTCTTCATGTCACCATAAGCGATATCGCGGAAGTTTTGAAGTTTCTTGAATTTCATAACGGTATTATCAACCAAAGGACAAAAAAGCCAATGGGGTTAAGCGCTTAGCGATGCACTCGCGCCATTTCCATCGGCATTAACTTCAAAATGAACGCACTTTTGAGGGGATATTATGATTTTTGTTCTTCTTCAAGGGGAGTTTGGTCATCGATGACCGGGTGTTTATTCACCTCAAAAATCAATAGATATAGGTATATGAGGAAGATTACGCCACCGATGGATGCTCCCACGATGACGGCGATGTGCATGGGGACCACACGCCCTAAAGCAATACGAGGTTCGCCAAAGATATAAGTGATGACAACGGCGGTCATGAAAGCGGCTGGAATACCCGTAAACAACGATCGCCACTTACCTTTACCATCCTTTGCCAAATATGCCGTGGAAACCCAAAGGCATATCGCCGCCAGGAATTGGTTGCTCCAAGCAAACCAACGCCACAGCAAATTAAAGTTACCCGCATCGAGGAAGTTCCAGATACTAATGCCGACCACTAACGCGAATAGGGGCAGCGTCAGCAGCAACCTATTTTTCATCTTGGTTTCATCGAGATGGAATATCTCACCCAAAATCAGTCGACAACTTCGCAAGGCCGTATCGCCACTGGTAATCGGGCAGATGACGACGCCAATGACGGCCAAAACAGTGCCGACGGGTCCTAGCAACCCGGAGCAAATCTTCTGAACGGACATAGAATTGCCGCCAATCTTGGCTAACTCCGACCAGCCTTCAGGTTCATTAACACGGAAGAAAGCCATAGCCGCAGCCGCCCAAATCAAGGCGATGACACCTTCGGCCACCATCGCGCCATAGAAGACCTGACGCCCTTCTTTTTCGCTTTTGATGCATTTGGCAATCATCGGGGATTGGGTCGCATGGAAGCCGCTGACCGCGCCGCAAGCGACCGTGGTGAACATAAACGGCCACCAGGGCAAATCGCCATTGGCCGCGGAAAAATCGCGGAAATTGCCGATAAGTTCCAACATCGGATAAGAGCCCTGTTGGAACAAAACGCCTCCGATGACGGCAATGGCCATAAAAATTAAGATAACGCCAAAGATCGGATAAAGCTTACCGATGACCTTATCGATGGGCACCAAGGTGCTGATGAGATAATAAGCCAAGATGATGACCATCCAAATCCAGGCCCGGACATTCCCACCCGTCAAAAACTCCATCAAGGAAGAAGGAGAAACGACGAATACCGCCGTCACTAAAACCAGCAACACGACGGAAAAGATACGCATTAACATTTCCATTGCTTTGCCCAGGTAAAAACGAGAAAGCAAGACGATGGAATCGCCCTTGTTGCGGCTGGAGATCATGCCGGAGAAATAATCATGTACAGCGCCGCCTAAAAGGCAGCCAAAGACGATCCACAAGAATACGATGGGGCCAAATAAGGCGCCGCTAATCGCGCCAAAGATCGGGCCAGTGCCTGCGATATTCAGCAACTCGATAAGGAAAGATTTCCATTTGGGCATCGGAGTGATGTCCACGCCATCGGGACAACTCATAGCTGGAGTCTTACGCCCATCGATGACGAACACCTTCTCAGCGACGCGGGAGTAGATCAGGTAGCCGCCGATGAGAAGAGCTAAAGCAATAAAAAATGTCCACATGGGCGTAATGTTATGCTTTTTTAAAGAAAAAAAGCAATAGGTTGATAAAAATTGCTGTCTTTTTGTAAAACTTTGGAAACGAATAACGGATGCTATCGATAGCCTTGCTCATCGCATCCATATCAAAGTATTCGTAGTATCGAAGAGGAACATCGGCCCTGGCGCCATCTGCAACGCCTTCGTAGGTCAGCTTCTGCTCGTCGAGGACCGGATCCAGGTATTCATTCTCAAAATTGAAAAGTCGGTAAACTTTGATGGTTTTCTCGACGGTCTTTTTGGCCGGGACAAGATTCGAAGGTGCCATTGAGGAGCAAGTGCTTTCTTAAGAGGCTTCGCTGGAAACGGAGGAAGGCGCAATCGAGCTCGAAGAAGCACTTGAAGGAGCCTGACTAGATGAGGATTCCTGCTTCGAGACGCTGGAAGACGTGCTTAACGAGGTGGCCGAACATCCCACAAGCGCCGCTACGCTAAAGACAAAGAACAGTCCTAATGTGGTTCTTTCACGGGTTTTTCTCCGCAAATATCAAACGAAATCTAAATGTAAAAAGCCGCGAGAAGAGTAGGACCCCTCCCGCGGCATGAAGATGAAACTTGTTTGGCGATTACATCGCGTAACTTTGGATGGCAGTATCGACGCCGTCGAGAGTCTTGCTCCAGCCAGAGGCCTTATCCGAGAGGCAGAGATAGATACGATATTCGTATTGTCTTTCAGAGAAGTTCTTAAAGAGACGGCCAAGGAATTCGGTAGCGGTCGCGCCATCACGGCCTTCCGACTTGCCCGCGGAGACCACGCCAGCGCCGAGGTCCACGACATGGTAGATGTTCACTTTATCAGCGAAGGTGCCTTCGACGGAATAGGTGAAGCCCTTGCTCATTTTGACTTTGCCCGAAGCGGTCAGGGTATCACTACCGATTTTGACGGCAAGGCCTTCAGGAGCCTTTTCGAAGTTGAGGTCAATATAGATCTCGCCGGGCTCAAGGAAGGTGAGGGTGGCAGTTTCGGCGGAAGATTCTACGGTCGAGAGGCCAGTGGCTTTGCTCTCATCAGCGGTGGAGAGGCCAGTGGCTTTACTGGCTTCGGAGTTGCCGCCGCAAGCAGCAAGGAGCAATACGGAGGCAACAATGGGGATAAATTTTTTCATAGCCTTGTCCTTTCTATTCGTTTATTTCGACTTAAGCACATTGAGCTTGACGCCCAATTACTCGAGATCGCACCAGAGGGAATCGGGGATCTCGTCATCGACATAAGCCCCTCCTTCGACGGGCTTATGGACGAATTATACGCGGACACGCGTCACAAACCCGCCACACATAGGTGATTATCATCTCCGTTCTTATAAGGGAGTTTCTAGGGTTCTATATTTAAATTTACGCGCAGGCGCATAACGCGACCCAGACTCTCTGGTTCTCTATAAAAATGATCCGAAATCATATGCCTGAATTATGGAACCATTGAAATTCGATGGCGGGAAATGATATTGTCCCAAATTTGTCAAAAATGGTGATTATCCCCTTCAATGTCGCGCAAACGGAAAATAGAAGAGTGTATCTTTGGTTTCTATGGCGCTATAGTGGCAGAACACCTGCTATCCTTTTCTATGCACGGAGGTCTTTTTATGAAAAAAAGCATTCCTTTGCTCCTAGTCGTCGTCCCAATGTTGCTTCTAGCCTCGTGCCAAGGCACGATCGATTTACGATCATCTTCCTCGGATAGCAGCGCGCCTACCACAAGCGGCTCTTCGTCCACGCCCGTCGACCCCCAAGTCGCGGTGCGTTCCTTTCCGTTTTATATCGCATCAGCGGCCGTGCAAAATGCCGATGGGAATATCGACCTAAGCAAACAGCAAGATGGGAAATGCGACCTGGTTTTCTTATCGGGGCAAGACTATGTTCCCTATTTTGGCGTCTCCAGCTTTGTCAAAATGTTTGGCGACGTCGCCTCCTATATCACCAAGGAAACCGACGATGGCAAGACCTATTCCATCACCTTCGCCCGTGACGGGAAAATCTTTTCCTTCACGTTAGACTCCGCGACGAAAACCATGACGGTCGTCGGTGGCTACTCCGATATCCTCAAACCAAGCAGCCAACCCGAGGATAATAGTTCTAACCTCATCGAAGGACGGCAAACTTTCCGTAATATCGGCGATTCCAAAGCCTCCTATACCCTCAACTATCAGGACACCGAGTTATCCACCTTCTCTTACCACGGGTCCATGTATGCCCCACTGTCCTTGCTCGATACCGTTTTCTTTAAGCAGACCATGCGCGGCCATTTCTTCGCTTACGACCGCCTTTATCAATACGATAACCCCCTCTTACTCTCCAAACTTAAATTCGTGGATAAAGTCGGCGATGAGCCCTACACCCTGCATGACAAGATGGCGATCGTCATCGCCGATACCGCGATGCCGATGTACCTAAGACGATATAACCGCGACATCATCACCTTCCTCTTTGAAAACTACTATGGACTCAAATACTCATTGGGCATCCAATCCATGGCCAAGTATTTCCAGTCGACCAGCTATTACGCCGATCTTCTCAGCGACTCTCCCAAAACCCGCGGGGATGCTTTGTCCTATTTCATCACGCGGTTACAAGACGGACACACGAACCTCCTTTCCCCCGCCGTCAGTTGGGGCGAAGAATACACGGTTTCCGTTCCGCAGTCTCTCCAAGCGACCCGCGAAGGCATCGAGGATGCATTGAAGGCGGCGCGCGAGGCGGCCTACAAAGAAGCGGGATTGAAAACAAATCAAGTCCGTTATAGTCAAGACGGCGAAACCGCCGTATTCCCGCTGACGAAGTTCGCCTGTTACGAAGATTACCTCGACCCCACCACAAAGCAGCCTAAAGTCAGCATCGAGCAAGCTATGGCCAGTGACACCTACCTCCAAAGCAAAGCCTACTTTGAGGAAATCGAGAAAAAAGGCGGCGTCAAAAACGTCATCATCGACATGTCCATTAATGACGGGGGCAACTCCGGCACGATGGCAAACCTGCTCGCCTTAATTTCTAGAGATAACAAGTCCATGGTTTATTTCCATCACATGCCAAGCAACAACGTCACCACCATCGAGACCCATTTGGATATGAACCGCGATGGCAAGGTGGATGAAAAAGACGTCACCTATGGGAACAAGTTCAATATTTTTCTCCTCGTCTCGCCCTGTGCTTTCTCCTGCGGCACGGCCTACCCCTTCTACGCATGGACCCAGGGAATGGCGACCATCATCGGGCAAAAGCCAGGTGGCGGCGAATGCGCCTTGGACCTCGGCGTGTTACCTAACGGGCAAATCATCACTCACTCGGGCAATTTACGCATCGCTTCCCCCGTGCAGGGAGGTTACATCTACGACGAAGCGGGCCCGGATATTTCCATCGAGCTGAAATACACCGATTTCTATAACCTAGAACTCATCCAGACGTTGATAAAGAATCCAAATCAATAATCCTCCCCCATTATCACCGCATCACTACTTTTTTGCTACAATAGCAACGGAGGCCCTCGCATGAACGACAACAACCCAAACGTCACAATGACCAAGGAACAAATCGAAAAGGTCATCGCCCAGCAAGATAGCATTGAATTAAGCGAGGAGCAACTCGCGTCCATCAGCGGCTCTTACGAAGATAGCCTCGGCGATGAGGATAACCCCGACATCTGCCCCAAGTGTAAGAGCAACAACACGAAAGCGGATGGCATCCAACAAAGCGGTCAGCACGCCTGGAAACGGTTCAAATGTGTCAACTGCGGCCGCTCCTACCTCGTCCATTTGTTCTAAAACTTAAAAACTCCGCATTCGTCTTAAGCCATCGAATAGATAGGAATGGATTTGTTGTAACCCTTTTGTCGTCCCCACATCTATATCATTGATAATGCCAGATTCCATTAAATCATAGGCTTTCCTTTTGCTTTGCTCACCAAGGGGTCGTTATTCCCTCTAAGCCATTCCTTTAGGACCTTTCTTTGCTTGCCTGGGAGAACACCTAGCAAACAATCGATTCCTTTAGCGGTCAAACAGTCGGTAACATAAAGTTTTCCATCTCTAGCGGTCATTTTCAGTATTCAATCTAAATACATTTTTCTTCTGAGAATAAAACAAGCGCACAACGGCCAGTCGCCCCATTGTTCCAAAACCCGTGCTCCTGTTATAATTAAAAAAATCAATTGGGCGGAAAAGGAATCTTTTTTGGTTCGATTTTGCCTTAGGGAGAAACAAATATGGCTTGGACGGACGTAGATGATGTTGTTAGCCAATACAGCGACCTTAGCAGGGAACAAAAAGTGAACATGTTCCAAAATTCGGTTGAGCTGCTCGATCGTTATTTTGAAGAGCATGGCGATGACGGGATCGCTCGGGTCAACGATATCGTCGGTGGGGTAGTGGATGCCCTTTATGAAAGTGGGAGAAAAGAGTTTTCTTCCCTCAATCGTTTCATGGATGAAGCGTTAAAACCGATTTGGCGGCACATTGACGCGAATATGGCTATGAGATGCTTCAATAGCGGACCTTATAATCGCGGCTTGTATGATTTAACAAGCAAGATTCGTGGTGAGGAAAACGAAATGGCCGCGGTTATGATCACCGTTGCCGTCGCAGCCTTTTATGGACCGCTTCCAACGAAGGTGAAGAGCTTCCTAGAAAAGAGTTTCTAAAGAAAGTTTTGATAAGCCTTTTCTTTCCTGACGCGTTAACTAGTCTAGTGTGAAATTTTGACTTATACTTCGTCTTTAAACTGCGGAGTTTTCTTTTTCTTTTCTTGCAAAACGGGACTTATTTTATCCGTTTTCAAAAGCAGCTTTTCTTAGCAAAAACAGCGTCTTTTCCAAACGTTTAGAACACGACCCGGTTCTTGCCACTATTTTTGCCGATGTACATCCGGTCATCGGCAAGGTCGACCCATTTCTCCAGTTCGATGCCTTGGACGTGTTTCGCCGCCCCGATGGTGACGGTGATGTGCATCTTGGCCTCTTGGAAATCAAAGGATTCTTCTTCGATTCTTTGACGGAAGGCTTCTAGCCGCGACAAGACATCGCCAAGCGTATCATCGAGCACGACGACGAACTCCTCGCCTCCATAACGGCACACGAAACCATCCTTAAGTTCGTCCGTGGCGATCTTCGCCACACGCTGCAAGACAAAGTCGCCCGTCACGTGCCCATAACGGTCGTTGATGTTTTTAAAATCGTCGATATCAAACAAGGCGAGGACCTTGGTGGATTTATCCGGTTCCGAGTCGAAATAATCATAGAGACTATAACGGTTGCCAATTTGGGTCAATTCGTCCGTCCGCGACTCCGAGAGGATTCTCCGTTCCAGGGATAAGGCATATTTGACGAATACCGCCATATAGCCCGCGACAAAGACGAAAACCACGATAGCGTGGGTTGTGAACAAGGTAATTTCCAGCCACGGTTCAATCGTGTAATAAGGCGCGTTGAACTTGGTGACGAAATATAGCGTCAGGTAAATCGCTACGGAGAGGCCGACCCAAATCATGGAATTCGAGATGCGTTTGACCTTGGAGAAATACGAAGTGAAGAAGGAGACGACGCACAAACCAATCAGGTATAAATGGAAGCCCGTGTTAAAGCCCAGCATGATCGTCGTCACGGAGATGAAGGCGAAGAACAAATTGCCGCAGCATAAGGCATAGATGTAATACTTTTTCTTTTGAAGCAGCCAAAAGAATAAAAGATAGATGACGATGACCGCCGCGTCGATATAAGTGAGGATGTCGACGCGAGCGATGATAAAGAGGATCAAATAGAAAATATGAAGGAACAAATAAGCGACATTCGCGGTCAAGCATGTTTTGCTGATGGTGTCGTAATGTTGTCTTTTGTCGGTAACGGTAGTCATAGTTTTGTCTCCACACAAGAACCATAAATATTCGTATTGCTCCGCAGAACCCTAATTATTCTGTTTTGCTGCAGGGTCGGAAGGCATGTCTTCCGCATTTTTGGTAATGCGGTGCGTTTTGCCATCATCGCCAAGGTAGGTATTGTCCGCGGCATAAGGTTTCAGTTTGCCGCTAGCCATCATCTCCACGACGACTTTCGCGATATCGGGGTCAAACTGCGTGCCGGCGCAGCGTTTGAACTCATTCATGATGGTTTCTAGCGTAAAGGCCTTTTTATAGACCCTCTTGGAGGCCATGGCATCGAAACAGTCGGCGCAGCAAATAATACGCGCGACGTAAGGAATCTCCTCTCCCTTTAAGCCTTCCGGATAGCCAGTTCCGTCATATTTTTCATGATGGTACTTCGCGCCTTCGACGATATGGGGAATGGTAGAGATGCCCTTCAAGATCTTCGCCCCGCGCGTGGTATGGCTCTTCATGATCGCGAATTCTTCATCGGTAAGTTTGCCCGGTTTATTCAAAATCTTATCGGGAATCGCGATCTTGCCAATATCGTGGAGTAAGGCGATGTAATAGATATTGTCCACCTCATCTTCACTCAAGCCGAGGTTCTGGGCGATGATCTTGGAATAATAACCGACGCGGATCGAGTGGCCGTTGGTATATTCGTCCTTGGCGTCGATGGTGCGCGCAATAGCCTGGATCGATTCGACGGTGATGTTCTTGTACTCCAGCTGTTTCTTCAACGCTTGTTGGGTTTTCCTATTGATGATACCGAAGATCAACGCGACAAGAAGCGCCACCGCCCACACGCCGATAAGGACCCAGAAGCCCACTTGCTCATAGAAATGCCTTTCCTTGACCAAATGAATTTCCACTTGGTTGGAGGCTTGACCGTATTCGTCCAAAGCATAAGCGTGGAAGGTATATTCGCCACCTGGCAAGTTGGTGAAGTTAACCGTGCGCTCGTTATCGGAAATGATGTGGTAATCATTGTCGATGCCATCCATCTTATAATAGATGGTATAGCCTTTGTTGGGCCTGAAGCCGAAGATGGAGATATTGACCGTCACGCGGTAGACTTCCTTGGTGATGTTGATGGAATCGCCATAATATCCTTGCCCATCAAGCTGGACGGAGGAAACCGCCACCTTAACGGGGGTAGAAGCGCCGCGGGTTTGATGGAAGTCATAGACGAAGATGCCGTTGGTGGACTGGAAATAATACTTCTGCTCCTGACGGTCATAATAGCCAGAAGTGTTCGCGATGATGGATTGCAAACCGTTCGTGGAATCGTAGAATTCGTACTCTTTGAGGCGTTCGCCCTCCAACGAATCGGTGATATAGATCTGGGTTTGGCTGGCGATGACATATTTGTAATCGGTGTTGCCGTCTTTGCTATCGTATTCGATTTTGGAAAGTTCGACCAAAGAACCTTTGACGTAAGGAATGGCGACTTCCTCGGACACATAGGCCCCATTCTCTTGTTTTAAACGGAACAGTCGGCTATTCAAGGTGTAATAGATATAGTCGCCGTCGACTAAGAATTTAAGGCGGTTCCCGCTGATATTTTTGACGGTGGGGATTTCGGTATACTTGGTGAATTCATCATCCACTTCGTATAAACCAGCCGTGCGGTCAAAAATGAGTTTACCGTCTTTGGAAGCGTTAATGTAAAGAACATTGGAGCCCACGTACATGACGGCGAAATCCGTGCCGTCGAATTTCATCAAACCACGAGTATAGCCGATAGCCAAATAGGTGCCGAAGCTGCGCAAGCAACGCATCGTGTTGGTGAGGGCGATTTCGGGCAAAGGCTCGCCGACAAGTTTGCTGACGTGGTCGGCGATATAGGTCACATCGAAAATCGTAGCCACATCGGTGTGTGGGTCATATTCGACCAGGCCGACGCTAGAAACGGCGAAATAGAGTTTGTCTTGGAAAATTTCGGCATCCTTGGGCGAATAGGTGAATTGGTAGTTTTCATCGCCACCCGCGCGGCCTTCGATGTTCTTTTGCTCCGTGAAGGCATCCAGCGCCTCCATGATGGCGTTATCCGGCAAGATTTTGCCTTCGATAAGGTCATAACGATAAATGCGTAAGCCGGCGACGATGTAGAGAATATCGCCATAGCGTTCGATCGCGTAGATGTTACGGTCGAAATTTGGCGGAACTTCCAAGGTTTTCCAAATCACATCATCGTAAAGAAGTTCCAATAGCGCATTCTTGGTGATGATGGAGACGCCAGAGGCGCCGATATAGTGTGAGGCGACCCAAAGGTTGCCTTCGTAGTCGACCATCAAATCCACCAATTGGCTCTTGTTTTCCAAATCGCCCGCTAAGGAAATCTGCGGGTTTTCACCAGCAAAAGAGACGCAATACAATCCGTTTTTCTCGCAGGCCACAAACAAGGTTTGATCCGCCTCGGAATAGAGCATTTTATTCACTTGGTCCGAAACGACGAGGTCCTGGAGGAACTCCTCCTCCGCCATGTTGTAACGATGGATGATGCCTTCCATCTCGCCGATATAAAGAATATCCCCATAGGTGTAAATATCTAGGATTTTGGGGTAGAGGTAGATTTCTTTGCCGTTTTTATCGAAAACGCCTTCATTTTGCTGATAGTAATAATTGTTCCTCTTGGGGTCCAAAGCGATGTCGTTGATGCTCTTCGCGGTGACGCCTGGCAAGCTAGACACCTCATTGGTCTTCAAGTCATAGACCAGCGCACCTTTGGTCTGGGAAGAGACATAAAGCAAATCGTTGGCGTCATCGAGAGTGATGGTTTTAATGATTCCGGCATCGATATCAAGGTGAGAGAACTGATAATCCCGGTGGACAAAGACGCTTTGAGTCGTTGCGATATACAGCGTGTTCCCTTTAGACGCTAGGGCTTTGACGTTGATGATGGAATATTCTTGACCATCCTCGACAAAGCTCTTGTAGGTCACGTATTCTTGGGAGTCATAACGGGTTAAGCCAGAATATTGGCCAATCCAAACATAGCCGTCCTCGGTTTGGCAAAGCGCTTCCGCGCCGGAGACTTCCAAATTGACGGGCACTTCCGTTTTGTCGCTCATAAAAGACTTGGTCGAGTTGGAACCGTTGACGGTGCCACCAAGAGCCGAAGCCAATAAGGAGAACAATAGAAAAAACGTTTTCATTTCCGACTGATTTTACACGTAAGCTTCGCTATTTCCAACACTTCAGTGTTGTAGATAGGGATAATCCGCACAACTCTCTCGTCAAAGCGACATTTTTATTGCGCGTTCGGCAAGCGACTATTGCGTGATGGCGTCGGTTCAATGTTCACCCGAAATCGCAATATTTCCGAACGATTGACGCTTTTTAGTTGTCATAATGGGTGAAGGCGAAATAAAGCCGATATAATAAAGACGGCCGTCAATTCACCTTTCTTAAGGAGGGCGAACCATGTTTCACCATAAACCACTTCCGTTATTCCTGACGATTTCATGCCTCTTTTCCTGCGGACTAACACAAAACAAAACGCTCGATAATCCCGAGGACAGTGACCTAGAGGTATGGATTACCGAGCGACTCGATTCTGAAAAACTCAAAAAGCTGGGCTGTACCTATCTTCCTGGCTGGTTTGGCGCGGAAGAATGGCTCGGCAGTAAATATACCCCCGTCACCATGGAAGAAAGCGCGATGAAAACAGCTCCTGAGATTCACGTCACCTACCACTTTTCGGGATATCCTGATCTTTCCGACCCTTGGGTATGCACCAAAATCAGCATCACCGATCCTGAAGTCCGGGTCTATGGGTTAAGCATGGCCTCGAGTAAGGAAGAAGTTGGCAAACGCATGAGAGAGCTCTCCTTCCAACAAAACGGATCCGTCTATACCAAAAATTCCGTCAGTTTCTATTTTGGCGACGAACGAATTTCGATTAGCACCGCCCCGGCGACAAACAAAAACAATATTGTCTATTAAAACTCGACTTTGTTCGGCAAATCCGCCATATTTTCCGCGAAAATAGGTTATTTTATGTCGTTTTTGTGATGAGCGGTCCCGCGCCAATATCACCGCAATTCGCCGTTTTTCGGAACGAGTTTTTCATGGCCTGACAATTCTGCCTTTTACTTCATGAACATCACCCTTTTACTGCGCGCGCAAAAAGTACATGCGTGAAGGCTGCTTCTGTAGTATTCTTTGCCATAGATTCAAGGAGATCGATATGCAAGTCACGAAAGAAAACAAGAATGGCGTCCTCACCGTCACCATTACTGGCCATTTAGATACCAATACCGCCCCGGGCTTAGAAGAGGAAGTCACATCCGCTCTTGAAGGGGTCACCGAGCTTCGCTTTGACCTTACGGGACTTATCTATATTTCCAGCGCAGGCCTCCGCGTATTGCTGACGTTGCACAAGACGATGGCCAAAGCCGGCGGCACATTCCTCATTCTCCACCCCTGCGATGAAGTCATGGAGATCTTGGACATGACCGGCTTCGCGAGCTTCCTCAGCATCGAACAATAACGTGTCTATAACGCACCACTTTTTCTACTCGGGCAATCGACAGGCACTCCCCGTACATCAAGAAGTGCTACCTTGGAGGTAATCCCCTATGGCCCCTATCCGTAGCCACCATCCGCAGATTGACGAAGAGATCCTGCGGAAAAATGAAGTCGATGCGAACAAAGCGCTGATCCGCGGCTCCCTTGTCACGGCGGGTGTGCTTGTGATTTTGCTGATTGGCTATGCCACAGGCTTATTCAAAGCCAGTCCCAAAGTTCTGTTGTACAACTACATTTCCTTTCCCATCATCATCGCGGTTTTGTGTTCGACGTTCTTTTATCGAAACACCAAATACGTCGCCCATCCAGGATTCAAATACTTCCTGTTGTCGCAATATCTTCTCGTCATCTTTATTTTGAATATCCTTCTGCCCAAGCACGCTATTTTAGGTTGGGCCATCTGCGTCGCCGTCGCTTGTCACTACTTCCATCCTAAAGTCGCCATGGCGACCTTCATTTCTGTTGCCGTATTGCTCTTCCTCGCCCTCTACATGGGCATGCTTTATGGCGAATGGGACGCGAATTTGCTTAACGCGAACGATTATATCGTCCTCGAAGGTCAGCAAATCCCCATCAACGAAGTTACTTTTGAGCAGCGCGTCCAATGGCTCGCATATCTGCGGGCAAATGGAAATAATCGTTATTTAATTGCCTTTCTTTACTATTATTTGCCCCGCTTGCTGACAATTGGCATCGTCGCTTATGTCAGCTTTGCCATCGCCACCCGCGCTTCGCAATTGCTTAAAGACGAAATCGGCATCGCCAAGCAGAACGAGAAAATGCAAGGCGAACTCGAAGTCGCCCGCGCCATCCAAGCCTCCGTCTTGCCAACGGCCTTCCCCAACAATGACAAAGAGCGCGTCTATGCTTTGATGGATCCAGCCAAAGAAGTTGGCGGCGACTTCTACGATTACTTCTATATCGACGATACACACATCGCCTTCGTCATCGCCGACGTCTCGGGAAAAGGCGTACCTGCCGCCTTGTTTATGATGAAAACGGAGACCTTGGTAAAGTCCTTGGCCACCTCCTTGCGCGCCGATACCGCGACCATCTTGGAACGCAGCAACGTCGCTCTATGCGAGAACAACGACGCCTCCATGTTCGTCACTTGCTGGCTTGGTATCTTAGATACCGTCACCGGCGAGCTCCGTTATGCGAACGCCGGCCACAATAGCCCCATCATCTATTCCGGTGGCAAAGTCAGTTTCCTCAAATGCGCCCACGGTATGGTCTTAGGTGGCTTTGACGCCGCAAAATACAAAGAAGAGTCGATCCGCTTGAATCAAGGTGATAAGTTCATCCTGTACACCGATGGCGTCACCGAGGCCCACAATATCAAGGACGAATTATTCGGCAACGAACGCTTGATTGCCTTCGCGCAAACCCACATCAACGACTCCGCCGACCAATTCGTCCCCAATTTACGCGAAGAACTGAACCGCTTCAGCGAAGGCAAAGAACAATTCGATGACATCACGATGCTAATGGTTGAATTCCATCAAGGCGCGAAGATCATGTCCTCCCGTAGCTTCAAGCCCGATACGCGCGAGCTCAACAACCTCTTCAGCTACTCCTCTAGCTTGCTGGAGATACTCAACTTCTCCAAACGCGACATCATCATGATCAACACGGCCTTGGAAGAAGTCTTCGTCAACGTATCCAAATACGCGAACAAGAGCACCAGCGCAGTGGAAATCTCTCTCTCCAACGATCAAGATAACATCCACTTCGTCTTCCGCGACGCGGGCAAGCCCTATAACCCCTTGGAAGCACCCGAGACCAAAATCACCGCCACAAGCGACGAACGCGACGTGGCAGGCCTTGGCATCTACATAGCCAAATCCATCATGGACGAGGTCCATTACGAATACGTGGGCAACCATAACGTCCTAACGTTGATCAAATACAAGAAGTATTAAAGACAATTCCCTCCTCGATTAACCTCGGGGAGGGAATTTTCATTGGTGCTCTAAAGTTTTTTAGGGGACCTTCCGATAAAGACTAAAGTTTTTTAGGGGACTCCAACCTGTCTGGATCCCCTTTTCTCGTTGCGGATATTCCAATTCCACCGATGCGGCGAGACTCCGCCCCTTTTGAAACCCAGAATCGGAAAACCCGCATCCCAAGCGGATTAAATCGGATGGCAGATTATACAAAGGGGCCCTCGCCGAATCGGTTTTTCTCGGCATATTCCTCATGGCTGAAGCGCTCCCCTAAAAAACTTTAGAGGGTTGTAATTAAGTCCCCTAAAAAATGGGTTTTCCCTATAGACCCCTAAAAATCTTTAGAGCGCTTTTTCATTCAGCCGAAGGAAAAACCGTCGGTTAATTTCGGAATTTGATAAGAAATCCCCAAGTTCTGCCGGAGAAATTATATTTATTCAAAGTCCCGGAACCCGGTTCCATTTTCGGGATTGGATTCCGTCTTTCTTATAGACTACAAGAATGGAACTGATGATCTCATCACCTTTATCCATGCGGATATATACCGTGTCACCCATTTTTCGATAATCCATCATCTCTTACTGCTATCTACCCATAAGCGTAAACGCGGGGGTTGGGTATGAAAGAGGGCTCGAATCAAACGAGCCCTCTTTCCAGCATATGACTTAAGCTAGTTATTCCACGTTAGTTGCAAACGGTATCTTTCTTCGACGTTTTACAAAGACACACCGCCACGAATACGCCGACGACATAAAGCCAATAGAAGATGACGGTCGGCATGAGCTCAGGCGCAGAGAAGGCAATGCCTCCAGCAAGGATCGCGATTAAGGAAATCATCGCCCCGACTTTGATGCCTTTACGGCCATAGGAAGAGGGAAGCGCGAGGAACAAAACCGCGAAAGTAGTAACCGCAATCAAGCATAAGAGACTGGTTGTCCAATAGGCGACCATCATGAATGTCGTATTGCCAGGGTTGACGCGGATCAGAGAGAGCAGCCCTAACACAATCATTAATGTAGAAGCCAACACATAGCCGTCAACAAGCGTGACTTTTAGTTGGTTTTCTCCGTATATCTTCGCAAAACCGCGACATCTTAACGAAGGAACGGCGAGATGTAACACCAAGAAAGTCAGGGCACCCAAGAATAAGAGAACAAGCCCGACGCCAACGCAGTTCGTTTGTATGGCAAAAGACAAGCAATAGAAGAGCAAGGCGGCGTTGCTCATGAATAAGCCATCACGAACACGGAATAGCCATGCCGGGCGCCGTGGCAAGAACGAAAGCACAGCCATCGTCGCCGCGCCGCCATGCCACACAAACAAGCTAAGCAAGGCCACCATATTCATGTTGCTGACCCCACCGAAAACGATCGAAAACATCGTGTTGAAGACTACGTTGGGCATCAGGAAGAAAGGGCAGAATGCGAACACGATTCCGCTAATAAGATAGATGCTGAGGCAAATGATCTCTGCAACATAAACCGAGCGTTTTGAAGGGAGAGGCTTTGGCTCTTCCTTCGGCCCAGGTTCCGCTTCTTTCGCGGTCGCTTCTTCTTCACCGAGCAAAGCGTCATAGCTGCAATCTAATATTTTGCACAGGGCGCGAATGGTTGGAAGATCAGGCTCATTGATGCCTAGTTCCCATTTGGAAACGCTTTGTCTTGTGATATCTAATTGTTCGGCAAGTTCTTCTTGAGTCAGCCCGCGCTGCTCACGTAATAATTTTAGTTTCTGATGAAATTCCATTTTATGAACCTCCACGGGCAACATCATGGACGTGCGCTCCCTAAAAGTAACGCACAAGTTCGCGCA
Organism: Bacilli bacterium; assembly: GCA_017626815.1. Taxonomy (GTDB): domain Bacteria; phylum Bacillota_I; class Bacilli_A; order RFN20; family CAG-826; genus Alloenteromonas. Next base: position 4,448 of record JAGAHY010000071.1, on the reverse strand, counting down.
ACTTTTCGGTGCATCCGCCCATTTTGTGCGCTTTTTGGGTTAATTTCAATCTTAGTTACATGGAACCGCTTCTTTTGTATTTCGGCCGCCAACCCCGACAAGATCAAGCGCTCAGAGAAGACGATCTACCGCCACATCGCCAGAAAACATAAAAAACGGACTTTCTTGCCCGCAGTAAAACGAAAACAATCTAATTTTATAAAGATGATTAAGCTTTAGAAATTCCCTGTATTAAAGAATGACTTTAATAGCATCGTTTTTATAAAGTAAAATCTTTGCCGCACTTATTACAATGATAATGTTTTGGTCTTTGATTCCAAACCCATTTAGTATCTGTTGACTTACATTCTGGACATGGCGTTGGCCTTGACCAGGTAATACAACCGCCGCTAACAGCTTCTAATTGTTCATCGGTTAGCTCTATTCCTTCTTCTTTAGCAAGGGCTAGTGCTTCAGCATTAGTTTTACAACTTTTAACTTTGGCAATTTGTTCATCTGTTAAACCGTCAAGTAATTCTTCTTTCATTATTGGCTCCTTTCTATTTACTATATTTAATATTAATTTTCTAAATAAATTAAACTCTTATTTGCACGTGAGGGATGCTGATGCGTTTTGTATTTCGGCCCATTATTGAGAAGCCGCCAGTACCGGCGGCTTTCGACTTACATGGCGCTTTTGCCGCGGAATTATCGTTTTTATACGTGATTCTGCGGTAAGCACTTAAGGTAAAACAATTTGAGGAATGCGGCGTTCTTTATATTCGTCGACAGTATAAGACACACCCGCCTCGTCCAAAACTTCAATGAATTCATCGAGGTATTTTCTGTCCTTACGCAGCGTTTGGAAGCTGATGCAGAACTCATCCTCCGTCGCGTTGATCTCAATCAACAAGTGAGACACGGTCAAGGTGAAGACGCCCTGAATATAAGCTTCAAGTCCACCCCACTCCACTTTGCCCACATAGCTCACGTGGAACGCGCTAGGCACGTCACCTGTCAAACTATGTTCAATCGCATAAGTGACTTTGCTCTCGATGTCGGGCTGGGCGTCGACTCGGCAACGGTGCTGGTCTAACTTGCGGGCATAGTCCCAGCTGATCTCTGGCTGCATCAAAAGATACATCCGACTACGGGTATAGGTGGATAGTTTTTCGATAGGCCAATCCTTCATCGAGACGTCATATGGAACATACATTTGTCGGAGAATATCGCGATATGTCTGTGAGCAGCCGACATCGGCGCGATAATTGTTGGTAATACCGCCGGTGAATTTTTTCTCCTCGGGCAAAGCTTTCGTATACATCTTAAACAGCATCGAGGCGATTACGGAATTGGGGCTGCCGTCATTATCGCGGACATATTTCATGAACTCTCTCTTCGGGATGCGGATAGGAAAATAACCGTCGACCCCATTAGGATCTTTCATACGTTCGATGTATTCCGCCATGGGGATATACGAATCCATAGGAGGGACGAGGTTACCGAAAGCTTCGCCTTGAGGCAGAGAAGGCACATCAGGTTCTGCCACTTCTTCCAAAGTCATCGGGGTATCCACCGTCATGATGCCCGTTTTATCCACGTTATACCCTAAATCTGTTAGGTATTGCCATAAGGTGGCCTTTAACCAACGCATCGCGCCGCAAGCGCCGCAGAAGTTATGCGCGAAATGGAAATAGACTTCGTTATTCTCGTAAGTAATCGCAAAATAAAGCCCATTGGATTCCTCGTTGCCCAAGTGAACCACATGGTCGCCTTCCATGACGACAATAGGTTTGTCCGAGGGAAGCAAAAGATACGCGTTTTCGGACAAAACAATCGTCCTGCTATAGTAAGGAAAACGCTTAAAGGCCTTCGCCGCGGCGCTGGATAACACATCACCATGGACTTGCTCCGTCAAAATCACGCGAATCTTAATGGCATATACCGGCCGTCTCTTCATCTCGTATATCGTATAGGAATCGTAATCGTATTTTGCCATAACTGGCTCCTTTCGCGCCTTCGGCACTAGGCCGTCGCACGGCCACTATACTATTATAATTCCTAGGGCGTCGCCACTACCCGCAAACCATCCTATGGAGTTATTCCTCCCCCTAGAGGAATGTTGCAATTCTCACAAAGCTTCCTTCCCATTTTTGATATGCCCGATATAGTTAAACCATGCTTCTATACCACGCCAGCAAGGTGCCTGTGACAAACCCTAACCCTTACCACGGCCGGAAGAACGCCGACATGGGACAAGGCTTCTATCTATCTCCAGACGAAGATTTTTCCTTACTTTGGGCGAAGGAGGGCTGGCACATCAACGTCTACGAGTTTCATGACGATGGTCTCATGAAAGAGACGCTCGAAATCGGGGAGAAATGGTTCGACGCCATCTTCCAAAACCGAAACTACGCCCACGATATCTATGCCGGTGCCGACCTTATCATCGCGCCGATTGCCAACGACACTCTGTTTGATCTTGTGGGCATTCTCACCAGCGGTTTCGTGCCTAAGAATATTTGTCTAAAGGTGCTTTCCTTGGAACCAAAATACACGCAAATTGTGTTAAAAAGCGAAAAATCTATCGCAAATCTGCATTTTATTGAATCTCGCGTCGTCACCAAGGAACAGGCGGAGCAAAGCAAGATGAAAGCCGATAAATTATCGGACGAGTTTTTGTCTAAAGCTACGAAAGCCTTAGGCCATTATGGCGATATCTTGTCCTAGAAACGAAATCTACCGATAACCGCGTGCCCTATGGCTCAAGCCAAATCAGGCATATAGTTGATCGCCCGAAATCAAATCGTAATCGCAGTCGGTTTCTTCAAACCCATTGACCGCAACAAAGCCAATCTGAGAAATGTTTAGCTCTTTGATTTCCTTAGGCTCGTTTTCGTGGGAGAAGAACATCTTTTACCCCTTTGCTTTACTAACATTTTTGTCACTAACATTTTTGTCAGCATTATTCTATAGGCTGTCTCTTCGCTTTTTTAACCGATGATTCTATTCGTTTCTAAAACGGCATAAATGCTATAGCCATCCCGTTATTGTCGTTGAAAGTTCGCGTAAATAGGCGGAAGTTATCCAAAAACGTGGATTTGCCCTGCTTAAAGGACCGTCACTTATGGTGGCTTTAGCAGTTCGCATAACAAAAAGAGCGGCATCCGAGGAAGTCGAATCCGCTCCAGGCTTCATGAGGCTCTCCATTAGGTCGGCGTCGCCAGCCCAATGGATGCTTTTTACTATTCCAGAATCTCCAATGCGCCGAGAGTCAAGAGCCTTTGGGTCTTGCGGTCGAAAAGCATGATGTGATGTCCGGAGAATCCCAGTTTAACCTGGGTACCGATGGGGTAGTCAATCGCGCCGAAGACGTCGCCAGTCAGCAAGAAGTTGCCCACTTCAAGGCGGATCGTCGTTTCTTTGCCGGTAGGCATGGCCGAATAGACTTGGGCATTGAGTTTGCCGTCTTCGTTGATGGTGATGTATTCCGAGCGGATGCCAAGGACAAAGTCATCGTCCTCGATAACGGGATTATCCACGACATCGACGGGCTGTTGGATGAGGGGAATTTTATACGGGAAGGGCACATCCTTGTTGGACTTGTCCGCGGTTGGAACGCGGGCGGTGGCGGCGAGTTCAGCGCGCTTTTTCGCGAGGTCGAAGGTCGCTTCCCGCGGCGTGAAGACCGCTCTATGGCCACCGAGCATCTCGAATTCGAACTGGCCCTTCGCATTGGCTTTCCCCTTCACTTCCACCAGGTTGACCGATGGGGTGCCGATAAAGTCCGCGGTAAAGAGGTTGGTCGGACGGTGATAGATTTCTAGTGGCGGATCGTATTGTTGCAGGACCGCGTTATCCATCAAGCAGACCTTGGTCGCGAGCGTCATGGCCTCGAGTTGGTCGTGGGTGACGTAAACGAAGGTAGCGCCGGTTTCCATGTGCAGTCTCTTTAATTCGGAGCGCATCTCAAGGCGCAGCTTCGCGTCGAGGTTACTTAGAGGCTCGTCCATGAAGAGGACTTTTGGTCCCGGGGCGAGGGTACGCGCGATGGCGACACGCTGCTGCTGACCACCGGAAAGCTCGGCGGGGTAACGGTCCATAAACTGGCCGATTTTCAAGGTGCGTGCAGAGGCACGAAGTTTGAGGTCAATCTCCTCCGGGGAGAGTTTGCGCATCTTGACCAAAGGCTTACCATCGTTGCCAAGAATACGGAATTTCTCGTCAAGATTGATGCCTTTTGCAGCGTATTTGATACGGATGGCATCCATTTCGGCATTGGCCTTGTTCGTCTCCGCTTCCGCAATTTGTGCGCGATTTGCGCCGTCTTTTTGAAGTCCAAGTTTGAAGATCTTCTTCGCGGTCGGATAAGAGACCTCAAAGAAATCGGTGATCTTCAAGATTGCGGAATCCATCTTGATGTTGCCGTCTTTGTCCTTGGAGTCATTGATCAGCGAGACGATTTTGTC
>JAGAHY010000070.1 GCA_017626815.1 Bacilli bacterium | reverse complement strand
CACGTTCATCAATTGACGGATGGTCTTGTTGGGATAATAGTTGAGTTCGCTTAAGGCAAAGCCAATCCGTTGCTTGTTCTCCAACTCATTCTCCGTCATGTCGACATCGAAAGCTTTGATGGCCCCCGATTCATAATGGATCAAGTTCATAATAGCCTTTAAGGTCGTCGTTTTACCCGCGCCGTTACGGCCGATAAAACCCATGATTTCCCCAGGCTTCACGGTAAAAGAAACATTCTTCAACGAAAAAGTGGGATAGGATTTGCAGAGATTTTCGATATGTAGCGCCTCATTCATGGAAGGCCCCTCCCATCTGTTCATAGACCTTGTCTGCTTTTAAGATGGCGATGCCACGATTGATGTCACCGAGGACCATCAACGTATCGCCTTCTTTGATATTGAACATCTTCCGCGCTTCAACGGGGATGGTGATTTGACCCTTAGGGCCAACCTTCACGGACACGATGAAGCGATCTTTATCGATTTGGTTCATATTCTTACCTTTCTTACTTTTCTTACAGATAATATGATATTAAAGAAGGCCGGAGTCAAGAAAAATCGGAAGAACTATAAGATAATCGTGACGGTGTTGAGCCCCTGCTGCTCATCGTAATGATGGACGAGGCTTTTTGTCATTTTGCTAACGATGGAGTAGGAAAGCGCGTTTTCGCTATCGGCGGGCATGAAGCTTTCGCCACCATAGACGAATACCATTTCAGCCTTCTTCTCTTTGTCGGAGTAATCGACGGTCACGCGTATGGATTGCTTCTCCAACGTTGAGGTCAAAAGGACCAATAGCATCTCTTCAAAAACAAGTCGCATGTGGTGCTGGGTGGCGTTGGCGATGCAATTTTCCACGCAATAAGTGTCAAGTTTGTTGACGTAAGCATAGAAATCGAATTCCGGACCTGGGATTTCGAAGTCGAGGGATTTGAGGCCGAAGATAAAGCGCTTCGTCAGCTCTTTCTGCGGTTTTTCAAAGATTTGTTCCGGAGTACCGTCCTCATAAATGCCACCTTCGGCCATAAAGAAGATGCGATTCGCGACGGATTTGGCAAAGTTCATCTCGTGGGTGACGATCATCATCGTCTTACCCATCTTGGCTAACTTATCGATGACGGCTTGGACTTCGCCTACCATCGTGGGGTCAAGAGCACTCGTAGGCTCATCGAAAAGAATCACTTCGGGATCCATGGCTAGGGTGCGCGCGATGGCGACACGCTGCTTCTGGCCACCGGAAAGCTCGTCGGGATAAGATAACTCCCTGCCGGCTAGGCCGACGAGTTTGAGTAGTTCTACCCCTTTATCATAGGCTTCTTGCCGCGAACGTTTGAGGATATCGATTTGAGCCAACATGATGTTTTCGATCACGGTCAAATGGCCAAAAAGATTAAAAGATTGGAACACCATGCCCATTTTGCGGCGGGCTTGGGTGACGTCATATTTCGGCGCGGTGATATCGACGCCATTGAACAGAATGGTGCCGCCCGTGGGTGGGTCAATCATGTTGATGCAACGAAGCAACGTCGATTTTCCAACGCCAGAGCCGCCAATAACGGAAATAACGTCACCGTCGTTAATGACGGTATTGACGTCATTTAATGGCGTCTGCTGACCGTATTTTTTCTGCAAATGGATTAGTTCGATCATCGTTGCTGAACCCCCTTAAGCAGTTTTTTCTTTTTGCGCCGTTTGGGATCAATCAAACGCCCGAGTCGATTGACGATGAAAATCAAAATCCCAGCCAAGACAAAGTAGAGTATCGCGACCGTGATCAAAGGGAAGAACGGCTCGAAGGTTCGGCTACGGATGATATCGCCAATCTTGGTGACGTCTTGCACGGCGACATAGCCGACGATGGCCGTGGCTTTAATCAACGAAGTAATCTCGCCTCGATAGGTCGGTAACATATGAGGAAGCGCCTGAGGTAGGATGATGCGGAAGAAGGCTTTGCTATCGCGGTAGCCTAAAGCAAAAGCCGCCTCGGTTTGGCCTTTATCCACGGTCGCCACGCCGGCTTTAAGCATATTGAAGACGGCCGAGCCAAAGATCAGCGTGAAGCCAATGATGGATATCGCTTCACCTGCGATTGGCACGCTGCGGAAGACGATGTAATAAAGAATCATAATAAGGACTACCGCCGGCATGCCTTGGACCAGCCAAACAAAGAAACGGGCGATACCGTTAGCGACTTTATTTCCTCTGCGACATGCCAAAAACACCGCAAAACCCAGGGCAGTTCCAAAAATAATGGATAAAACGGTGATGATTAATGTGGTGATGATGCCCGAGACAAATAAGCGCCAGCGGTCTTCACGGATGAAGGTTTTTTCAAATCCTTCGGCAATCATGGTGAAGAAATTGTCACCTTCCGCAGGAACGTAAGAATCATCGAGAACGAGCAAAGCGGTCCCGCCAGAGTAAGTGGGTGTGGAGAAATGAATGCTCTCTTTACGTTCCTCGGTAACCGAAAAACCCGCCACGGCCATATCGACATTTTCATTGATGACACTAGCGAGAATGGCGTCAAGACTATAATCGATTGTTTCCAATGAGTAGCCTTTTTCCTCGCAGAACAAAGCCACAATTTCGACATCATAGCCAGCAGCATTTAGATTAGCGCTGGTGAAGGCGAAAGGCGGATTTTGAAACGTGCCCAAGCGTAAGGTGCCATTGGTGCTCGGAAGAGTGGTGTAATCCATCATCTCTTTTTGGGAGAGGTCAGATGCATCGAACCATTTGGACTGCAACGTTTTTAGCGTCCCGTTCTCATTTAACGAAGTCACGAAATCGCTAAACTGGTCGCACAGCTCCCCACCCTTAACCGACTTAGGAAAAACGGCAGCATAATCCAGATTCTCGAGCATCTCCGGAAGCATGGCGATATCGCGATGCTGCGCCATGACATTGCGCCCGGATGGGTCATCGCTTGCGAAGGCATCAATCTTTCTACTTTGCAAAGCAGCCACCATATCCGAAAGCGTGTTGAAGTAAGATAGCTCCGCATTAGGAAGGCGATTTTTTACATGGTCGTTATGGTTGGATCCGGTGAGCACGCCAATGTTGCCGTTCTCCAAATCGGCCATCGTCTTAGCCTTACTCTTAGGCTCGATTACTAAGGTCTCATTGTCCTCGGATTTCCATAATGAGTCACTGACGAATCCTTCGATAGATGAAACGTTGCCATTGTTCGCGGCGCTTGCTTCCACAATATTGGAAGGCTGCGAAGAAAAAGACGCCATGGCCGCTGGTGCGACCAGAAGGAGCATCGTGCATAGATAACGTCCAATCTTCTTCAGCATCTTTTGTTTTTTCTCCGACAAAGACATTTGAAACGTCAGGCTGAGTCGTCCGAAGCATCGAGCCCGAGCAACAAACCCATCTTCGTATCGTTTACCCCGATTAATTCAGGGACGTAACTATATGACGACAAGTTATTATAATCTCAAGATGAATGGTTACCACCGGGAATTGTTTTAATTGTCACAGGTCATTATTTCTATTATGGGACTGTCCTTTGGAAATCAAATGATTCTTTGTCCTCGTTCTTTTGGATAATTAAAAGTATAAGGGAATTGTGGCGTATATTTGCCGAATCTTGCCTTGCCGTTGATGCGCGTCATGCCGATTCAATGGACGCCATTCGAAGCTTGCTCTTCGATTATCTCATCCTTTTTTGCGATATAAATTAGCGCATAAGAATCCAGAAATTGTTTGGAATATACCAATAGAGGCAAAGCGATGATAAGGCCAATCACCGCAGACCCTGACAAAGCCATGAGCCCGAAAGCGCAGCCAAATCCCACCAGGTATAAGATATAGTTGATCAAAATAAACCCTATAACGTCCTTGAAATTGAGATTACTCAGTGCGTTCTTTCGCCCACGTTGCAAAATGGCGGCTCTCCATAACGAGAAGAATGACTGCAGCAAAGCAATGACAAAACCCGAGATTGGCGCCGTCCATGGAAACAGATTAATCAGATAGGTGGCCACCGAAAGCAAGGAGGCGAACACGACTGCGTTCAAAAACCACCCCACCACCGATCGTTTGATTCCCCTTTTTACGTTTTCTTTGATTTTGATCTCTCTCTGGCAAAGAAACGAACCGACAAAGAACCCCATCCCCAATACCGCTACTCCAATCGAGAAATAGGTCACAAAAACCCGCATGTCATAATCGATTGCGGCGCGGATTTCTCGCTGCATGTTTTCACCTCGAATTGAGAGGCTGTCCGCAAAATCGGTCAGCAACTGTTTAAACGCATCAACAGAATTGTTCTGCTGCAAAATCTTCACGAGGCTATCCGCTTCGACCTTTATGGAAACCGCTTGGTCTTGCAACATAACGCTTAGTTTTGACGTGAAGTCGGTGAGAGCGTTATTGAACCCCACTAACACGAGACCGAAAAACAATGTCGCGCCGAAATAGACGAACGCCATCACGTATATCATCGCATTCGCATTGGCGAAAAATGATTTGAAGGATTTCTTAAAAATCTTCACCATGTTCTCTCTTCGCTATCCTAAATCGGCAAGATTTCATCATTCTCCAAAGGCGGCCATGGTAATTTTCAATATGACATTAAGTACTTTATTCATGTTCGTGTTTCCTATCGAATGATTATACGGCAGATTTCTTCCCGCGCAATTCTTCCTTCGAGGGTTGGATAAACGGGGGAAATGTGATTAAGACCTTTGCCTGCATAAAGGGGCGCGCGAGAATTTCCGGTTTGTTTGATTTTCCTATAAAGCGAGGTATCGTCTGGATAAAATAACTCTCTTGCGCCCACGAAAATGGTTACTTTCTTGAGTTTGGACAAATCTTTTTATTATTTTTTAGAATAATACTGTGTATTAACAAATTCTCTATATGAAATAACTCATTAGAGTCTTCACATAATGACGACTATTTTCCCATCGATGCCTTTTTCTTGAGCCTTGATTGCGAGCTTTATGTCATTGAATTTGTATGATGCTCCTATAAACGGCTTTAGATTATGTTCATCAATATATTTGAATAAGGAATCCACCGCTTCTTGCGTTGGGTAATTGGAGAAAAAGCCGGTAAGATAGACCCCGTTTGGTATTTCTTTGATCGGGTCGAAACCGTTCAGGAAATATTCGCCTCCCAAAATCCCGGTGTTGCAAGCGATTCCTCCTCGATAGCAGCACCTTAACGAATCCCTTAGCGTTTTAGGTCCGATAAGTTCCAGCACTTTGTTTGCATATATCTTACCCGCTATCTTGCCTTCTGAATCCAAGATTGCTTCGCATCCCAAGTCGGTTATGAAATGCATCTTTTCTTTTTTATGGGTTGTTCCGATGACGCGACATCCTAGGGCTTTCGCGATCTGCATGGAGGCATAGCCCAATGCGGACGTGGCGCCCCTGACCAATAACGCGTCTTTGCTTTCCAATTTCAAACACTCAAACAATGAGCCCCAAGCCGTATAAAAAGTCTCAGGAATCGCGGCGAGATGTTTGATATCTAAATCACTGTGAACGTGAAATAGCTTATTAATCGGTAAGATAGCGTATTCTTCATAAGAACCATTGTAGTTTCTGCCCATCCCGCCCATCATGGAGCAGACCTTATCCCCGGTTTTGAATCCGTCATCCAAGGATTCTTCGATTACCCCAACGCATTCAATGCCAGGGACAATCGGCTTATCGATGTAATCCGCGCGTATCTCATTCACCCTTAAAACGAGCTCGGAGTGATTCATGCCGAAACCCAATATCTTCACCAAAGGCCAACCTTTTCTGGCTTTTGGCTTTTCTATGTCAATTAAAGCTATATCGTCGCTATTGGTGATATCTTTAAACACTACCGCTTTCATTGCTCCACCTCCATCCAGCACTGAGGATCGGCGTCATACATGTTGTGGGTATAGCCATAGGCGACCGATGGGCATCCTCGGCAAAACGCCTTAAGCTTGCATTTGCTGCATTTGATAAATCGATCGTAGGCTCGGTATTCATCCATCTTATGCGAGTTCCAGATGTCATATAAATTCTGGAGATAAATATTGCCGACAGGAGAATCCATCCTTCTGCACGCATAGACCATGCCAGTAGGCAGGATGGTGATGTGGTTCCTAGCGATGTTGCAGCCATCCACCACCTGGTTTTCCCCCAAACCATCGAAATTAGGCTTGAAGATTCCCTTTTCATAAAGGTATAAGGCCCAAAGATGATCCTTCAATTGGTAGGTGACTTTGCTATTCTTATGCTTCATATATCTTTCGTAGCACCTATCCATGAATTGCCTATATTCCATGGGAGTCATATGGATATCTCGGTCATAGGCTTTTTCAATACTGGTCGGACAATATCTGCCTACGGCATAGACGTCCACTCCTAATTCATCGACCAAATCGATTAATTCCGGGATGTCTTGGTGGTTTGTCTTGCTGACGGTCGACATTACCGCCACCCACATTCCAGATTCTTTTATGGTTTTAATCGCTTCCAATGTGGCTTTGAAGCTCCCTGGTTTCCTGAAAGAATCATGCATTTTCTCTAATCCGTCCAACGAGACCTGATATTTGACGCATCCGAGTTCTTTCATTCTTTTACAGTTTTTCAAAGTCAAATGAAATGGATTGCCCATGATGCAGAAACGGATGCCTTTTTTATGGAAGCATTCCAATAAATCCCAGAAATTAGGATGGAGGATTGGGTCTCCTCCCGTCAGGTATATATAAGGTTTGCGGTTTAATTGATTACAAAAACCGATGATTTCGTCTGCCACAAAAATCATGTCCTCAAGGCTCATGGTGATGAGCTCGGGATGGCCTTCAGAGAAAATATAGCAATGTTTACATCGCTGGTCGCAATAATCCGTGATGTGCCATTGGATGGCGAAATATTCATCCATAACTATTTTTTAGAATAAGAGGGTGAAATAATTCCTATCTCACCCTTTGACTTCTTACTTTGGATCTTTAGTTCCGCAGGCAGGCGCTGGTTCTGGGTCTTTTGTGCCACAGGCAGGCGCTGGTTCTGGATCCTTGCTACCGCATGCTGGGGCTGGATTTGGGTCAGCGGAACCGCAGGCGGTGCCGAATAAGCTAAGTTCTAACATATTCTTTCTTCCTCCTTGCGTTAATTATTCATTTTAAAAACAATAAAGCACTGTACAATATTAGACAAAGTGTCGGATTTTAATCTATGAGTCAATATTTGGAAGCCAGAGAAAAAACCATCGAAAAGATCGAGCAGGCCTATTTTGGCTTGTACATAAAGGAAAGGAAAATCACCGTCAGTGAAATATGCAAAATCGCCGGCATCCACCGCTCAACGTTCTATTTTTATTTTGAATGGGTTGATGATGTGTTAAATGGAATTAAGGATAGGCTTTATAAGAAATTGACGGATATCATCGACAGCGAAGATAGGCAAAAAGGGGATTTCCGCCAAATTCAAATCAATCTGCGTGCTATGTTTAAAGAGGAACGCTATTATTTGATACCTTTAGTGCTTGAGCAAAGGGGCGGAAAATTCGCCATCCAATACCGTGAATTAATAAAGGAAAGGTTCGCCGAGGATTTAGGGATTGACTATAAAACCGGCAACGACGTCAAAAACGATGTCGCGAACTGCGTATTGTCGGGGATGATCGAAATCATGCTATATGAGCTATCCAGCGAAATAATACCCGAGGAATACACGTATATTATCGGAAGAGGCATCATAGACAAAGGCGTCTTGAAAACATTGAAAGACGATTTGAATATAAAAATAGGCAGATGAATAGTGAGATGTCTTTTTTATCTAAGCAGATAACGTATTTGGGCGAATTGTCTCTAATCTTATCGCAAGCGCCGTATTCCCGATTTAATGTGAATTCGCTTTCCATGCAATAGGATACTTGAGCAAAGCATTTTTTATTCCTTTTTATGACAGCGAACTCTATTTCGCCATCTCTTGGTTTTTTGGCGTCCACTTCGGCCACCACGCCTGCGCCCAAAGACATCAAGGGGATTATCTTCGCCTCTTCCCAGAAGCGACTTTCGGTTTGAAAGACGCCTTTCGCTACATTTGCATCGATCAATGAATTAAGGGCTTCTAAGTAATAAAATGCCCATTTTGGTTGGCATTTATGCTGTGCATTGAGAATGTTCATGTAATACACAACGAATACTTAGCTTTAACTACATTTACTTGTGGAATACCAATTATTCAAAGGTTTTTCGATCAGTCATTAGTTTTTAAAGTTTTAGCAATTGAAAGAATATCAGGAAAAACGATATGTTTATTTCCATGCTTAACTAGTGCTAAAACGGTTTTGAATTTTTCTAATATTTTCTTTGCATCAATTTCAGATATCATCACGGGATTCCCAGTAGAATTCTGTTTATATTCCCCTACTATATATTTGTCAATAATTGGGAACATGTTTTGAATAAGAAATGCTCTTTCATTTCCTAATACTTCAGCAAAATAAATGGTATCGCAGCGTTTGCCATCTTTAGTCTTATATGCATAAATTCTCTTAAATTTTTCAACTTTAGACGAAATAGGAATCATCCAAAAAAGCCCTTCGTCATCCTGAATAGCTAAAAAACAAGGTCTTCCATGACCATCTTCTTTGTTTTTCATAAGAGCGGGATCAGGAAAATCTTTATAAAATGAATCTGAAATAAAATAGAAATGCTTCAATATCATATGAGATTAAAAAAATCGGCCATTTATTAGACGCATACCGATGAGCGACAAACATTTGAGATCGGCCATTTATTAGACGCATACCGATGAGCGACAAACATTTGTAGCACTGCTACACTTACAATTTAACGAAAAATAATGGTTAAAGCAATAAAAGAATTCAAATTTTATGGTAATAAACGGGATATTTCTTTCGTTTTAAATAATCTATTGGTCCTGCGTGTAAT
>JAGAHY010000069.1 GCA_017626815.1 Bacilli bacterium | reverse complement strand
TAGGGACGCTCCTAGCTTTGGCTTTTAGCGACTGTGTGTGCCGTTATGAAGTAATCTCGGGGACCGGTCGCTGCGACATCATGCTCCGCAACAAAACGAAGGGGCAATTTGGTGCTGTCATCGAAATAAAATACCATTCAACTCCCATTTCTATGACCCGGTTAAACGCGAGCGCTGAACGTGCTTTGAACCAGATTCTTACCCAAGAATACCACGATGAATTATTATCTTCTGAGGCTAATCCGATTTATGCGTATGGTTTTGCCTTCATGAAAAACAAAGTAGCGGTTAAGTCCAAGCGTATCCGCTGAGATCCTTCATTATTTTTGTCGTTGCTCACAGTATGATAAAGAAGTTCCCCATTTGCCGCTTAGCCTTAATGGTAGACTGGCCCGGGAACTTTTTTTAAAAGATGTCTTTTTAACAGCTCTTTTATCCACGGCTAATTGTTGTTCATCGTTAAAGGCAGGCCAAGTCTTTTTGCATCAGCGCATGTTGGGCCGCTCTCAGCTAAAGGATTAAGCATTCGCCTCTGACAATTGTCTGAGAGGGATTTCTTTATATATTGACAACGTGATGGGCATGCTTTCCACATGCCGTTTTCGTTATTGGCGTACCTTCTGATGTACCTGGTCAACCAAAATGTCAACCGCGACCCCTAAATCGAAAAAAAGTCGGAAAACAAAAAAAGTGTAGACGGCATCTACACTTTTCGTTGTTTTTTGGTAGTCCATCGGTGACTTGAACACCGGACCTTTCGATTATAAGTCGAACGCTCTAACCGGCTGAGCTAATGGACCATGTTAGCCGCCCGAAGGCGAATAATTATTGTCTTATTTTCGCAGGACTTCAAGGCTTGCTTATTTGGTTTTCTCCCCAAGGGCGGCAAGTTCCTTCTCTTTGTCCTCGGCGTTTTTCTTTTCTAGCCACTTATTAATCAACCGGATGATGAAGTAATAGGTTGGAATCATAATCACGACGAAACTCGTCATAACCACCACGGGCCACACATTAAATTTGTCCGCCTGGTCCACAAAGACCACGCGCAAGGCTTCCGTATTCCAAGGCTGGAAGATTTCATGGAGGATGATCTCGAGGTTTTCTTTGTCAAAGCTAAGAGACTTCGCGCCGATGAAGACGCGGGGTAAGGCAAGGGCGAAGAGCAAGACATTGCCGACGACGAGAGAAACACAGATGGTACGGAACTTATTGAAAGGAATGCATTGCGCGATGACGACCGTCAAGCCACTTAAGGCGGTCATCATGGAAATCATCGATGTCATGGTAGCCATCGCGTAAGAGCCGACGCCTTGTTCACCTAAAGCGCCCAATTTATACATCAAGACAGGGAGCATGGCACCCATGAAGACGAGGACCCCTGAAGGGATGGCTCTAGCTAAGACATTACGGCCGAATTTACCGCGGATTGGGGCTTTGGTAGGCTCAAGGGAGAGCAAGAATCCGCCGGTGCCGATAATCGCGGTCTCGAGTAAGTAGACGTTTTCCAAGGAGTAGACCATCTGTCCCTCTTTGAAGGGGATGAGCATGAAGGCCAGCGTTGCGACGGCGATGGTCTTCATGAGGAAGAAAATGGCGGTGCGTTCGATGTTATTGACGACGCGGCGGCCTTCGCCGACGACGGCTTTGAGATGGGAGAAGTCATTGTCGAGCAAGACGACGTCGGAGCAGGATTTGGCGGCGTCGGTGGCGTTATTGAAGGTGATGGAGGCGTTGGCTTTGCGTAACGCGAGGATATCGTTGACGCCATCGCCCGTCATGGCGACTTTCTTGCCATTGGCCTGCAGGGCTTCGACTAACGCTTGCTTTTGTTCAGGGGATACGCGGGCGAAGACGACATATTTCTCGACGATGTTGGGGATTTCCTCTAAGGGCATGCCTTCGAGGGAAATGGCTTTATCCGCGTCATGGACGCCAGCCATGGCCGCGATGCGAGAAACGGTGATCGGATTATCGCCAGAGATGATGCGGACATCGACGCCGTTTTCATAGAAGAAGGTCAAGGTTTCCTTCGCGGAGGTGCGGATGCCATCTTCTAAGGCCACGAGGCCAATTGGCTTGCCATCTTTGGTAATGGCGATGACGCGGCGGCCTTCCGCGGCTTTGGCGTTGGAATAATCGATGGACTCCTTGGAATCCTTGGCGATATATTCGGGGGCGCCCATCAAATAGGTGACGCCTTCTTTGGAGACATAACCCGAGCATTTCTTGGCGGAAGAGAAAGGGATGGTTTCCTTATATTCGACTTTGTCGTTGCGCCCAAAATGATCCTGGAGGGCTTTAGACGTCATATTCGTGGATTCAAAACAACCCAAAATATTGCGCAAAACCCCTTCAAATTCCTCTTTGGAGACGAATGTTTTCGTATCGTCGACGGACATGGTGCCATCGGTGAGGGTACCGGTTTTGTCGAGGCAGATGACATTAACGCGGGAAAGGTTTTCCAAAGAATAGAGTTCCTGGATGAGGGTTTGTTGTTTGGAAAGGCTGACGATGGAGACCGCGAGGGTGACCGAAGTAATCAAGACTAAGCCAGTCGGGATGACGCCGATGGCGAAGCTCGCCGTGGTCACGAATAGTCTTGCCCAGGTCGTGGCTTGGGTGAGGTCTTGTTGGACTTCGACGCCATTGACTTCGACGGTTCCAAGAAGATCGGGGTGGACGTTGATCTTATAAATAAGCGTGCCGATGACGACGGCCACGATGATCAAAAGCAAGATGGAAAGGACGTTGATGATACGGTAAATGGAGACCATCAATTCGGATTTATGGCCTTGCAAGGATTTGACTTTGTTGGAGAGCTGGGACGCATAGGTATCGTCGCCGACTTTCTCCGTCTTGGCGCGGCAGGAGCCGACAAAGACGACAGAGCCGGAATAAAGCGTGTCGCCCGCTTTCTTCTTCACCAAATCCGCTTCGCCGGTGAGGAGGGACTCGTCGACGGAGACTTCCCCTTCTAAAACCGTGAGGTCGACGGGGATCTGATCGCCTTGGGCGAGGAAGACGACATCATCGAGGACGATATCGCGGGAAGGAATCGTGACTTTCTCGCCGCCGCGGATGACCACCGATTTGGCTTCAGTGACGATGCGTAGCTTCCTCAGGGTGTATTTTGAACGGATGCCCTGAACCGAGCCGATTACGACGTTCATGATGACGGCGATGAGGAAGATGAACTTCGTCATGCCGAAATATTCTTGGCGGACGGCTTCGTGGCCAGAGACATTGAGGTAGATCATGAAGGCCGCGAAGATCAAAGCGATCACATAGAGAACGCAGTTAAAGAAAGTAAAGGCGTTCTCCGCGATGATGCGGGCGTTGGATTTCTCGATGGAGCCCGAAGCGACGTTGACGGCGCCTTCGTTATGCCGCTGCGCAACCTGCTCCGAAGAAAGGCCCTTATCGGCTTCGACCGAAAAACGGGCAAGATTAGATAAATTGACGTGTTTCTTTTTCATACGCGCCGTATTGTACCCAAAGTGAGAAGTTTTTTCTATCCCATATTTAACAAATATGGACGGCCGATATTTTCCCATCCCTATGGGCTTTTTTGGATTTTTTGCAAAAACCTCACAAAAGCCGCTTCTTTTTGAATAAAAGTTTTGGGAAGAAGACTAACGCGAAGCCGATTAAGGCGATGCCTGCGCCGATTAACGTCCCAAAAAGGAACATCGGGCTACCCGCAAAAGCGGAAGGCAACGCGAAGATGAAGGAGAACGGAACCAAGACGCCGCAGAGAATCCCAAGGCTCATTTCAGTGGAATTACCCGTAATTTTCTGGACCGGGGAAATACTAAGGTTAACGCTTACCGGCCCATAGGAAACATAGAGGTTTTCGCTCTCCTTCGATAAACCGCCGATGACATATTCGGGATTTGGATTAGCCACTTCCAGGCGGAACGTCACCTTGGAGTAAGAAGCATCGCTGGAAGCGGTATTGATAATCGGAGAGAAACTTGCGTAAAGCGTACGGTAGGCATAGGAATCGCTAGAGTAGATCTGCTCGCCAAGACGGCCTTCGCGCCAAATGCTGAAGCGTTGCAAAGGCTTGTTGGTGAGGCTCACCGAAATGGTCGCCCTGCGGACGAAAAGATCGGTCGGGTCACGATCATAACGGTACTCTTCCAAATCCGATTTGCGGATATGGTAGAAAGACGAGGACGAGGTGGAGAAATAGCGAACCAAATTGCGGCTATTCCAACCGATCGACGAGGCGATTTCGCCGACCATCGCGGCGACGTCGGTACGCGTA
>JAGAHY010000068.1 GCA_017626815.1 Bacilli bacterium | reverse complement strand
ATAAGGACCATTGAGCAACTCTTGGATACCATAATTGGATTCCATGAGGTAGTAGTCGCAGTTGCGAAGCAAGGATAAGCCCCGCTTCTTGATCATCCCCGTATCGGTCACATAGCCAAACTTCTTGCCTTCCCCGAGGATAATGAAATTCATCGGGTTGACCGCATCATGGGAAGAAGAAAAGGGAAGGATGGTAATATCCCCGATATCGACGGCTTCGCCCTCGTGGAGGATAGGTTCCTCGTCGAGGTTAGAAAGCGTCCCATCTCCCGCATATAACGGAATGCGGCCATGATAAAGATTTAACCCGCCGATATGGTCGCTATGCTCATGGGTGATGAACACGGCTTGGATATCTTCTAGGCTCGCGTGAAGCTGCTCCAAACCTTTTTTGACGGTCTTTAAACTGACCCCCATCTCGATTTGGATGATGGTTTGGCCAACGCGAATTAAAGACGCGTTCCCTTTGGAACCGAGTTGGCAAAAAACGATGTCCATTATTCGTCTCCATCGCCATTTGCGGCGACGCGAGCTTCATATTCTGGGGAGGGATCGTCAAAGCGGGAGAACGACTTCTGGAAGAAGAGGGTTAACGAGCCGACCTGACCATTACGGTTTTTGGCGACGTTGACTTTAACTTCGGAAAGATCGCCGTTTTTCTCGCGTTCGGCATCGCTCATCGGCGGCTTTGGCGCGGGAGGTTGTTCCCCTTCGGGCTTCTTATCTTTGGCCCACTTGCCCGGCTTTGCCGTCTGGCCGAGGGTCGTGTAATAGTCCTCGCGATACAGCAACATGACGATATCAGCGTCTTGCTCAATAGCGCCCGATTCACGGAGGTTGCTCAAGGAAGGCACCTTGTTGTCACTATTTTCGGCGTTACGGTTGAGCTGACTTAAGACGATGACAGGGACGTTTAAGTTACGGGCTAAAGTCTTTAATTCGCCCGAGATATAAGAAACTTCCTGCTGCCTGGCGGAGGAGTCAGCCTTATCGAAATAACGGATACGGCCGAGGTAGTCGATGACGATGAGGCCGAGGTCCGGGTGGGAGCTCTTGAGTTTCTGCGCCTTCGCGACCAAATCGCCAAGCCGGGAGTTCGGGGTGTCGTCGAAGAAAAGTTTCGTTTCGGAAATCTCCTTGATGGCCCCTGCCACTTTCACTTTCTCGTGGTTATTGAGGCGGCCGGTTTGGATCTTATCGTTAGAGACATAACTCCTGGAGGCGATAAGACGTTCCATGACCTTCGGCGCGGCCATTTCCAAGGAGAAGAAAGCGACCGTGCATTTATCGCGGTAAGCGGCATTGAAGGCGAAGTTCATGGCCAAAGCGGTCTTACCAACGGAAGGACGGGCAGCGAGGACGATCATGTCACCCTTTTGCCAGCCGTGGGTCATCTGGTCGAGCTTGCGGTAGCCTGTAGAAACCCCAAGCATGCCGCGGTCATCCGCGGTAGTCCGCGCCAAGTTGCTGGAGACTTCCAAAGCGACTTCGGCGGCAGAGCGCATGCCTTTGACGTTACGCTTTTGGGCGATATGAGTGATTTCGTCGTTGCTATGAACGATGAATTCTCCAATATTTGCCACGCCTTTTGCGTAGTTTTTTTGAATTTCATCGGTTTTTAGCAACAACTCACGAAGCAAAGATTGCTCCTGGACCATGTTGATGTAATAGTCCACGTTATCGGGGTTGATGATGCCGTTGATGAGCTCGTAAATGTATTCGTTGCCACCGGCGGCTTTTTCGTATTTGAGGTTGACGAGCATGTTGATCAGCGTCTGCGGATCGATGGGCATGTCGTTCTCATTCAGTTTGGTGATGGCTTCGAAAATCAACGTGTTCCTGGGATCCACGCCGGAAAAATCCTCGGGGTGAAGCGAAGACAAAGCAAGCTCCGCGGCCTCGGGGGAGATCAGCATCGAGCCTAAGACGACACGCTCAGCCTCGACATTGGATGGCAGGGCGACGTAAGAAGCCATTATGCCTCCTCAATGTGGACGACGATGGTGCCGACCACAGTGCCCTGAGAGCCCTTATAGAGTTCGATCCTAAGGCGGGCATAGCCTAAGGCGTTGACGGGGTATTTATCGATGAACTTACGCTTATCGATGACGATGCCCCACTGCTTTTCTAATCCCTCGGCGATTTCCTTCGGGGAGATGGAGCCAAACATCCTGCCGTCTTTGCCGGCTTTTCCTTTGAATTTGACTTCGATGGACTCGAGGCGCTGGGCGACTTTCTCGGCCTCTTCCTTGAGGGCGATTTGGCGCGCCTCTTCCGCGGCATTGTCGCGGGCGAGTTCTTTTTGGCTGGCCTGCGTGGACAATTTGGCGAGACCTCTAGGAATCAAGAAGTTAGCGCCATAGCCGTCAGAGACATCGACGGTTTCACCTTTCTTCCCGACTTTTTTCACATCCGTTAAGAGAATGACTTTCATGTTTAGTTTCCTCCTGTATCTGCACGAGCATCGTTGAGATAGGTCTCAAGGGTGCTAAGTAATTTACCTTCGACGAGGGCCAGGGTGCTATTTTGGAACCCGCAAGCCGACGCCGTGAAGTGGCCGCCACCACCCATCTTTTCGCAAAGCAACATGACGTTGACCGTCTGGTCGCTGCGGGCGGAGATGCGCCATTCGCGCTCGGCGACTTTGCCGATAACGAAGGCGGCATGAATGTCGCGAAGCCTCATCAAAGTGTTCGCGACTTTAGCTAAGGTCGCACGGTCGATGATATCCGATTCGTCGCAGACGGCATAGACGACGCCGCGGGCGGGAGATTTCATCGTCGAAGCGATCTTGTTGACGAGCAAGTATTCTTCGTATTCGTCTTTGAGGAAGTCATCAGCCCTGCGCGGGTCGGCGCCGAATTCACGGAGCACTTCCGCCGCTTCGAAGGTACGGACGCCAACCGAGTTGGACTTGAAGAAGCCAGTATCGAGAAAGATACCCGAGAGCATCGTGGTCGCGAGGTTGCTCGGGATCTCGATGCGTGGGTTGCCCGAAGCGTAATGGATGAATTCCGCGAAGATTTCGGAAGCGCTGGAAGCCGAGGGGTCGATGTATTCGAAGACGGGCTTCTCCAGGTACGATTCGCCGCGTAAATGGTGGTCGACAACGATGATTTTGTTGGCTTTTTCAAGGGCTTTTGGGGCCATGACATTAGCGGGCACGGAGACGTCGACGACGGCGAGTAAGGCGCCAGGGACGGACTGCAGATGTTCTTCGGCCTGACGTGGCGTCAAAGCAATGCGGTCGCGGGTTTCCTTGTCGAAAGTGGCGAGGAATGCGCCGCGGGTCTTCTTCTCGGTGCGCTTGTGGTCGATGATGATGTAGCAAGGCTTCTTGAGGTGCAAGCACATGGCGTAGACGCCGATGCAGGCGCCCAAAGCGTCCATATCCATGTCATTGTGGCCCATGACGAGGACTTCTTTGGAATCGTTGATGATGTTCAAAATGGCGTCGGCGTTGGTGCGGAACTTGACCGCGGAACTATTCTCAAGCGCCGCCGTCTTGCCACCATAGAACTTGATATCGTCGCCATAACGGGAGACGACCGCTTGGTCACCGCCGCGGGACATGGCCATGTCGATGGCGCTGGAAGCCATTTCGTTCAGTTTGATGACGTTAGGGAAGTCGTGGGCGAAGCCGATGGACAAGGTCGGCGCGATGTTTTGCCCGCGGCCTAACGCCCTGACGCGATTAAGCAACGAGAAGCCATCTTCTTCCATCTTTTCCAAGGAAGCGTAGTTGCAGACAGCGAAATAAGAATCGTTACGGAAACGACGCAAAAGGACGCCTTTTTCCTTGCAATAGTTCAAGATTTCCTGACGGATGGTGGTAACGAGGTCGTTATTTTCGTCCTCGGTTTTACCGACGATTTCGGTGAAGTTATCGATCATGATGACACCGACGACGGTCGCATGGACGCGGGAATAGGTGAAGATGGATTCGTATTCGCTGGTATCCTTGAAGATATATAGTCTCGCATCGGCGAGGTATTTGACGTTGTAGTTACGGCCGTTAGCCTCAATCTTAACGACCATGTCCGCGGGGGCGGTTTTGAGGTCTTTTAAGGCCGGTTGCCATTCCAAAATATTCATGTCGAGGAGGTTGACCTGGCGGTCCTTGAGGAGGTTGTTGTCCCAAATGACAACGTCGCGGTCATCGGTGACGACGAGTCCGATTTCGCCAAAGTTATACGCCTCTTGGACGTCGGAACCGATGATGGAGGCGGCGTCTAAGTCGGTTTTGTGGCGAAGCGTGGACATGTGGGAGATGGAAATCCAAAGCAACAATAAGTTGACCACCACCACGAGCGACATCGCGAAAATCCAGTATTGGGGTTTGACTTTAGCTTGGATGCCAGTGGGGAAGTCGAGGAAATAGAGAACGATAGCGGCCGCAAGTCCCGCAATCTCCAAAAACGTCAAGATGATCAAGACGATGCGCATCGAGCGCAGGGCGTCGGTCATCGACACACTATTTCTTTTTGAACTTCTTCTGATATCGGCCATAAGGGAATTATAAGCGCAACAGACGATTTGGAGTAGAGTATTACTTTCAAAAGTAATAAAGGTTGGCTTATTTTGCCTCTCTGCGCACAACAAAAACGCCGCTATAGAATCATCCATAACGGCGTAGGTTTCTTATTTGTCTTGAGGCTTGTCCTCGTTCTCCAGGCGCTTCTGCTCTTCTTCCGCGGCCAGTTCTTTGCTTTTTTGGGAATAAAGGTAGAGGCAAATGGACAAGGTCATCGCGATAAGGGCGATCGTCACGATAACCGCGATGATGGTCGACGTTGCGGCAAGGACCATGTTTATTTTCCTTTCGCGAGCAAGGAAGCGAACACCTCATTGGTGAATTCTTCGCTCATGGCGCGTTTTTGTAACGTGCCCGTGCTGGCTTTTTCTAGTTCCTGCCTGAAGATGACGGTTAAGACATCGATGGCCAAGTTGGCGACGCCATCATTATTCAGGATAAGGTCGGCGTAGATGGAGCTAGGCTCGACAACTTCGTCATACATCGGTTGGACGGTTGCGAAGTATTGGGCGACCACGTTTTCCATGGTACGGCCTCTTTCTTGGATGTCGCGGATCATACGGCGGAGGAAGCGGCGTTCGGGTTTGGCCTGGATGAAGACGCGGACATCGCCAAGCTCGCGTAACTGGCGGTCCACAAGAGCCATGATCCCCTCGACGACGATGAGGTCTTTGGGTTTGATGATCTCGGTCTTGTCGCTGCGGGTGCGGCTCACGAAGTCATACGTTGGCTTCTGGATGGTCTTCCCATTCTTGAGGTCTTGGAGTTGGCTGCGCATCAATTTCCAATCGAAAGCATTCGGATGGTCGTAGTTGACCTTGAGGCGTTCCTCCATCGGAACGTCATGCTGGTCTTTATAGTAATCGTCAAGGGTGAGCAAAGTGACCTTATCTTCACCAAGGACTTTGGTGACCGCGTGGGTCAAATAGCTTTTCCCTGAGGACGAACCGCCCCCGACAAGAATCATTGCAGGCATACTTTTTCCTCCAAATTATGTGGTTTTTGCGGTCGAAATTAAGCAAAAAGCATTAACGGGTTGCTCGGCGCGGACTTATAGCCGCAGAAGGAACCATTGTAGTATTCGAGGTAAACACCGGCGGTCGTTAACTGGAACGTGCCGTTTTGTCCAGCCTCTAATTTCCATTGTCTAGAGATGGCGCTAGGCCCGGTGCCGCCTTGTTGGGCAGTAATCTCTGCCTCGGTTTTCGCTAGTCCGATGGAATAATGCGTCCCTGCGATATAGCCATAGAGGTAACGGCCATCGGTGGTCGTAATCTCATAGGTATCCTGCGCGGTTTCATTAAACGTGAACCAGTGGATATCACATTCGGTGGACATGACCCCATCTTTGTAGGTGCAGGAATCGCCGATGATGTACCACGGGAGCTTGTCGCTTTTGGCGTTGCTGGTCATGTTGTAATAATGCGTGCCATCCGAGGCCGTGATCGCGAATTGCTTGCCATTTAAGTCCGAGAAGTCCATGACTTGGTTATAGGTAGCCGCGGGTTCGACGGAAGTCTGGGAGGAAGGGGAAGGAATGTCGCCGCCTTCAGGTTTGCTGGTACGAAGGCCATTGTCATCCCAGATATATTCGGCATATTCGGGGTGGTCGACGAAGGGGTTGCGGCGATAACCGTATTTATCGAGGCGCTCATTGACGGTCTTTTCGAATTCGGAAGGCTGATATTGCCTGTTCCACTTAAGTAAGGTCTTCAACGTTCCCATCGTATTCGCGGAAGAAGCGTCGCCCGGATTATTGGAAAGGGAGACATCGTCGTTATAGGCAGTCGCGCAATAGAGGATAATGCGCGCCGCTTCGCCGCGGGCTTGCTCATAGCCACAGTCTGCAGGATCCCATTCGCTGCCGCCGAGTCCATAGAACTTATTCCCACGGTTGCTATTATCTTTGACTGCTGCAGGGCGAACCATGACCGCGTCGTTTTCAAAATATCCGCCACCCCTACTATTGGGCCAAGTATGCTCGCGGTTCCAACCGGTGCTGGTATTGAAATCCGACGCCGAAATCACATTTTCAGCCTTGGGTTCTTTATAGAAAGGGATGAACGTTTTCGAATCTTCATTTGGGTACGCCGCGGCCTTGGGGCCAATGACCTTTTGGTCGGCATAGCTGGTAACTTTGCCTGAAGCCACGATGAGTTTACCCAAAGTGACCATGAATTCTTTGCCGTATTGGTTGAAATTAACATTCCATTTCGGATCAGCATCCGGAGAAGAAGAGCTGCTTGAGCTGCTGCTGGAAGCACTGCTGGAGTTGCTTTGTTCGCTGCTGCTTGAAGAGGATTCCGAACTCTTTTCACTGGAACTTGAAGATAGCGATTCAGAGGATTCCGAGGAGGATTCTTCCGAAGAAGAGGACGTTTCCGAACTAACCGAGGATTCCTCGGTAGTTGCCGGAGAAGACGATTCTTCAGAAGGGCTGGACTCACTGGTGGAAACGGGGCTTTCGCTCGTCGCTTCGCTGACAGAAGAGACGGAAGAAGAAACGTCGCTGCTTGAATTTCCAGCGGGGGTCCCTCCGCAGGCGCCTAACGACAAAATGGCACCGAGGAGGAAAGTGATAGGCAAAGAATGTTTCATACCATATACCATAGCGCAAAACGGACCTAGTTTAAAGCACGGGTATATGTGCGCATAGGTAGGAAACAGGCTTCCGAAACGCAATAGCGGTATAGAAAAAGCGGATTATCCTAGCCTAGTTTGGCCCCTTTTATTTCAAAAGGGCCCCGCCAAGCAGGACTCATTCGTTTGTAGCAATTTCTCTTATTCCGCGGACTTCGGCGCCTTGTAGATGAAGAGCTTACGGGTGACGTAATTGAAGACCATGGTGAAGGCGGTGCGAATGACCAAGACGGTCGCCCAAGCGAAGAAGATCTTGATTTCGCCACCGGCGCCAAACATCTTCTCAAAGCTGAATCCGCCGAGGATATTGATGCCCCACCCCGACCATTCGAGGCAGATCATGTAACCAAAGAATTGGATGACCGCGCCTAAAAGCAAGGCGAGGAACGACCAGAAAGTAAAGATTAGCATACCCTTGAAGGACTTGGCCTTTTGTTCGGACTCTTTGGCCACGTTGCGGAAGCCCCAAACGGAGGTTAAAGACCAGCTCGCTGGCGTGGAGACAAGGAAACCGACAATGGAAATGGCGAACATGATGAAGAAGGCGCCGATATGCGATGCGCCAGCCACCTTATCCGCGACCATGGAGGTCACCCACCCCTCAATAGCGAGGTCGATTAAGGTGCCATAAACACCGACGACGACGAAGCGGACCAATTCCCAGAAGATGCTTGAATCCCTATTTTTTAATGCAGAACCCATATTTTTTTGCTCCTTTATATATGATAGAACCATGGCGAGATGGTTAAGTACGTCCCAAACGCCATAGCGACAAATAAAGCCGTAGCCGCCATTAATCCATATTTGCCGACTTTGTTGACCTTCGGCAATAACGGGTTACGCTCTAGCGACATGAAAGTCGAGCCCACGATACCCGACAAGGCGATGATGATGACCGCGATATACCGCATGTCTTGGTTGCAGGTATGGGGGAAACTATTGACGAAGTACACCGCCCATCCATAGAAGACGACGATGATGGAGGCAAACACATAGAAACGTAATTTGTTTACATCGTTTGGCTTATTGATGAAATACATGATGATGCGGTAGATGACCGCGATCATCGTGAAGAAGATCAGCACCAACGTGGATACGTAGAGCATGGTGCATTGAAGCGCGGAATGCCCAAATCCATATTCCCCATAGAGGGAGGTCTTGATGACCGCGGTGATTAACGAAGTGTCTTGGATATACCCAAAGGCCTCATCCTGGTTCGAGTGATGGACCCAGATCATGCGGAACAGGTCCGAATTAGGGAAGAGGATGAACCGTTCAAAGAAGGATTCGTTCACGATGTAAAGGGCTTCGTTGCTGACGGGCGAGAAGAACATGATATCCTGTCCATAACGGATATAGTTATAGATGGGAAAGCCTAAGCCAAGCGGGAAGACAATTAAAGCAAGCACGGTAAACTGCAACGTGATGTAGACTAACTCAGGCATCTTTTGGGTGTGGATACGCTGCCCTTTGCTGGTGGCGATGATGGCTTTGACGAAAACATAAATCAGCATCGGGGCGATGACTAAAGCCGCGAGCGTCCCACCAAGTTTACACGCCATGGAAGCCCCTATCCCTAACGCGACCATGATGATCTGGTACCACTTGTACTCCTTGATGTAACGAATCGCGTAATAGATGGCGACAATCGAGAAGAACGTGGAAATACCGTCATTATTGGCCCAGTTGGCAAAGTAGCACCACATCGGGCTGAAGATGGCTAACGTAAAAGCGATGAGCAAGCCTTTTCCTTTTAAACCGACGTGAGCAAAGATTTTGTAGATGAAATAGATTTGTAGCCATTCCATCATCGTGAAAAGCAGCCTTAAGGATTCAAATAACGCCCATTCCTGGTTCGTGAGCCCATAGGCTGTCGAGCCGTTGATGGAGACGATGCCCTCAGGACAATGGACGAATAGCGAGTTAAAGCGCATGTAGAACCCGCTGATAAGATAGAACAGCTTCGGCTGGTAACGCTCCAAGACGCCCATGAAGGTGAAATCATAGGATCCATCGGGAAGTTTCACGATTTCTGGGATGACGCCATGGCGGTACACAGTCATGATCATGCCGAAATGCCCACCGCCGCCATCGAGGATGCCTTTGTCCTCCATAAAATAACGGGTCGTCGTGTTTCCATAATAGAGGTCATGTTGATTCCAGACGCCATCATAGTCGTAAATGGGAGTCGACAAACCATAGATCATCACGAACACGCCACCCATCAAGGCGATAATCACCGCCGCTTTATGAACCGTCAGTTTCCTTAAGGCAAATTGCATCATGCCATAGAGAAAAAGAGCGATGAACAAAATGGCGGCGACGACGCGGAATGCGATGTTACGCGCATCGTCCCAATAATGGTCCTTATTCGCGTATGTCGGCGTGGGACGGAAGCAGAACGCAAAGTACATCACATAAAGGAAGACGATGCACGTCGCCGCGATCACCAAGAAACGGAATTTACCCGTGTAGGCTTTCTTGATGAATCCGCCGACCTTTTCCGCTATTTGTACTGCTTTATTCTCGGGCATGGGTTGTATGATAGACCGAAACAATTTCTTTTGCACGCATTTGCGTGTTTAAGGCGCGCGCATGCGCTGAATAGCGTTGAAAAATAAATGCCTTCACTATCGAATCTAATACAAAGATTGACCTATTTTCTGAGCTAATCGAATCAAAGCATTGAGATATTGGGCGGAAATAATTCGAAAAGTCCCGCAAAACTCCATCATTTATGAAAAAAGACGTCCTTGCAATACTACATCGGACGCCTTTCTAGTGGCGATTTAGATTAGCTTCCCTTCATTTGGTCGAAGACTTTGATGTTGTTAAGGGCCTTACCATCATAAGAGAAGAAGCCTTGGTTGGCCCAAGAACATGCCGATCCTTCTCCTGCCCAGCCGACATATTTATTCGGTACCCAAGCAGGTTCCCAGTAGAACATGCCCTTGCCACCTGCGTTTACTACGGCAGCTGTGAGGTCATGAATCATGGAGGCTTGGCCCGCGCCGGTAAAGGGGTATGTACTGCTGATGCTGGTTAATTTTGAAGTCCAGGCATTAATCGCAGCAGAGGCCACATCAGCATCATCCTCATATACCCATGAATAGCCAGAGAAGGGATAAGACGTCTCAGCAACAAACCAAGGTTTATCGATTGAAAGTCCTGCCAAAATATCCGCAGCCTGTGACATCGTATTGAAGCAATAATAGGGGTAGAAAGATATGCCAGCATACTCATAATCAACCTCCGAAAATCCGGCAAAGAATGTGTTAATTTTCGAAGGATCGGCAACATCCCCCCTGCCTTTAGCCCAATGAATAACTTTTTCTACCGAGGGGTAGTTTTCATTCACGGCATTCGCGGCCGCTTTAAGATATTTAACCATATTGGCCCCTGTCCCTTTGATAGAACTACTCAAATCACTCGCGCCCATGAGGTAATTCGGCTTCCCCAAATCAGATTTGTCTGCTTTGATTTCCCCGCCTTCCTCATAATATTTTATCGCGCCAAAGACATCACTATCCGTTCCCGGTCCTTGCAAGAAAGAGCCACTACTAATTTCGTTTCCAAGTTGAACCATTTCGGGTAGGCATCCATTGTCGTTGAAAGTATCTAAAGTATCCTTAGTATAGTCTGAGATATATTTGGCCAATTCATCGGAACTTGAAGCGCCAGCCCATGCTTTAGGCAGTATTTGCTGACCAGGGTGCGTCCAGTAGTCGCTGTAATGGAAGTCGAGCAAAACCTTCATTCCAGCCGCTTTTGCTTCTTTAGTAACCCATAATGCATTCTCTAACGTAGATTCGCCACCACCATAGGATTTGCCATTAACGGTTTGCGGGTCGACCCAAATCTTTGTACGGACCCAATTAAAACCATGGTCTTTCAAAATGTAGAACAACGATTGCTCCACGCCATCGGTGTTAAAGAACTTCGATCCGTTATCGTATAACGCTTTCACCGAAGAAATATCCGCTCCGTTCCAGAAATTATCGTCGAAGCCAGCCACGGCAGCCTTACTAGGTTCGTCAAACCATCCTTCCAAGACGCTGGTTTTATCTTCGCCTAAATCCTTCCCGTTCCACGACCAATCGCGCGTCCACGTTGCCTCATAGGTAGAATCAGGCACCGCTACATCAAAGCTGCAGGTGAGCCCCTTTAACGAGGTTAGGGTTACCGTCGTCGTGGTACCGGCTTTTAAGCCAATAATGTTCCCCTCCTCATCGATGCGAATATTCTCACCGCTGTATTCCCAAGAAAAGGGCTGAGAATTGCCGTCAAAAACGGGATTAATTTTCACAGAATTGCGGTGGATATTAACATTAACCGTTTGATCTGCGTAAGACATTTCCGTGGACGGATTGTCGTCTTCCCCTTCCGTGAGGATTCCGGTAGTGTTCCCAGTAATAGGGAACGTAAAGGTGACCGTTAGGGTTTGATTGCTATCCATAGATGGAACATATGTGAAATAGTCGGCATTCTTCGGCGTGACAAATGAGTCACTGCTTGGTTCCTTATGCCAAATATAGATTTTGAACTGCAATGTCTTAGTGCAATCTAAGCCACTTATAGAAGCAGAATAAGTGGGCGAAGGGCTGGTCCCGAATACCGTATCCCAATTAAAATCTTCTGATTCACTTTGCCTATAAACGAATTTGATATTCCCAAGAGCGCCTTCCCCAAAAGATCCACGGACTTCTAAATTCATTTTTAACGTGTAAGGATCGGCAGCAGGAATCGGCTGAGAAGCAAAGTTAAAGGTATCGCCCACGAATAGTTCATCTTGTCCCTCGAACACGGAAAAGAAATAACTATCCCCCAGATCATAATCAAACTTGTAATTCCAATCAGGACTTTCAGCAGACGAAGAGGAAAGCGCGAGGCTAAAACCATAATGATTGCCCACGCTGCGGTACTCACCAAGGTTCACATTTTCGAAAGTATAGTAATAAGTATCGCCATCCTCGATCATTTGATAGTTTTGCCAACCATCGCTGACAGCATCAGTATTGATCCAGAGTTTATTTCCGTAGCGGATGTCCCCACTACCGCCTACAGTCGGTTTGTTGACGCGAATGGTGAATTTCGACGCGGCAGTTTGCTCATTGCATCCATAAGAAACGGCGAAAGACTCAATGCTAGTTTTTCCTTCACCAGTAGCCACAATTTTGAAATAGGTAGGCAGACGGTCAGAAAGGTCTAAGGTATAACTGCCTGTCTCATACGTAGCCACGTCAGATTCATTAAAGATAACGGAATAGCCGTCAAAGTAACCGTGATATATTTCCACTTCGCCTTCAAGAGCAATCTCGATGGAACGAATCGAATGGATGATATCGCTGTTACGGATATAACCGCCTTTGGCTAAATCACCAAAGTACGCGTCTTGTTTGGTATATTTCGAAAAGGAGAAATTAATATCTGCACCAAGAGCGGTCCTGATGACACCAGTACCATCGGTGACATCAACGCCACTTGTTGCGGCCAATGTGTATGTGGGCTCGGTCGCCTTAATCGGCGAATATACCGCGCCCCTATCGTTTACCGCTGTCGCAAAAACCGCTCCGACTAAGGCTAATGAAATAGCGGACATTCCTAAAATCACTTTTCCACGCATGTTCATGCTCCCTTCTCACGACAGCATAAACCTACGTCACCAACGGATCGAAACGTTATGAGTCGCATTTTGGATGCATGTCCATCATACAGGAATAACGCATAACAACTAAGCGATTTCCACCTAAATGTAGGTTTTTCATATGCGAGGTTCAGACGTTGGAACCAAGAAAGCGTCGATATAAAAACCGGCATCCGAAGACACCGGTATAAAATGAAGACATAGTCGCCCTACTTCTTACGAAGAATGAGGCCTTTGATCAAAGCGATGACCGAGGCAATAACCGGGGTGAGCACCAAGATTAAAGTCGCGATGTTGACGCTGGCGGAGAAAGCGATTGGCAATACGCCAAAGCCCACATTCGCGGGGCCATCGAGGTTGAAGCCAAGCGCGATGAAATAGAATCCCGCGGCAAAGACACTCACGCATAACCCGACGAGGGCAAGCGGCAAAAGTAGTTTCTTCCTCGCTTCTTCTTTGAGCTTGTTGTACACCAGTTCCCAGCAAATCAGGGATAATGCGTCAACCAAGAACACCACCATCAAAGCGATGCTGAAAGCTAAATATCCATGAAAGAAGTCAATGATGAAAAGCCCCGTCACAAAGCCGGCCGCGCCATAAAGAGCGACCAACATCCAAATGCTGACGCCAAAGCAATAGAAGAAACGCGCTTTGGTCACGATAGGTCCACGGCTAGGGACAACATATTCGTGTTTTGCAGCCATTTTTGGCATAACGACAAGTCCGCAGACGCCGATAGTCGCAAAGACAACCGAATATAAAACGGTGTCCAAAGGATAGATTGGGAAGGGACTGCCCTCGACGATGGAAGTAAACTTACCAATGATAAGGGCAACGATGACATAAAGAATAGTGATGCCCGCGAAACACAGAATCGCGATGCTGTTCTTCTTCAACGATTTTTGACGCTTCTCAGGGCTGGCATTACGGTAATAGCCATGGATTAACAGCAACGTCCATAAGGTCATGAAGAAACAAAGAATTAAAGGCAAAGAACGGAGCAACTCCTTAATCGCGACATCCGGTGAGCCAGACACGATGCAGCCAATGGCGTCGACAAACGCATATAAGGCGTTGATGAAGGTAAAGGCGGAGAGGGCAAAGAAGACGCAAAGTAACGCCGTCACAATCGCGGACTGCTTCCGTTTAGCACCGTCAAAGGTGGAGGAAAGGTAGTTTTCCTTGTTGAATAGTTCTTTCATTACCATTTCACCCATCTGACAAAGTCGCCAGAAGTCCTTTCGTTGAGATAAAGATGCTCGAGGTCGAAGTTACCCACCGTATCTTTTAAGGTGACGAGGCTTGCCCCGATAAGATCGAAGTTCTCGTTGATGCCAACGGAGGCTAGACCTTCTTGGACCTCGGGCTTAGTGCTCTGCGCATCGACGTGGGCAAAATAAAGTTCGGTTCCGGTTTTCACGCCTAAACCGATGACGACGCCATCATAGTCGACCGTCCAGTCAACGTTATGAGCATGGCCCATAAACGCGCCTTTGAGGTTATTCTCCCTGCCGACTTTGATGAAATCGGAGGCGTAGGCTTCGTTTCCATTATCGCCAAAGCCTTCTAACTTAAAGAACTTGTGTTTATAGGTCGCGCCCTCGTAATGGATCGCGTTCCACGCCTTCAAGTTGTCTGCTTGGGGGATGTGATAATAAGCAATGGCGGGAACATCGACGCCAACGCGGTCGTGCTCCATCTTCCACCACTGCGTCTGATCTTTGCGAAGATAGTCATAGTCGCGGAAAGGGGAAATTGCCGTTTCGGAGAAACTGGCTCCGGAATCAAGGTTGGCCAATTGCCACTTTGTCGCGGCAGTCTTGCTGCCATCATCGGTCAAATTGATGATGAAGTTGCTACGACCATAGAGGTTATCGTCCTCGTCGATATGAATCGAATGAGGCGCCTTTTTAAATTGATTGGATAACCAGTTAGGGTTATAGATGCCATGGTGATCATGGTTGCCCCAGACGGCCGCGTATAAGAAACCATACTCGTCCGCCTTTTCTTCCATGTATTTCACCAAAGTTTCGACATGGAAGGTATTCGCGAGCATGAAAAGGTCGCCGGTAATTTCGACGAGATCGATTTTCGCGTTTTCGCCCTGCTCTTCTTTGAGATGACGCTGCACCTGGGCAAAGACTTTGTCCAAGTAAGCACGTGAGGCGACCGTCGAAGAATTGTAGTTCCAATGGATGTCCGTCAGCTGCAGGATGTTGAAGTTATCGTGATACTTCATCGTGAAGACATAGTCATCCAAATGATCGGCAAATGCCTTCTCTCCGCAGGAAGTCAGACACAAAGGAACCAAAGCGAGCAAGATCAGTTTTGCTTTAATGTCCATAGGATTCCTTCCTTAAATTCCGTGGGAAGTTATAACCTGTCCAGCAAGAAAAGGCCATAACCATTCTTCACAATGAAGAAAATATTGCGATTTTGCCTATAAAACCCGTTTAGTAAAGCAAGTTTGCAGTAATACCTAAGTTCGAAGACGGCTTAACGGTTAGGAATAAAGAAACCATTCCACGGCTTTCTTGAGACGCGATGCAGGCTGATGAAAGTGATTCCCTTCGTTGAGTTCAAAGACGGTCTGGATGCCTTTGCTGGCCATGATGCGTTCGATCTCCATGGTCTTTTCTCTCACCTGATAAAACGGAGACGAAGGCTTTCCGCTCTCTTTATCCCCGATGGAGAAATAAGCTTTCGCCACGTTTGGGTATTCCCCATCTTGGACAAATGGAACCAAGTCTGGATACCACATCGAGCCCGAGACGGAGGCGATGCCATCAAATCGGCCCTTTTGGCCTTCCCATATGGCGAAAAGGCCACCCAAGGAATAACCGATGAGATAACGTTTTCGCACGTCGCCATGGCAAACATGGATGGCTTCATCCAATAAAGCGGGCATCTCCTCACTTAAGGATTTTGCTTCCGCAGGGCCCTTCACAGCCTTTGACTCCCAGGGAATCATCCAAGAGTCCCAGCGTTCCAATATCACGGCCACAAAGGCGACGCCACGAAGCCTAAAAACTTCCCCGAGAACCGCTTTAGCCTCTTGCTCATCAAAGCAAAACATGAGGAACAAAGAAAGTATAGAAGCCTGGTCATCTTCGCAAATGAAGGCCTTTCTGCCGCAGATTTCCGTAAAAAAGTCCATGAATTACCCTTCCTACTTATCCTAATTATATAGGATGGAAGCAAAAAAGGACTCTAGGTGACATTCCCTCATCTAGAGCCCCGAACAAGGAGGAGACTGCTACGCTATTTCTTTCCGTATCAAGAAGACGGCCACGCCAAGCATGACCAGTGTTCCACCCGCGAGCACGCCGAAGCCGACGCGCAAGCCGATGATGGTCGCTTGCCACCAGGTGACGATAGGAACGATCTCATCGGAAGCGGAGATGCCATTCATCGCCGCGGAGAAGTTGGCGGTGACGTAGAGAATACGGTGGCAAGCTTCCCTCATCTTGTTGGCGAAGAAGACGTTGCCACGGTAATCATCGAGAGCCTTCTCGCTGCCGGCGCCATCATAGAGGCTGGTGCCATTAGCGATGCCATCGACATAGGTCATGAAGGTCTTCGCGTTGGAGGAGGCCATGTCGGTGATCGCGAAGCCATCGAAGCCCCATTCATCGCGGAGGACATTTTCCATCAAGGCGCTGCTGGCACTGGTCCAGAGACAGCCGATGCGGTTGAAGGAGGTCATGGTCGCGTGGGCGTTGCCCATATCCGGGCGGAAGGAATATTCAAACGGGAGGAGCACGATTTCGCGCATTTCCTGCTCATTCAGCCAGATGGAGACGCCGTTGCGGTTGGTCTCTTCGTCGTTAGCAACAAAGTGCTTCACGTAGGTGACCACGCCCTTGCTTTGCATGCCGATGGTCTCTTTCACGGAGCAAATCGCCATGAGGTAAGGATCTTCGGAGAAGTATTCATGGGCGCGTCCGCCAAAGGGAGCGCGATGGAGGTTAACGCCCGGGCCGTAGATGCCCGTAATGCCGACGGCTAACGCGTCCTCGGCCAAGCATTTGCCGACTTCTTCCAGGAGTTCCTTGTTAAAGGTGGAAGCCCAGATACCCTCGGAGGGGAAACTGGCCTTTGTCGAAGAACCAGAGACGCCATTAGGACCATTCTCGTCCTTGGTGGCGGGCTTGTTGACGGAGTTCACCAATGAGGTGTTATGCTGGCCATCGGTGATCAGCAACGCCTGCTCGGCAAAGGACATCTGATCGAGGAGGTCTTGCCAACGCGGATCATCGTAAGAAACCGGTTTTTCCGCCGTAGAACGTAGAGTAATTAGAGAAAGACCATGATCTTGTCCATAGGCGGGCATGGCTTTGCCATCATTTTCAGGGAGGGCTTTGTAGCTAAGGATATCTTTTTCCATCGTCGGGGTGATGGAGAGAATCTCCGAGGTTTTGGGGAAAGTTCCTTCCCAGTCGTTGCGGCTGGCGTAGGTGACGTGGTTCTCGCCGCGTCCTTCATATTTGTTGATGTCGGCGAAATCAAACTGGTTGGTGATCTCAACGTCTTCGTTGATGGGCGAATGGCTATAGGTCGTTTTATCCATGGCGTCTTGGTGGTAAGTGGCGACCAAGAAGGGATCGACTAGATAGTCATCGGTAACGATACCGTTAGCGTCGAGGATGTTGTTGAGGGCGTTATGGGCGTTAGTGCCTATCGCGAAGTGGTAATCCCCTTCTTCGACGATATAGGTCTTCGCGAAGTTCGCGTCATAAGACCTCAATTGCTCCTTTTCGACGCGTAACGTCACGGTTTCCATATCACCGGTATCGAGCAAGCCGGTCTTTTCAAACGCGACCAACTCCACCGCCGCTTTCTCGACACCGTGCTCACGGTCATAGTCGGTGTAGGGTTTTTGTAGATAAAGCTGCACCGCTTCTTTTGACTTGTAACCGCCGATGTTCATGACATCGACATGGAAGAGGAAGTGATCCTCGTGCTCTTCCATCTCAAATCCCGAATAGAAGAAATCGGTATAGCTCAGCCCATGGCCAAACGGATAGGCCACTTTAGCATCGTAATCAAAGTCGCCGACGCGGGGCGAATCCATCATTTTGTCAGCATATCTCGTCTCAAAATAACGATATCCGACATAGATGCCTTCGGTGTAGACCGCATAGGTGTTCTGGGTGTTGTTGAAGCCAGGGTAATCCGCCGCGTTGGCGTAAGGCAACGAGAAGCTCTTATCTTTGTTCAAGGACCAGGTTGCCGCCGCGGGGGAAGCGAAATTGTCCTTGAGGAAGGTATCGGAGAGCTTGCCAGAAGGGGAGACTTTGCCCGAAAGGACATCGTCGATGGCGTAGGCGCCGGTGGAACCGAGGTTACCGATCCATAACGCGGAGTCGATATTGATGTCCGCGTCAAAGAGGAAATCGAGTTGGACGGGGACTGGCGTATTGAGTAGCAACACGATCTTGCCGAAGGTGCCCGATGCTTTTAAGGCCGTCAATTGTTTGAGGACTTCGCGCTCATTGGGGTGGAGGTTCAGGTAGTTCCCTCCTTCGCAATCGCTGCCGATCGTGGAGATATCCATGCCTTCGCCCGAATCGCGGCTAAGGACGAACACGGCAGCGTCGTTATATTGGCTGAAGGAGGACATAACGCCACTATAGGCGCTCCAAGGAGCCTCGTTCATCTTGTAAATCAAGCCAGGTTTACCCCGACGATACCCCGAGCCCGCTCCGGTCTGGTAGAAATCCCAGAGCGTTGGGTTCACCTCAAAAGATGAAAGGGCAGTCTTTAGATCGATGATGCCCGAGGTATCCGTCGAGGAGGATCCGGTCGCCCCATAGTTGAGGGAGACGGAACCTTGGCCGAATAAAGAGATTTTATTGCCCTCGGCCAGAGGCAACGCGCCATTATCATTTTTGAGTAACACCATGCCCTCCTGCTCGAGGCTACGGCAAATGGAATCGGTGTATTCTTTTAAGGCTTCCGGGGTGGTGTATTGTCGTTTGAAATATTCGGTATCCTCACCTTCGTCGTCACCCTTAATGACTTCGTAAGTTTTGACTTTAAACGCGGAGTTGATGGCTGCGGATTGGTCATAGGCAATGCCGCCGCCAATCAAAGCCACGGCGAGGAAGCTGGCGGAAACCACGAAGAGGCTGCGCCAGAGTTTAACGGATTTGACAGGGTTCATGGTTTAGTTCTCCTTGGCGATCTCTTTTTTCTTGCCCAGGATTTCCTTTTGGACAATGGCCCCGACTAAGAAGAAAACCATGGCCAATAAGGAGCAGGCAAACGTGGCGATGAATTCCGGCGTGAAGGTAGTGCCGTCGATGCCGGTGAAAATATTCGCGATATAGGTGATTTCCTCACGGACATAGGAGAGGAAGGCGAATAAGCCCAAAACAAAGGCCAAATACTTCACGGTTTTGAAACCGCAGAGGAAGCTAATCGCGCCAATTCCTGCGGAAATTGCAGAGAAAACGATGATGATGGGATTAATCTTGGGGTTAAAGGCGGTGACCCCCGTCGCCTGGTATAAGAAGCAGACGACGAGAGCCAACACGATGCCAATTCCCACAAAGATATAAGAGAGAAGGTTCTCTTTCAAGTTTTTGAGAATAAAGGCAAACATATTACTTTCCTTCGAGGTTGGATAGTTTGGGGTTCCAAGTGAGATTTGCGTCGGTGGCGACATAGAGGCAGTCGATCATCGGCGCGTCGGCCTGACGGGTGTTGCCATGGAAGACGTTATTGGTGGTCACGAGCTTGATGTTATTCGCGCCCTTCTTCAATTCGGCACGGTCATTCATCTGCACGTTGATGAACGGGCGGCGGACATCCGAACGGGTATCTTCCTCAAGGCCCTCGATGACGATTTCATCGTAATCCAGAGGTTCGCCATTGACCAACACGGCGTACGTGTCAGGGTTGAAGGTCTTGGTGTCGAATTCGCACTGGATGCGCATCGTCACGACCGCGTCATCGACATCCTTATCGACATTGAAGTCGAAGTCGACGAAGGCATTCTCATAGTAGAAACCGGAAATGTAGTAACCGTTGCTGGCTTCGGAGCCATTCGCGGGATAGATGAGGTCGGTTCCGGTGAGGTTGACGGAGAAGCCAAAGCCCATCTTGCCCTCCAAATCAACATATTCCGCTTCGAGGGTATAGATGTTCAGCCACTTCGCATAGGCGTCATGGTTGGCGGATGCCCTGGAGTTAAAGTCAAACGCCGTCTGGCAGGAGGCCTCGTTATACCAGCCGGAGAAGTAATAGCCATCGCGAACAGGTTCCGCGGGACGGGATGGCTTGGTGTTCTTCTTGACGTCCACGGTCTTGTAGACACCATTATTCGGCGCGCCAGTGTAATTATAGTAATAGGTATAGACGTAGGAATCGCTGGATTCGGCCGTCCAGGAAGCGACGAGCGTGATGCTTTCGGTGATGGGCGTATCGAAATCGAATTCGGAGTCATTAAGCATCCAAGCGCAGATGTAACCGGTGCGCGTATTCACGGGCTCATCAACGGTGTCGCCATAGGTGACATTGACGGTCTGCTTCGTCATTCCGGAATAGTTATAGTCGAAGGTGACGGTCAAAATGAGAATCTCCCATTTCGCCGTTAAGGTGAAGGATTCCGTAACCACTTTGGAGAAGTCATAGGAAGCGGAATCCGAAAGGTTGAGATACCAACCCTTGAAGGAATAACCTTCGCGGGAAGGATCCGCAGGCGCGGCGACTGCCGAGCCGATATTCACAGAGACGACGCTCTGACGGTTTTCAACATCATAGCCGAGATCAAACGTGACTTGGGCCACGGACAAGTTCCACTTCGCAAATAAAGTGAAGGATTCCGTAACGGGTAGGGTGAAGTCATAAGGATTCTCCCCTGCCGCATCAAGGCACCAATCCACGAACGCATAGTTTTCGCGGGTCGGATCTTCGGGGCGGGCGACGCTAGAGCCCTTGGCGACGCTGACTTGGGTAATCGCAGGCGCGCCGACATAGTTATAGTTAAAGGAGACGGTAATACTGGATTCCGACCAACCGGCAAACAAAACGGTGGCGCGGGTGATCGGGGTATCGAAGTCAAAGAGATTGACGCATCCGATTTCGGTATACCAGCCCGTGAAGGCAAATCCCTCGCGGGTAGGTGCTTCAGGTTCATCGACGGTCGAGCCAGATTCGACCTTGACCTGAAAAGGCCTAGAACCGGCATAGTTTAAGTTAAAGGTAACAGTGACAGTAGCAGCAGGTTTGCTGTCGCTATCACTTTTTTGCGTGGAAGACCCAGAAGTCGTTGCAGAACTCGATTCTTTTTGAGATTGAGACGAGGTTTGCTCCGTTTTTCCGGTGGAAGTAGCTTCCGCGGAAGAAGAACTCGCGGCGGAGGAACTCGCCTTGCTATCGGGGGCATTTCCGCCACCGCAAGCGGCAAGCATTAGCATGGAGGCGATGGAGAGTACCCAGACGCCTTTCCTATTCTTTTTATTCATAGACAGATCCCTTTCATGTTTCGCCGCCGCATGAATCAAACGATTTCAGTAAGGCAAGCGTGACGAGCGGGGCCCTCCAAAGCGAAGGGCCCCGCCGTTATGGTTTAGTTAGAAGTTAGAAGCGGATTATTTGTCATCCTCTTTTTTCTTCTTCGCGATCACAAGCGTCGCGGCAGCAGCGAGAGATGCCACGATGAGTGAGACGCCAGCGATGGAGCCACCGCAGCCGCCTTTGCCAGCTTCGCCGGCGGGGCCTTGGTCGCCTTTATCACCTTTGTCACCCTTGTCGCCTTTGGGGCCAGGTTCGCCTTGGTCGCCCTTGTCGCCCTTATCACCCTTATCGCCTTTGGCACCAGCAGCGCCATCTTGTCCGTCAGCGCCGTCTTTGCCATCTTTACCGTTCGTCACGGTGAAGGTGTAGGTTTGGCCATTGGAGAGGGTGATGGTGTAGGTATCCACGCCATCTTCGGAGGAGGTTAAGACGATGGAGACAATGCCAACGCCGTCTTCGCCATTGAGGCCGTCAGCGCCGTCTTCGCCATCGATGCCGTCAACGCCATCGACGCCGTCTTTGCCGCTCTTAACAATGTAGTCAGAGCCATCGCTTAAGTGGATGATGAGCGTATCGCCTTCGCCGGTTTCGACGCCGGTGATGGTGACGGGTTCAGGAGGTAGGACGCCCGGGTCGCCTT
>JAGAHY010000067.1 GCA_017626815.1 Bacilli bacterium | reverse complement strand
TATGGAAGGTCGAATTGATCTAGAACTTTCTTAATTTCTTTTATTTGGCTTGCCATTTGCTCTCGAAGTTCTCTTGCAGGTTTCACTAATTTGCCGAATCTAGGAACATCACAGAAAAAACATTCGTATGTAAGCGCTGTATACTTTATCTCTTCTAATTTTGTTTTTATTTCTTTTGCTCTTTTAATAAATTCTTGTTGTTGCATTATTCTTTCCCCCAATATACGCAAATTAATAATATCACGACTGGGTGGAAAAACATGCAATTGCTACATTACATTAAATGGAGCGCGATGCGGGTCGCCAACCGAGAATTTGTTCACTATTTTTTACCCAGATAAATTGATTTTTTACCCAAATAAATGGATAATACTCCCAGGAGGTTTTGTCCTATGGAATACAAAGATTTATATAAATTGGAAGAGGATCTTCACACCGAATTCAAACTCGCAAGAACAAAAGTCCCTTTGGACTTCTATGAGACATACTCCGCCTTCGCTAACACAGATGGTGGAGACATATACCTCGGCGTTGAGGAGGAGAACGAAAAGGTAAAAAATCTTCCTGGCGTCGCGAATTGGCCCATATATCAAAAGGCAATTCTGGATACAATCGCTTCTAAGGACAAGTGCAGCAAAAGCGTCCTCGACGATTCCTCTTTCGAGGCCATTCCCCTGCCTAACGGGCGATTCGTTTTGAGAATCCACGTCAACGAACTTCCCCGTAATGATAAACCGCTTTACCTGAACGGTGACTTCACCAAAGCCTATATCCGCCGCGAATCCGGCGACTACCCCGCGAGCAAATCGAAGCTTATCTCCTTCCTCAACGACGTCCGTCAGGGGTCCTACGATTTCAGCGTCAATTCCTTTGGCCTAGGCATCGAATCGGTCGAGAAGGAATCCCTCCGCTCCTTCCGCAAACTCCTACAGGAACGCAACCCCTTCGAAATCGATGCCTCGCTCGATGACGAGGGGTTCCTGCTCGGCGCTAAGATGCTCCGCGAAAGCGAAGGGAAAAGATTGCTCACCAACGGAGCCATCCTTATGCTCGGAAATAGCGACGCCATCTCAACGGTCTACCCCACCTTCTTCCTCGATTATCAGGAGAACCCAAGGGAAGGCAGCCGTTACGACTATAGGCTGTGCAGCATCGATAGCCTCACCCATTGCAATGTCTTCGATTTCTTCCAAACCGTACGCAATAGGGCGCGAACCATGCTCCCCGCCCCGTATGAGATCGAGAATGGGCAAGAAGTATCCGGCGATAGAATCTTTGAGGCCTTCACCGAAGCCCTCGTCAACGGGCTTTGCAACGCCGATTATCTTAGCGGCGCCTCCCTGCTTTTGGTCGCCACCCCGAGGGAGATGCTCTTCCGCAATTCGGGAAAGCCCTACATCTCCGTCGACGACATGATCGCGGGTGGCACGAGCGAACCCCGTAACACCGAAATCATGCGCTTCTTCCGTTTGCTCCGCTTTTCCCAACGCACCGGCTATGGGGTCAGCAATATCTATTCGGCCATGCGCGAATATGGCTACCCGACCCCTTCGCTAAGCATCCACTCCTCGCCCGACTACACCGAACTGCGTCTCTTCCTCTTTGGACTGGGCGTGCAAATCGGGTCCACGAAGCTCTCTGTTCAGGAGGTCCTTTCCGTAATTGCGTCTAGCGATGGCATTGGCCAAAGGGAACTGACCGAACGGTTTGGCGTCACGAGGAAAACGATGATGGGCATGCTTAATGCCCTTCTCGCCAGCGGCCAAATCCGCACGAACGGAAGCAAGACGAAAGGAAGGCTTTACTATATCCAAGGAACAAATCCGTATGGAAAATGATTTGCCCAATGCCAAAATGCATAATAGGCGATATTGGATTGGCTTTTCCTTTTCCGTTGTCTCCCTTTTCCTCGGGATTACGGGGATGATTATTGGCATGGTTTTCTATCATCGCTTGCGGATAACCCACTCCTTTAATTCCCATCTCGCCGCCCTGGGCGTTCTTGTCATTCTCACGGCGCTTCTTTTGCTCGTAGGCGCGCTAGGACTTGTGGGATATCTGTTAATGATCATGAAAACCGGTGAGAAAAAACGGTCCCGACGCTTTTGTCCATTTCGGGAATAGCGGTCGCTTTGGTTATCGGAACAATCGGCATCTCGGTGACGAGGGTCCAATTCGAGGAATACAAAACCTTCACCCCGGAAAAATGAGCCACGGCGGCAAAAGACCCAGATTACCGGGGATTACTCGTGAGCTCCTTCTCGGAGCA
Source organism: Bacilli bacterium (assembly GCA_017626815.1). Classification (GTDB taxonomy): domain Bacteria; phylum Bacillota_I; class Bacilli_A; order RFN20; family CAG-826; genus Alloenteromonas. Next base: position 18,284 of record JAGAHY010000067.1, on the reverse strand, counting down.
ATATGACGTGAAGGGCTGCGGGTCGGACGAAGTGAGTTCATTGCTCGGTCCCGCCAATCATATCAACGAATTTGTTCTAGAGACTGACCCACCCCAATACGGCGGTATGGAATGGATTTATGACTTAGGGTTCTATAGGGATTACATGGATGCGTCTTTTCTAGAAATAACGTTCTCCCAGACAAATGTCGTCCTCCGCTGTGAAGTCTCCACACACTAATTATCGAAACACGACTAGAAGCCTGTTTCGCTCGTTCTTCGAAGCCTGATTTTGCCTTCAGAAAAAAAGGCCGAATTTTTGTAACCCAAATGTAACCCATAAAAACGTCCTAAATTCATGGAGAACGCCTCCTTTTTGAGGCAAAAAGAACACCATATGTCACAATAAATGTCACTATAATGTCACAATAAAAGCAATCTATATTCAAATTTATAGAAGCACGATTATGACCTGCGGATTAAGCGTTTCTTATATATAAATGCGCTCAAACATATTGTTATGTAATGCTTTTGCCATAATAATGTCATCGAGAGGAGAAGGATAATATGGAGCTCATACAAGTTAGGGTCGATTCCGAGACCAAAGCGGCCGCCGCGAGCCTTTTCGAAGCTCTGGGCATGGACATCTCCACCGCCGTAAGAGCCTTCCTTAAGAAGGCCATCGCCGAAGGAGGAATGCCCTTCGACATGAAGTTGGACGATTCCACCCGCCGCGCCCTTGCCGCCGTCCGCTCCATGAGAGAGACCTCCGAGACGAACGGTAACTCAGAGCTGACCCTCGAGGAGGTTAACGATGAGATTGCGAAGGCAAGAAAGGAAAGGAAGACTCGTAAGTTATGAAGCGGTACTATGCCGTCGTCGACACCAACGTGCTCGTCTCCTCCATGCTGAAAAGTGAATCGATACCCGGGCAGGTCGTGGATTTGATCCTGTTAGGCAAAATCGTCCCGCTTCTCAACGAGGAGATCATCGTCGAATAAGAAGACGTCCTCACGAGAAACAAATTCGGATTCGAGGAGGGGAAACCCGAAGCGTTCATCGCCAGCCTAAGGGAAAAGGCCATCTTCCTGCCGAGGGAACACACCGAGGAAGCCTTTCCAGACGAAGACGACATCGTCTTCTTCGAAATCGCCCTCAGCGGACGCTCCACGATGGATGCGTACCTCGTCACGGGAAACCTGAAGCACTACCCCGTCAGAAGTTACGTCGTCACGCCACGGCAGATGCTTGAAATCATCGAGAGCGACTCGGATTGACTCGGGCGCTCTTTTCATTTTGATTGGTGGCGAAAAACGGATATCGTGCACGCCTCAAACACCATTGTATTATCGTCAATGCAAATCCCGCTTCCACGTCCTTTGAAGGTGACAAAAAACCGAGCTTTACACCCGGCCTATAAATGTTTAATTGCTTTAATGATTTTCCTTTTTCTTCCTTGATATAATCCAGTGCCTTCATATATCAATTCAAATCCACATTTCTCCAACACTCTTCTGCTGGCTTTATTAGCCGCTAAAGCGATACCGATTATTTGCTTGAGATTCATGTTGTTTTTGATGTGATCCAAAAATAGATTAGTAGCTTCAGTGGCGTATCCATTGCCGGTATAAATCTCAGCGATGTGATAACCAATTTCCCACCCTTCTTCTATTTTCGCTAATTGGACATAGCCAAGATTAATGTTGTCTTTCTTTCTGATAACTGCGTAGACAAACGGTCCATCCTCACTATCATAACTATTGATGATTTGATTAACCACTTCACTCGTTTCTTCCAATGAATTAAATACTTCATCGGGAACAAATTTACGATTATTACCATCTTGCGAGTTTTGATAAATATCGTAGTACATTGATTGATTCATTCTGACAATTTGCAATCTATCGTTTTCAATAATGATTTGTTTATTACAAAGAATGTCTTTGTTAACGATATTTTTCCAATCTCGATAATGAGATAAGACTCTTAAGATATAAACACATTTTGCAAGTTCGTTGACTTGATATATTGCTACATGATTAGCGCATATTAAATAATACGCCTTAGCGTAGTCAAAAAAGGAATTGGCTATTTTAAGCCCGCTATAAGGGAAAGTTTCTAATGGTTCGATTCTATCAAATAGTTTAAGGACGTATTGTTTCGCAATTTCTAAATTATCTTTAGCAGCAATAAAAAGTTTGATGCTTTCAAGATCAGAAAAAGCACTATCCGTAATGATGATTTTATATGTCATAGTAATCTATTTTTGGCGTCTTCTAAGGACATAACTCTTCCAGAATTAACGTCCGCAATTCCTTGGTTTATTTCTTGCATCAATTTGATTGTTTGATAAAGCTCATCTAAAACATTTGAATCAATGATCGCGGTATCTTCTCTACCATTAACCGTTATATAAACTGGTTGGCCAGTAGTTTTACATAGTTCGCTTATTTCTTTATATCTATTTCTTAAATCCGCACTTGGTCTGATAATTGCCATAAAATACCTCTTTATATCATAATTATATCATGCTTGATTTTAAATAAAGGGCGTGAAAGCCGCCATTCCTGACGACTTCTATTCAAACTGCCGAGGACGATCCGTTTTGTCCCACTAAGGACGATCGGATTTGGACGACGACAGCAGATGTGGTTGTCCGATTCAACTTATCCGCTTTTGTCTAAATACTTCCATCCACTATTTTGTCGTACAACTTGTCTCTCGCGAGCCTCTAAAACAAACAAAAAAGGCAGCCCTGAGAACCTGAGGCAGCCCTGAGAGAAAGACGAGGGGAGGAGAATAAATCAAGGAGCTAAGCTTTCAAACGGAGAACCTCAACCCTCGCACCACCATTATCCAATAATCCGGTCGTCGTTAGGTCGCTCCAGGAGAGACAAGTTCGCAACGAGAAGGTCGGCGAGTTTGAGACAAGAAAACCGCCCTTTCGGACGGCTGTCTATGGATACGTCGTTTTGTCCAACTTCGGATAAGTGACTTCGGACTACGACACTAATTAATTATAAAACTTATTGCCGCAATGACGACACTTTAGCGTGTATCTATAATCACTATTTCCGCCGTTTCCAACGATATCACAATAGTCTGTCCATCCACATTGTCTACAATAGGCAGGTTGAGCAGTAGGGCGTGTGCAAGTGCCACCACCAGAAATGGCCTCTAATTGCTCATTGGTAAGCTCGATGCCTTCTTCTTTGGCGAGCGCGAGCATTTCTTCTTGGCTCTTGCACGCCTCGATTTTAGCGATTTGATCCTCGGTCAGGCCCTTGAGTAGTTCTTGTCTCATATTCGGTTACCCCTTTTATTTAATCTATTATATACAACGGCTCGTCACAACAGTGTCACAAAAAGAAAGGCCGCCCTGGATCTGAGGCAGCCCCCAAAAGAAAACGTTTATAAATCCTCTACAACGAACACCCAAGATTTATATCGAAAGGCGCAATCAATAATTTTTGTAATTCTTTATTGTAGTTCTCAAAGAATGCTTTTATGGCCTTGCCGTAGTTTTCTTTGATATCGAATTCCCAAAAGGAATAGTAGCGGACGCATTTCACAATCTTGGTAAATTCTCTCGGCGGCTCATCGAGTTCGATTCCGTCGATGGTGAAGAACCTCTTGAAATACTTGAGCGATTACATCCTTCGCACTTAAGTTGATTCGCGGATACCTCCCTAATGAATACTTCAAATCGTTCAAATTTATCCGGCCTTACTTGGAGAAGTTTTAGCTCAATAAATGTTTTTCCACCGCAAATCCCTCCTAAATCGCCCGTTTTTATCGTCCGCCATGCCGAATTCATTGGTGGCGGAAGTTTCTTTGCTGTTTCCACACTAACCTCAAAAGCCATCAAAGTCTATTCAAAATGCCGTCCTTTCTGGTATCGATGGCATCATAGATGACCACCGTATCGCCATCGACTTTATATAAGGCAACATAGCGCCCATCGTGAATCGACATTTTTCGGATGCGGGCACCGGCGATCCTCAAATCCTGTATTTCGGGGTGTCTTTCCGGAGACGATGATAAGCAGCGGAGCGAGGTCATGGTTTCCTCATATAGCTCCTTCGCCGCTTCTAAAGAGACGTTCCGAGCAAAAAGAATGTGTTCGCTGATGCTGGAAAACGCCTTCTGCGTAATCGAAACTTTGAGTTCAGCCATTAACCGACAATCCTTTTCAGCGCGGAATCGAGTTCGTCCAAACTATAGTATTTCGCGCCGTTTCTTTGCTCTAACTCAATGTCAAGGAGCCGTTCTTTCATGGCTAGGAGGGCCTCCTTCTTTTCATACGCCTCTATAGACATAACGACAAGATCGCCCTCGCCGTTTTTCGTAAGAAAAATCGGCTCTCCGGTCGCTTTGCAGCGTTCGGAGATTTCGCTGTATTGGTTTCGCAAGGAAGCCGAAGGGAGAATGGTCATTGTTGTTACCTCTTGACGATAATACTCTATTAAGATTTTGATATTCCAGCAAACGCGGCTTTATCATCGAAAATCAAATTTCTATCGCAAAACGTAACTTATTTCCTTCATGTTGCTTTATCATAATCCTTGAGCCACGCCGCTTGATGGACGTGACTTTTTCTTTTAAACCAAAACGCAAAGCCCTTAATATCTCTTTTCTATCTTGTCGAAAGCCTCCTTCCCTTCCGTAAAATTCATGTCCGGGTGACTGTTAAGATATTCGTAGAGCCTGGGGTCCATTCTTTTTCTTGATTCAACCTCCTCGCAAAAAGCCCTTATTCCCATCGCCGCACATCTGTTTCCTTCAATCACCGAAAATGTGAAATAGGCAGCAAGCAGGATAATGTGTCTCTTGTATTCGCACATCGCCGCATTCAAGCCACCGGAGAGTTTTTTCTCTATAGCGCACTCCCCGCCGCAAAGATAACGAAAATCACATCCCGCGCATTCGGGACGACGAATTTGGGAGACGAACATCCTTTCCATGGCTGATTCGTCGAGATGCTCAGCCTCGCCGATGGCAAACCCCCACATTCCAAAGGCCGCGGGGCATGGATACACCTTTCCGTCGCCATCAAGAGTGAAACGCGAGAGCGACCCGTCGCAACGGATGAGGCATCTTTGCCCCAAAAATATCCGTTTCACGAATTTGCCGAAGTAGTCATCGCCATTGAGAAGAACCTTAATTGGGGCGATGTCGCCCGCAATTGCGGATTCGGTTAGATAGGAAACAAGCTCATCGTAGCTCTCGCACCAGGCCTTAACGCCTTCGGAAGAAAAGGCAAACTCGCACGCCCTGGCCGGTTTGTACCCAACCGTGTTGAACGTCTTCGATAGCTCAATGAGGGAATTCTTTAGGCTGAAGACGTCGCTCGTCAACGTGCAGGCGGCGCCGACGTATTCGTGATGCGGAATCGCCTTGACGTTGGTGACAATCTCGTCAAAGGTGGGCTCCCCGGTCTTCTTTCTTCGATGCTTGTCATGGACTTCCCTGCAGCCGTCAAGGCTAACGCCAAACAGTATTCCGTGCCGCTGAAGCGTCTCGGCCACTGGGAGGGAAAGCAACGTCCCATTGCAGACGAATTGAACGAGGATCTCCCTTCTCAGCTCATTGGATTTGCGGACGCAATGCTCCTTGATTTTCAAGATTTTATCTAAAAAGAACAGCGGCTCTCCCTTGCCAGAAAGATCCACGAAATACTTTTCCTTGTTTGGAAATTTCGAGAAACAGCCGTCGAGGAACGTAATGCAATCCGCCACGGAGATGGATACGCCGGTCTTTTCGCCGTTGAAGCAATAGTCACAAGCCAAATTGCAGGCGTCGGAGAGATTGAGGCAGAAGGTGACGCTGGCGGTTTGGTATTCCGAGAACGACGCACAAAAACCATCGAAGTCGGGCGATGAGGAAATCACGACACCCAATTCGGCTTCGCTTCGACCCAACGATCCGGTTGGACCGTCAATGAAGATGGATTTTCCCAATATATCGTATCTCATCGCTCAACAAGAAGGCCAAGTCAGCGACGAACGTTTTACGGTCGCGAATGTTTCGTAATAACCGTCGGGCGTATACCAGCAGCGGTATTTCCCATCCGAATCCAAGAAAATTGATTTTGGATCGGTGTCGGCATAGTGGCCGGAATCCACGGCCCAAAAATATTTCGATATCGTGTTATAGGCCCCTTGGCTTGTGTAGACCCTCTCATAATATTTTAAATATCCATAGACAGCCATCGCGTGGTTGCCGAAATTTGGACTTCCCATAACACCAATGACCGATGGGATGCCATAGTCGATGTTCGATGCCACGGTGTCCTGGCTTTGCCATCTCAGCCCATCGATATTTACGGAATACGTTGAATTAAGCGATTCGAAAAGATTCGGAAAGTTCCAATAGGCAAAATCGCCTTCTCCGGAATAGCCGAGATCGATCGCGGTTTGGCGAAGCACAGGATAACCAGCGGGCATACGGCTCAATACACTTTCAGTGGGAAAGGAAGCCGACGAAAAATGATTGGATACATACCTTGTGGTGTAAGCATACCCGTCTTGCGACGTGCCCGTTTCTTTTATGCGGCCAACCCCAAGGCTGCTATAAAGGGGGTCCATGGGTGAGGTTAGGTCTATCGACGTCAAGATACTAGCGCCAAGAAGAGTTGAGTCGTAATGCCAACATATGCCCGATGGCGAATAGACGCGAGGCAAGTTATAAAGAACGGAAAACGTCGAGTTCAACACGCAGTTCGGTTCTCCGGCAGTCCCAATTACTACCCCATCGGAGTCCCTCTTCGATTCTGCAATGTAGAAGGATGTGTCGAATTGACGAATCCATTTGTAGTTCCTAATCATTTTTTGCGATTCATAGCCGGTGATGACGAGGGGCGAGGAGTTGAGGTAGGAATACATTTCCGACGTTGTCATCCCGCGTCCCAAAGCGAGACCCCCTTCTGGGGAATGATCCCGCCCGAACGCCGCCTTCGTCAAATTTTCCGATTCAAGAAACGCGCCGCTGGCGTTCCGAAAGAAGAAACGGTTTTCACCCTGAGAATAGAGAAACTCCACGCCGTCTTGCAAATCGAGGGGCAACTCTAGCCTGAGCTTGCATAGGAAGACGTCGCCGGGCTCGACGAGCATGCAATCCTGCCTATTTTCTTTTATGTACATTTTCCCTGTTTGGCCAAGCCTTTCCCTTGTACCGAAATAGCAAGGGAAACAGTAGGGATATATGCTATCCTCGACATCGCCCAAAACGTGGCCGGCACCCTCGTTGTCCACGATCGTGCCAAACGATGCACCGGAGGCCAAGCCTGCCCGGCAGCTATTTGGCATCGCGCCTAAATCAGTTGCCGATTTAGCGGATTCCAGCGCGTGGCAAATCGCCATGAGCAATGCGGCGGATAATGCGAATAATGTTTTCATTTTTCCTCCCTCGTTTCCATTTTATCGATTATGAAGTAAAGTGACTCTTGATAGTTAGGGTCCGTGAAGCCAAAGGTGTATTGGACCCTCCGCAAATCCTCGTCGAGAAGGGAATACCCTGCTGCCTCAAAGAGAAATGGGAGGACGACCTCCTCCTCCGCATAAACTTCTTCTTTCTGCGGATCATGGCCTGGGTTCGCAACGGCGAATGCGTCTGAATCGAAATCACAATTGAACACCTTTCCGTAGAGATAATCGTCTTCCCTTGGATCAAAAATGAGGGTGAGGCGGCTCGCTTTTGTGACACAATAGGATTCCGCCTGAAGGTCGATGGAGACAGCGATGTGCGTCCCATCCGTTATCTCATAAGAGTTGAGCGTGACCTTTTCCCCAAACTCCGAAATGCAGGTCTCGCCAAAATGAAGTACCCTCATCCTAGGGGCGCGTCCTCCTTTTGGCGCATTGCTGAAATGCATTGCGACGGGAACGCCTGCCGCCATCGCAAGCAAGCAGGAGACGAGGACGAGAACCGGCACGAGGCCTTTCCTTTTCTGAGGGGCGGGCTTGAGAAACCCTACACGAGGAATCATGGACTCAATCTCCCTAAGGATATCATTACGGATTTTTCTTCTAACGGTCATGCTTATACTCCTCCTTGATCCTTTCCATGCTTTTCTTGTATATCCGCCTCACCGTCGTCTCGGGGATGTCCATGATCTCGGACACGTCGGAGAACGACAGCCCGAAGGCGGCCTTGTAAGCGACGATCTCCCCCTCGAGTTTGGTAAGTGGAGGCGAGAGGTATTTGGACACGATGTATCCAACCGATTGGGATTGGTCACCTGTTTGTTCTTCTACATCGACGAGGCAAATCAACGAAGCTCTCCTTGCCATGTCGATCGCGATGGTCCTTGCCGCCTTAACGAGGTACGAGGGAAGGCTATGCCCCTCTTCATCAAATTCCGGTTTGTTCTTGAACAGGCGGAAGAACACCTCCTGATAGGCGTCATCCATATCGCTTTTCTCTTTCAGCACCGTCGATAGAGCGAAATAGACGAGCTTTCTATAGCGGCAAAAAACGATACGGGAGGCCTTCTCCTCACCGCGGTAGAATGCTTCGATCGTCTTCTTACCAATGCCGTTCATGTTTCCTCACTATATAAAACGAATAAAGGGATGGTTTTCCGCCAATTATTTCTTTTTCCGATGAAATGCATCCAAGATGCTGATAGTTGCAAGAATTATGTGTAGTTTTTTCATAATGATTATATTCATCTTCCTTTTCTTCCATTGGTCGCCTTCTTTGCCAAGCTTTTTCGCCAGAAAGAAAGCGCACATAATGTTATCCAGTAAATCCTAATTCCTCCTTTTGTTCATAAGTTAATTTGTTACAGTTAGTTATAAGTCCTGAATCAAACGATTTGCAATATGATTCACAGCAATTCGTTAAGACAATAATCGCGTTGTCTTCGGAGCTTAAGAGTATCTTTTTCCTAGTCGCTTTTATTTTGGCGTTAAAACCTTCGATTCTATTAGATGTATCTAGCATATTGTCTAGGAACCATCCTATATGAAAAAGCTCAATATCCGTAGCAAAAGTCCGATGGTTCGAGCCAATCGCAAATAAAATTTTTTTGCGTATTAATCCTATATATAGAAGAAAGACGGGCGTTCCCCCGTCTCTCATCTAATCTATCCCAGCCATTCGATGATGGCGTGGGTTTTCAGACTTGCCGTTACCGCAATCACTTCATTGGTGATTAGGCAGCGGTTCGCCAGTTGTGGCCGGCTGAATCGAATCATCCGATTTTGCACACGGTCGCCCATCGGAATTATGTCGCGTCGGGCCAGGTATGCGAGCGCCCGAAAAGCTTGGTCGTCCGCGGGTCGCTGTGGGCCTCGTTTCGGCGTCGGGGCTGGCGTTTGCCTAGGTCGGTCGGCGGCGTGGGCGTCTGGCGTATGGATGGGCGGCGGCGCAAAGAAAAAGACCGTTGCCTAGGCGACATCATATATTGTCGCGTTAAGTGGATGCTGAATGTCTTTAAAACCCTTTCGTTATTAGCCAAAGATTACGAATGTAAGTCTTTTTTTCGCTTTGCGACACGTTAACGATTGAACAAGGGGAAATCGCCAATCAGCACGCCCCATAGAAGCCCCATTTCCGCTTATCCCTCATTTCGGCTATTCTGAAATAAATTAATGGAGTCACTACCTATGAAAGAAGAATTGCTTAAAGGCTTAAGCGAAGAGCAAATCGCCAAGGTCAAGGCGTGCAAAAGCCAGGAAGAAATGCTCGCGCTCGCTAAAAAAGAAGGCGTTGAGCTCACCGATGAACAATTAGAAGCCGTTAGCGGCGGAACTTGTGATGACAGCTTGCTGGTTTGCAGCAAGTGCGGATACGATTTGGTCACGATGCTCGAAAATGGCACTGGAGAACATGAAGGCCGGAAGCTCATCGAATGCAATCGCTGCCACCGCCTCTGGTGGACGAAGTTTTAAGCCATCCATAAATCCATTTTCGTTAATAACGACTTCGTGAACTGCTGCTTCCTTTGTGGCTATATTATTAGGCCGCGCAATAGGATGAAAACCGCTTGGAAGACGAATCGAGTAGAGCGGACTAGAAGCCGTATACGGTCTTTCCGTCGCAACCGCCCCTCACCCATTTAATGGAAACCCGGGCAATTTAACTGTTGCTCTCGATTTGGTCTTTAACGACGGCAGGGTCACACAAAAGGTTTCTTCTTCCTTTTCTATCCTTTCTGGGAAAATGATTGAATCGATAGAGTTCTTAAAAGCCAAAGGCCTTCTTTAATCAACCTTCATTTAGGGGCTGTTCGGAAACCTAACGGGTGGACGCAGCCTCTTTTTTTCGTTTGCCTCAACCCGAATCCCTTAGGCAGCGGGAAGGTGAAGGGATTCGAGATGTGCGAAAAGGCCCCCGAAGGGACCTTTTTGTCGAATTGACGAGGACGATCCGTTTTGTCCAATTAAGGGTCAGAAGCTTTTTGCGTCATCGACACAGCGACTCCCTATTTAGGCGATGTTAAATGCGTATTGCAACAATGGTAAGCCGTATACAAAGAAGATGACTAAGGCGGCGATTACCACGGCAACAAGGATGACGAGATGGATGATGCTCGCTACGTTGATTCGCTTAAGGACCACTGCGTTAACGACTTCTTTGTCTTTATTATGATACCGCGCAAAGGATAGGCCGACGCCCGATAGAGCGAGCAAGAGAACGACGGCATCGATTCCCGCAAGCATCAAGACATAGACCTTTACCCCCTCGGAGGAAGGCTGGCCTTCCAATAGCCCCGCCGCGGCATTGGATTGGAGCAAGGAATAAAGCATATGATGCATGCTCTGCCTGAGAAGGTAGCGAACGCCCTTGCTCGAAGTCTCGCTCAAGGGGTTTTCTTTGCCGGCCAACTGCACGGTGATGCCTCCGGCTAAAGACGCTTCGGAGTCGAGAGGGGAGATGTTGTTGTAATCGGTGATTAGGAAGCCCTTAAAGCCCCATTCTTTCCGAAGCACTTCCACGTTTAGCGCGTAATTGGCGCGGGCGGGGATGTCGCCGATGCGGTTCATGGAGGACATCATGCCCAGACAATTGCCGGATTCGACGACCATTTGGAACGGGAAAAGGTAGGTTTCCCGGATGGCTTGTTCCCTGGCATAGGTCGCCACCATGCCATTTCCCTGACGGTTGGTTTCCTGTTCGTTGAGGGCAAAGTGCTTGGGGACGCAGATGACGCCTTTTTTGGCGGAAGCAGAAACGACATTGGTAACGAAGTCCCCCGTAAGGAAGCTATCCTCTGCCACGTATTCGTAGTTGCGCCCGCTAAACGGGGTGCGGTGAAGGTTCATTCCCGGCGCGTACCAAGCGGTATAGCCATTGAGTAAGCCGTACTCGCCGTTAAGCTCGCCGTAGCGGCGAATCAGTTCGCGGTTATAGGTGGAGGCGATCATCATTTCGGCGCCGCCGGTTTTATGAGAGAAGCCTTCGGGACCATCATATCCAAACGTCGAGGCCTTGGCGATGCTTGCCATCGGGGCAGTTCCGTTGGCGGAGTTTTTGTAGACGTTATAGGCATCCTCAAAGGAGAGATTATCGAGCAGCTCATCGAAGACTGGGTCATTAAAACTTTTTCCCACAGCGTCCTTAAATTCAACGCCGTTATGGGCATCATAGGTGACCTCGGGGTAGTCTTCCTTTTTGTTGGGATTGCCAGAAGACGCCCACCCGCTGGCCTTAAGACGGCTGTTACGGGCGTCGTCAACGGGATGGGTTAGTACTTTCTTCGCCGCATCGGTGGTTTGCGAGACGCCTTCTTTTTCTCCGTTTGCATAGGTGAAGTCTTCGCCCTCCATCGCTTGCCAATTGCTTCTAGAAAGGTATTTGCCATCCTCTAGGGTCGCGGAATCGAAAAGGGGTTTGATCTCTTCGCCGGTTTTAGAGACGGAGTAGGTAAGGAAATCATCCTGCTCAACGACATATTGATAAACGTTGGTGCCGGAAAGGAAATGATCGGCGGCCTCGTGAGCGTTTTTCGCCGCCGTAAAACGGTATTCGCCTTTTTCCAGAACATAGGTGCCGCTTCCGTTTTTGTCAAAGGCGGAAAGATAACGTCGAGGAATAGTGACGTTAATCTTGGCTTTTTCGTTCGGCTTAAGCTCTGTTGTTTTATCGTAACCGACCAAGCTAACGGCGCTTTTTTCGATGCCTTTGGCCTTATCATAATCCGTATAGGGGGATTCCATGTAGAATTCCACGACCTCTTTTCCAGCCATTTGCCCACTATTGGTGACATCAACGGAAAGAGTTATCTCGTCGTTAGGCGCATAATAAGCCCCTTTGGTTGCGCCATAACTAAATTCGGTATAAGAGAGGCCGTACCCAAAGGGATATGCGACGGTGGCGTCATAATCAAAATCCCCGACTTTTGCGACGTTTTTCATCTTATCGACGTAGCGCGTCTCGTAATACTTATAGCCAACATAGATCCCCTCGGCGAGGTTGATATAGGAATTCCCCGTGAGGTTACCGTCATTATCGACATAGCGGAAATCACCGAAGTTTTTCATGGCGGGGGAAGAAAGGTTGTCGTAGCAATAGGTATCGACGAGCCTTCCCGAAAAGTTTGCATCGCCGGTTAATAACTCAACGATGCCCTCCACTGCTTTTTCACCTTCCCCAGTTCCTGCGATTGAGATCAAGGCGTTGACTTCATAGTCCTTGAGGAAATCCAGTTGCATCGGGTTATTGGTGTGCAGGATGACGATGGTTTTCTTAAAGCATCCTGCTTCCTTAATCATCTCGAAAATGTCTCTTTCCTCTTTGCTAAGCTGCAGGTAATGTTCATCCTTCTCCCCACCAAAGCGGTCCATATGGCGAGGCAAATCGGCGCCTTCGCCGGAAGAGCGGCTTAAGACCACGATCGCGGCATCAGAATAATCGGGAAATGTGGATTTGAGGGCATCGTCATATTCCGTCTTAGCGGCCTCATCGATCTTCCAGCTCCCGGGCTTGGTGCCGTCGCCTTTGTTGTCCCCGACGCCCCAATCGGTATGGGGGTTCGTAAGATAAAACCTCCTTAATTCGCCATTGACCTGGAACGCGTTGCGTAAGCCGTTAAGAAAGGTGGCGTTTATTCCGCCCGGTATCTTCTCCCTTACCATCCAGCAAACGTTGGAGGCGCCGAAGACAGAGATCTTTGATTGCTTCGCCAAAGGAAGTCCATTGGCATCGTTTTTAAGAAGGACGCTCCCTTCTTTGGCGACTTCATAGTTGAAGTTATCACGGTAGTCCTCCAAGAGCGCTTCCTTGGAGTCGTGCTCCGTTTTGTATTCGCCTATTGGCACTTGACGGCCAACACGACCGAAAAAGGCATCAAGCGCGTTGTCATATGAAGCGGCGAAGACATTACCGTAAATGAGTCCTCCCAAAACCGCGGCAGCCAAAGTGGCCTGAATCGCGAGGGCGATTTTGTGTTTTCTTTTCATATTAATCCTCTCTGTATAAAAAGACTTTAGCAGGATGGATTGATGCTTTCAGAGGGAAGCAAAAATTGAAGCGCGCGCTTCGAAAATTGCATGTTATTAATAACTTTTCTGTCGTCTTGCTATTGTTTTTCCCTTATTTCATTAGAAAAAGTCTTCCAAACCCTTAGCAGGAACAAAGGGCAATTGTCATTGTCCAAAAATCGCCGTCCTCTCAACGCAAAAGAAAAACCGAGCTTTTACACTCGGCTTCCTAAATTAATCCAAATGCCTTTTCCGCCATGGCCAGCGTTTGCTCAATCGTTCTTTCCTCGTCCCTATGGATAACGTGGAAGCCAGAACGCTCAAGCTCGTCATACGATTCTTTCGAACATATTAGCTCCAGGCCTTTCCGATAATTATCCATGGCTTTCGCCGGATCCGGCTCTTCCATGATCAGTTTGTATAAGAACTGCTTTTCGGGATCTGGTCTATCGAAGAACCTTTTCAACGGGATTTCAGGATCGGAAAGCATAACGAGCACGTGATCCGATGGAGCAATCTCTTTCAAGGTTTCAATGGAGATATTCGTATCGACGAAAACCTTTTTGCTCTGGCTGCATATTTCAGGAAGCATCCTCAGCTCTATCGTTTCGCATTCCTTCTTAACCCCATCGATCCAGTCTTTGTATTCCTGCGGGCTCCTGCGGATAAAGTCGTGCCAATCTTCAAGGTCTCTGGTGTATGTCAGGCAAGGAAATTCCTCGGCGTCGAGTTCTCCGGGGTAATTGTCGTGGTAGTTTTCTTCGCAAGCGACGCCGCCGTGCTTCTTGGCCAGCTCCTTAACCATCGTCGATTTCCCAGCGTAAGAGGTGCCGATGATGAAATATGCGTTTTCAAAGAATACATTCCTACCCATTTTTATCCTTTCTTAACTCCCCAATGGCCATATTTCTTGCCACCTACACGCTCAAGCTTTCCTTCTTTCACTAGAGTGGCTATTACACTTTTTATAGTTCGTAATGAAACGCCTAATTCTTTGGCAAGTTCTTCTGTTTTGGTGGACGGGTTGTTCTTTAACAAAGAAAGTAATCTAGCTTCTCTTGTGTCGCCCTTACCGGGAGAAGGCGGGACGATATGCAGCTCCTTGTTTTGCAAAGGATTGCTTTTGTCGAAAGCGTGCTTTAGGTCACTTGCTGTGGCTTTTTCGGTATTCGTTCGGGGTGATGCCGTACTTTTTCTTGAATAGCGTATGGAAATAGGTTTGGGTGGAGAAGCACAGGAAATAGGCGATTTCAGATAAACTCCTATCGGTGTTTTTCAATAAGCTCTTCGCTTTGGACAGCTTCCTGTCGATGATATATTCGTTGATCGTTTTCCCAATCTCTTTTTTGAACCTCGCGGTGATGTAGCTTCGCGATCTATGGACGTGCTCGCTGACGTCGTCCAATGAGATCTGCTCGCCGACACGGCCATTGATATATTGGATGCATTGATGGACTTCTTTCGAAACGCCAGGCGGGATTTTGTTTTCCTCGACCCTCCTGGAGAAGTCGATGATCATGTTGTATTGCAAGGCCGTGATTTGCTCCAAGGAAGACAACTTTTCGCATTCTTGGATATACATATCGATCAGTGAATAAGCTTCTTCGATATTGAGCCCGCCTTCGATCGCCCCTTCTTTGCCAAATATGGTCGTGGCCCCAATGAAAATATTTTTGGCCTGGCGAATTGGGGTGTCCGCCAATTTCCCTTCCTGCACCTTATTGGTCTTATTGATCTTCTCAAACAAGGCTTTCAGTTGATCCGTCTCGCCGTTTCGGATGTAGTTGACGATCACCCTTTCCAATTCATACGTTCCGTGGACTTGCGATTCATAATCGATTTCCTTCTCCGATTGATTGGTCGCGATTTGTTCTTGCATGCCCCTGCCCTTCGCTTCGAAATCGCCGGTAAAATCAATCAGCTCTCCATTGAATTCATAAAATAGGAACGCCAATAAGTTGAGGAAGTGATAATAAGAATATTTCGGCAAGGAGTACAAACCGTCTTTTATTTTTTCGGAATCTTCTTTGTTCAAACCAAAAGAATTGCAGTAGCACCTGAATATCTCTTCATTGATCGACGTGGAAAAAACGGAGCCGAAGATCGCGGAATAACCATCCTCCATTTCGACTCTCCCCCACATCCCCATTTCGTTCGAGTAGAAGATGGATGGATTCTTTTCTATATTCAGATTCTTCTTAATGCAGTGATTGGGCTCAATCAAATCGCTGAAAGTTGATTTACAAATAAGGTCCTCGCCTTTGTATAGGTAAATCGGGACGTAGTGGGACGAATAAAACAGATCGATGTAGCGCTTTAAATCGTCGATTGCCTTCATAAGCCGATTTTAAATTATTATGGCTGATTTTGAAATATCTATTTCTTTTTTTGTGGAAAAATGTTGAGGACGAAATAAATGAAGATCGACATTTCCAAAAAATGGTTTTTGCATTTCGCCGACTCAACTTTCATTGAGGTTGATTTGCCTTACGACGCTTTGATCCACGAAAAGCGTTATAAGGAATGCCCAAGCGGAGAAGAGTCCTCTTTTTTCCCTGGAAGGAAATACGTTTTCAAAAAGGAGCTATCGATCCGCAAGGAAGACAATCGTTATTTCGCCCTGTCGTTCGAAGGCGTATATCGAAACGCCGTCGTCTTTTTAAACGGCAAGTCCGTCGGCGCGAACAAGTGGGGATACAGCGAATTCTCCATCGATATTTCAAGCGACATCAAAGAAGGGAAAAACATCTTGGAAGTCGAAGTCGATAACTCCTTGGTTCCTTCCGCCAGATTCTATACCGGCGCGGGCATCTATAGGCCGGTTCATCTGATCGTCAAAAAAGAAAGAGAGATCACCGATGTCAAGGTGACCACCGTCGATTATGCAAAGGGAGTCATCAATATCGCCGTCGAAGGCTCCCGCGACCACAAAATCCAAATATATGATGGAGAGGCTTTGGTCTATGAAGGCTCAAGCGGATTGGTGCAAATCAAAAACCATCGGCTTTGGGATGAATTCGATCCCCATCTATATCAATTGGTAGCCGAGACAAAGAACGACCGCGAAGAAACATTCTTCGGCATTCGCGATGTCTCCTTCCTCCCCGGGAAAGGGCTGTTCGTCAACGGCAAAGAAACCAAACTAAGGGGGGCGTGCATTCATTCTGATAACGGAATCCTGGGATCCGCCTCTTATAAGGAGGTCGAATTCCACAAAATCAAATTGTTGAAAGACGCGGGTTTCAACGCGATTCGGAGCGCGCACAATCCCTGCTCCAGATATATTTTGGAAGCATGCGATGCCTATGGGGTCTATGTGATCGATGAACTTTATGATGGCTGGTATATCCCGAAGAACTACCACGACCACGCGCGCGACTTCTCCAAAGAAGAGTATCAAAAAGATATCAGAAGCATGGTCCATAAGGACTATAACCACCCTTCCGTCATCTGCTATTCATTGGGCAATGAGGTGAGTGAGGTATCTGATCAAAAAGGGTTGGATGTCTTAAAGGATATGGCCGATTGCGTCCACGAACTCGACTCCACCAGAAAAGTGACGTGCGGCATCAATCTATTGATCTGCGTCTATAACCAGTTGGGGCTCGGGATCTATAAAGACAAGAAGAATTACGAACCCGTTCCTTTGAAGGACAACAAGCAAGGCGCAAACAAGAAAAGCGGCTCCGCTTTCTTCAATTATTGGATTCAGAAATTGGGGAAAATGCTTTTCTTCATCTCGAAGACGAAACGGGCGGAAAGAATCGCTCTCTCGGTCAGCGAACGACTGGACATCATGGGTCTTAATTACGGCTCGGCAAGATATGATCTCGATTACAAAAAATATCCGGACAGGTTGATGGTCGGGACGGAAACGTTCGTCAACGAAGCTCCCTACAATTACCAAAAGATGAAAGAGATCCCCAATTTGATTGGCGATTTCATTTGGGTTGGCTTCGATTATTTGGGCGAAGCCGGCTTCGGGGATTGGACTTATTACTCTTATGGCGGGCTGCCCCTCACCTATGGTTCGGGGACATTCGACTTATTGGGCAATCCAACCGCTTCCCTTTCCTACATGCAAGTTGTTTGGGGCATGAGGAAAGAGCCGGTGATCGCCGTTAGGCCGGTCAACCATTCCAAGGAAACCCCAAGGGTTTCGGCCTGGAAGATGACCAACGCGATCGAGAATTACAATTTCCACGACTGCATTGGCCAAAAGATGGTCGTGGAAGCATATACCACGCACCCTTATGTCGAGCTGTTCCAAAACGGCAGATCGCTCGGCGTCAGAAAATGCAAAAACAACACCGCCATCTTCAAGGGGAAATATGACCTCGGAACCTTAAAGGCGGTGGCGCTGGACGAAAACAAGCAGGAGATCAACTGCTCCACTTTGTCTTCGGGGGGCGACAAAGGAAGCATCGATGTGCGGCTGACGAAAGAGGCACCACATCTTAATGACATCGTTTTCGGCAACATCAATATCGTCAACAAAGAAGGACAGCTACTCCCCACTTACGAAAAAAAGATCTCCGTTTCCACCAACGACAAACTGACCCTGTTGGCGCTCGGGAGCGGATTATCCAACAACGGGGAAGACTATGTTTCTTCCAGCCATCACGCCTATCTTGGCCAACTCGGATTCGCCGTCATGGCGAACGCATCTGGCGAAGGCGTCATTTCGATCAGCGGGGAAGATTTAGAGGAAAAAAAGATCGTCATCTTTATAAAGGATTTGAGTTTCCCCATTTTACGTTCGGAAATTGGTCTTTCATGGCGATTTTTCCACCGCGTTAACCCAGTGCTATTGGCCCCATCCCCTAAGGTTGTTCTAATTAATTAGAACAGCGTCAACTGCACCTGCTTTGGCCTGTG
>JAGAHY010000066.1 GCA_017626815.1 Bacilli bacterium | reverse complement strand
TCCCTCAAGGTCACCTATCAGACCGATGACTACTATAATCCCACCAAGACCATCGACTTACTCGATGGCAGCCACCAGGATGGCGAGGCCTACCATTTCGCCTTCCCCGCGGCCAAAGAAGGCACCGAACTGGTCATCACCGCCGAAGAAGCCAGCATCAAATACGCCGGCGAAGCCTTCTTAGGAAGCTACCTTGGCGTCAACATCGTCTCCGATAACTATGGCGGCAGTTCCTTTAGCCCCCTCTATTGCTTCGATATCGACTCTAGCGGCGCCATCAAAGACCGCGATAGCGAGGTACTCGGCACCATCACCGGCGTGGACGCCACCACGGAGACGACCTACGTTACCTTCGCCTCGGCAAACGAAACGACTAACGTGGCCGCTTTCCTCCCGGGCATCTTCATCGCTCCCGCTGGCTTTTACGGCGGCAAGCTTGGCCCCGACGCCGTCGTGGCCTTCCAGAAAGATGACCCCACCGAATCCGACGACCTCTATGGCGTCCGCTATGAGCAATTCCTCGGCGAAGCCTACACCGTCGTTGAGCTGTTGAAGCAAAACGAGCAGGGCGGCTATGACGTCAAGCAGACCCTCTTCTACGATAAAGCCGCCGAAACGCTCCTCACCGGCGTCACCTTCCGCTTCACCGAAGGCACCTATGTCAACGATTCCAAGGTCACCTATGACATCTACATGGGCGATGAGTTGCTCCTTAGCGTCTACACCGATGGTAACGGCGCCACCGCCCGCAAGGTCCTCGATGGCAAGCAAGGCGTCTTCGAGGGCACCATCGGCGAAGAGAGGACGTACATCACCGTCGATGGCAAAGGCGGCATGATCATCGGGGATGAGCAGACCGTCCATCCCTACACCATCAACGATAACGGCGACCTCGTCGTCGTCATCGAGTCCGACGAAGGCACGACCACCTATACCTTCACTCTCTCTTATAGCCCGGATACCTACGAGGTGGACGTCGCCTTCGAACCCAAGCAAGCCGGCAGCGCCTACATCGGCCATACCTATTCTTACGCCAACGCCACTTACCGCCTCGAACTTGCCTTTGGTGAAACTACCGTCGATGGCACCGCCTACAGCAAAAAGACCGGCAAGAAGTCGGGCGACTATTGCTTCACCGGCGCGACCTATGAAGTCGATGGCAACAACGTCATCATCTCCGCGTCCACGAACTACAGTGGCTCCGGCACCTTGGACCTTTACTATGACGAGGAAGAGGATACTTTCACCGTCGTCAATGTCACTGGCGGCCTCTTCAACAACAACGGCCTCAAGATCGCCCTCGGCGGTGCCTTCTCCCTCAAATCCTAATTCTTCTTATTATTCCTATTCCTATGAAACGTAAACTCTTGCTGCTTCTTAGTGGCGCTCTGTTGCTGGCTAGTTGTGGCGGAAGCACTCCCTCATCCTCCTCGGTTTCCTCAAGCGAGGGTGAGGGGGCTTCCTCCTCCCTTTCTAGCCAGGAGAGCTCCCAACAATCAACCTCCTCTTCCTCGAAGGAAAGCGCTTCTTCGAGCCAATCCTCCTCAAAAGCTACTTCCTCCCAAGGGCAAGATAGCATCGAGGCTTCCTCCGAGGACTTAGATGGCTTCATCGAGGTGGCTTACGCCCCCGAAGGCGAAGTCCTCACCGATTGGACCGACGAGATGAAAGCCATCTTCGTCAAATACCTCGGCGGCGTCATCCCTCCTTTCTTTTGGGCGGAGGGGTTACGCGTCTCTTACGATAACCTGGGCATCCTGCAGGCCTTCGGGGCTTCTAGCGATGGCATCGCCTCCTCCTATGCAAGCGCGCTTAGCAAAGCCGGCTACATGGCGCAGGTGGTCGATGAGACGAATTGCCAGCGCGTCTATGGCCGCGGCTTAGGGGATGGCTTCCTCATCTCCGTCGATGGCTTAGACCAAAACGGCAATTTCTCCGTCAATTACGATATCGACTATGCCGATGCGCAGTGGCCTTACGAAGATATCGCCATGGGCTTAGATGACGAGATGTATGGCTATACGACCACGGTCATCCCCGCCTACGAATACGAAAACCCGCAGTATTATTTCTCCCAAAACGGCTTTGGCGAGATGGACTTGCTTTGCCTTGGGGCGAGTGAGTCCTCCGTCACCGAATATGGCAAGATCTTGGAAGACAACCATTTCCAAGTCCAGGCCATGAGCGGCGAATACGAAGGCGCCTATACGGCCACTAGCCGCGATAAGCGGGTCGTCCTTGTCTATTACTATGACGGCACCGGCTTACAGATCTTGATCAGCTTTGGGGAAGGGGAATCCTACACCACGTGGGAAGACTGCCTCTACGCGATCAACGACTTCGGTAAGACCGAGCTTCGCCTTTCTGGCGATATCGCGGATACCATCTTAGAGATCCCCACGGCCGAACTCTACGAGATCGACCGCTCCGTCCGCGGGGCCTTGGAAATCACCGCCTATAAGTCCACCAGCTTCACCGAGAAGAACAAGATGGACTACATCATGGCCATGGTCGGCACCGGGGCTTATGACTGGGACGTCAAGGGCGACGACTATTGGATCCTCGCCAAGGATAAGTCCCACGCGATGCGCGTTTTCTTGGAAGACTATGTCAGCGACACCCTCGCCGTCACCGCCTTCGTCTTCACCCTTTATGATTACCGCATCTACGAAGGGGCGATCGTCTATTACGGGGAATGGCCCACGGCGATGGTGGAGACCATCCGCAATTCCTTAAAGCGTGGCTTAGCCGTTCCCAGCTACGTCAACGAAAACGCCGTCTATTACGCCTATAGCGACCGCGCGGCCCCAAGCATCCGCATCGAGATCGTCGATCCGGGTGAAGGAGCGCTTGCCTCTTACCGCGACCTTCTCACCGAGAAATATTCCTACACGTTGCTTGAATCCGCGGAGACCAGCTTCAAAGCCATCGACCGTGACGAAGTGGCGCAGATTAGCGGCGAGATGGTCAATGGCGAATTCGTCATCACCTTAGGCAAATACTATAAACCCGACATCACCGGCAACCGCGCGAAGTTCGACTTCACCAATAAGAACCAGCTTACCCCGGGCGAGGACCTCATGAACAAGGTCCGCGTGTGGGTCAATGGCAACTTCTCCTTCAAGGTGGAGCAGGGCGAATCCTCTAGAAGCGTGGGCAATACCGATTACCTCGCTGACCCATTACGCCTGTATCGTGGCCAGAAGGTGACCATAAGCTCCGCCGACGCATCCCTCGCCAAACTCGAGTTCTACGTGACCGCGGTGGATGGTAGTAGCAAGCGCGAGATCAAGAATTTCGACGCTTCTTGCTTAAGCAATATCACCATCGAAAACGCGACCTTCGCCTCCTATAACGCGGAGACGGGCATGGTCCGCTTCAACGTCAACGACAATGCCACGGAAGTCAGCTTCACCGTGACCACCAGCATCTCTTCTAGCGACGCGGGATTTGGCCTTAATGGCTTAGATGTGTTCTTCGCCGCTTAAGTCAATCCCTTCTAACGCAAGACCGCCTTCGGGCGGTTTTTGCGTTCTTAGGGGAAAATGACGTTAATTGATGATATTTGCCGATTAAGCGCCAAACTCCCTTGATATTTGGTGCGGTAATAGAGAAAACTCCCTTGATTTTAGGTGCGGATTTTGAAATTAATCTGACTTTTCGCGCGTAAAAATCTTTGACGTTTAACACTTCGCCGCCGTCGCGATGGATTTCCTGATCTGGGCTATCGAGAGGGGGACGGCGCTTTATTCCGACGCCATGGAGGCCCATCAGGACGTTAGGGACGCCTTCGCCGAAAACGGGATCCTCAAGGATTTCGGGAGCGGCTTCCTTAAGGTCTACCGGGCCTGCAGAGGGATGGCGAAGATAACTCAGCACGTCGCTAACCCTCCGCGACCGCTGCCGGAAAAAAGGCCAAGAAAGGGCGATTACGTTCAGCTCAAGCTGAAGCTGATTTTCTAGGTTTTTAAAGGCGTGCTGCCTTCCGTTACAATAATCCCGTAGGGATTCAAAAATATGTAAAACCTAGAAAGTCAATAATGTTATGGTATATTTTTATACGAATTTTTAGATTAAGGAGAATAGGTATGATTGAAGATGAAGTTTTGGGGCAAGAGTTGGTGGATGATTTAGATTATTATTTTAGAAGAAATAGAAGAAATATTGATTGTAGATACAGGCTCAGTTTATATGCTTACCCAGACGAAAAATATGTGAGAATTGTTTTCAGATTAAACGAATATCCACAAGGTTGGAAATTTGAGATTACTGAAAATTTTGAATATCTTGCAAAACAATTTTTGTCAAATAGAGTTCCAGGATGGTCAGTAAATATAGAAATAATTGGCTAACTGACAAACTAAATGCAACTTTTAGTCGAAAACTGCTTTTAGTTAGAAAAACCTCTTTTCGAACCAAACATCAAGCAACTGAAGACGATCTCCCGTGTCTTGTCAGTACCAGTCGACTATCTTATTTGCAATGATCAGTTCGACGTCGGCGACCTTGACTACTGGATGCAGCTGAAGGACGTCAAGAACGCTTACAACAGGCTATTGGCCGAGCACCCTGGTGGACTGGGCATGTATCAGACGAAGGAAGAACTCCTCGACTTCATCGGGAAGAAGTACGCGCCGGGACCTTATTCAATCAGTCCCGATGCATTAGAAGACGAGGGCGATGAAGCAGGGGACAATCCTTGGCCAGCATCTATATTTGAGAACAAGCAGGAGAACGGGTATGGGCAGAAAATTACCACGCGAGGAACGCCATAGACTCGCAAAAATGGAAAGGCAACGTAAACTCAAAAAAGGTTTGATCTTCGCCGGAATCGGAGTAGGGGTAATAGGCCTTGGGCTAGGGATAGCCCTAATTGTCGATCGTGTTGGCGCGCATAACAAGGAACAAGAACGACTCTCCAAAAAGGTCGTATTGGAAGAAGAATTCGTGCAAGGCGAATGCTACTTCGTATCCGAGGGAAACTATACCGTCACTTTTTCTGGGCTTATTCGGAACAATACCGACGACAAGGTTACCGCGGAAGTATCGGTCACCGCTCAATACTCATATGGAACTGGCATTCCCGGAATGCAAACGTTGGAGTACACGACTGGCATGCTTCTCCCAGGGAAGAGAACGACGTATATGTGCGTTGGGACGATTCCATATCAATTGACGGATTATAGTCTGACCGTCACTTGGAGTAAAGCTTAATGCTTCTCCGCTACGGGGCCTCGCCCCTTTTCTTATCGGGCTGCCCATTTATCGGCTTGTGGGATGCGTAGCCATTGCCTTTAGGGAGCCTATTTAAGAATTCCCCAGCGCTTTCGAAACACTGGTCGGAAATCCGTTCGCTAATCGTAGAGTGAATTTGACCAGGATGAAAGGCGCCGAACGGATCGACGTTTTTGATAACGGAGCACGATGCGGGGATGGTCACATGAATTTGCGACCTTCAAAGTGCTCCAAACGTTGAGAAAAAGGCTTTGCCGCTCAACTCTCGATTTTGATTTTAAGGCCCAAAGCCTCGCAGATTTTCAATAAGGTGGATAAATTTGGGGATGAATCCCCAGATTCGATCCTGGCAATGGACGGCTGCGGCATCTTGCAGATGTCGGCGAGCTCCTGCTGGGTCATCCCGATTTCATTTCGCCTTGCTTTAATTGCCTCGGCATAGGCATTCGTCGGAGGAACCTCCTCGGGTCCGGCGATTTCGCTTTCCAGTTCCTCGATGGTAGGAAGGCTGCCCTTGAATTCCTCGGGAACCAAGGTGGACAGCTCATAGGACGAGATGCCCAAAGGCTGAGATGAGGATTCTAAGGCGTACCTCGCCGTGGTCTGGTTCTTGTCCCTGCAGATAAGGAGACCAATCGTCTTGTTGTCGGACTCGC
>JAGAHY010000065.1 GCA_017626815.1 Bacilli bacterium | reverse complement strand
GTGAAGACCATCTCCTCGCCAGGCGAGGGAAGCTTCAGCTACACTTTGACGACGTCCACCAAAAGCGGGGCCCTGCGCCTCATCCCTTTGGAAGTGGGGCATTACGAGTTGGAACTCGTCTGTTCCAATGACATCAAGAACGTGATCTCCTTCGACGCGGTCAAGCCGCTATCCCCAAAGGGCGTGCTTTCTGACGTGGCCTCCTTGGAAATCGGCGCGGGGGAATACGCCTACTATCCCTTCGCGTTAAGCTTAGGGGATTTGAAGCGCACCGACACCTCCACCGACCATTATCTGGCCCGTTACGTGGACCGCGGCCTAGCGCAGTTCCGCGTCGACGACCCAAGCATCGTCACCGTCGAAAATGGCGGCGTTTTGCTGGGGAAATCCGCCGGGGATACCGCATTATACTTCGGGGACGCGAAGCTTTGCGACGTCCACGTCGAGGGGACTTACGCCGCGGAGGAAGTGTCCCGCATCGAGCTCGCCGCGCCCTCGACGGTGGTCTCGCCTTTAGACTACGATTACGCCCCTCCGGGAGTGGAGGAGGCCTATGGCAGCCAGATCGAGGTCAAGTACTTCGACGCGCTGGGCAACGAATTGGTCGGCCACCAAGAGCCGGTTGTCTTCTCCAGCGAAGACGAACTGATCGCCAAAGTCGACAACGACCATTTGGAGCTAGACAAAGACGGCAACTACGCCTTCGTGGCGGGCGGCTTCGTCGCGGGCTACCGCAAGAAGGGCGAGACAAAGATCCACGCGAAGCTATTGAACCACCCGGAGATCGAAAGCAGCATCCTCTTCGCCTCGAAGGAAGTGCCGCCCACCTCCGTCGAAGTCAAAGCCACTTCCAACGGCGTCCCGCTAAACGCCGAGGGAGCGAAGCTGACCACGGGCTCAAGCATCGCCATCTCGGGGACGTTCGCCCCGCTTAACGCCTCCGATACGAGGCTCCACGTCGAAGTCTCCGACACGGGCAAGCTCGCCGTCTTGAATAACGACACGAACAGCCCAAGCATCAACGTCATCGCCGGCGGCGAGGCGACCTTCACCGTCTCCTCGGTGGCCATCGGGCCGGCCTCGGGGAAGACCTACGCCTTGACCATCGAGGCCAAGCAGGTCATCAACGACGACAACATCAAGGACTTCCATGACTTCATCCGCAAGGCGGCGGGGCATTTCAGCCTCTTCCTGGTCACGGGTATCTTCGCCTCGGTGGCCTTCTACCTGACGTTCTTCCGGAAGAACAGATTCCAGGCCTTCATCGTTTTCGGCTTGCTGGTCTTCACGGGCTTTGTGCTTGCTGGCGTGTCGGAGTGGATCCAAGCCATTCCCTCGCTGCACCGCGGTTCCTCTTGGAGCGACGTCGGCATCGATACGGCGGGCTTCTTCGTCAGCGCGCTGGTCGCCTTTATCGTGGTCTTAATTCGCAGGGCAATGAGGAAAAACAAGGAATAATTGCTGGGGAAATTACGCATTTCCACTCAAAAGAATTCTTAATAGATTTTAGCTTTTGCGTGGGCTTTATTACCTAGTGAAAGGCTTTTATCGTTATGGACTAATTCAGTTTTAATAGCAGGTTGCCCGATTAAAATGGCATATTTTCATTAAGAAATGGCACATTTAATCCTTAAAATGGCACATTGTTGGCATATATCAGTGTGCCATATTTACACTTTTGACACATTCTTATAAACTATTGACATGAAGTACAAAGATTTTCGATTGGAGAAAAAAATGACGCAAAAGGAAGCGGCCGAATATTTCGGCATTTCTTTGCGGACTTACATACGCTATGAAAAAAGCGCAAAAGAGATCGAAACCAAATTCTCTGCTCAAGAGATTGCCGGTCCAAGGCCGATTGATGTGGCGACTGACTCGTTTGAGAAACTTAGAAAAGGAAACTTCTTTTATGTCGATAAGACGGCGCTGATCGAGGATTTGGTTTCTCTTAGGGGGAGCGAGGTGGCTCTTTTTACTAGACCGCGTAGGTTTGGCAAAAGCTTAAACCTCAGCATGCTCAAAAGCTTCTTTTCTCTTGATTCAGACCCCAGCTTGTTCCGTGGACTGTATATTTCTACAAAACGGCAAATCGTGGAAGAACATCAAGGGAAATACCCGACATTCTTTATGTCGTTAAAAGATGCCTATGGTTTGACTCTCAACGACTTCTTGTCACGATTTGCGCACTCTCTTTCCTTGGCCCTGGCTCCGTTTGCCGCGCTTGCGGACTCGGCAAAACTAGAAGAGAGCGACAAAGACTTCCTTGCCAAAGCTCTTCGCCGCGAATTGGACCCCGTCGCTTTATCTTTTTCACTCCGTTATATTTGCAAAATATTAAGGGCACATTATGAAAGAAGTGCCGTTGTTTTGTTGGACGAATATGATGTTCCGTTAGAAAAAGCATCCTCAAATGGATATTATCAACAAGCCTTAGATTTCATGGAAACGTTATTTTCCTCTGGCTTTAAGGGAAATCCCGATGTCGCTTTCGCGGTATTGACTGGATGTCTACGTTCGGGGAAGGAAAACCTGTTCACTGGCTTCAACAATGCTCGTATTTATGACGTTCTTGATGAAGATAGTTCTTCCTTTTTTGGCTTTACGGATGAGGAAGTGAGGCTTGCCCTAGAAGAATATGGGCTTTCGGCAAAAGAGGAAGAAGTCAGACGGTATTACGACGGCTATCGCCAAGGTGGCGAGAGCATTTATTGTCCCTTCGACGTTGTGAATTATATTCTCGATCACCGTGCGAACCCTAATGCCCCGGCGAAGTTCTATTGGAGAAATTCCTCCTCTAACGAGATTATTTATCGGATGCTAGAGCATGCTTCTCCATCGTTAAAAGATGATGTGGAAACTCTTTTGGAGGGAAATTCCGTTCGTAAAAGCGTCAATCTCTCACTTTCGTACCGCGATTTATTGTACGACGAAGATAATGTTTATTCCCTGCTGCTATCAACGGGCTATCTCACCGCTGGAAAAGGGAGAGACGGCGTCTACGACTTATGGATTCCAAACGAAGAAATCAAAAGCTTGTTCAAGACACAGATATCGCGATACGTGGATAAGTCCCTCTCTTTGAAATATGGCGCATTTCCGGGATTATTGGACCTTACTTTATCAGGCAATGAAGAAAGATTGTCTTCTATCTTTAATGCCTTTTTCATGGAAACCATTGGCATTCATGACTATGCACGTAAAGAAACAGATAGGGAAGGCTTCTACCACGGCCTAATCCTAGGCATCTATTCTTCGATGAAACGATCTTCTTTTATCAGCGTCCATTCGAATAGAGAAAGCGGCGAAGGTTTTCCGGATATCGTCATCGATGATTTAGAAGAAAATAGGACCGCTATCCTCGAAGTAAAATATGCTTCTGAGGGCAACTTTGACGCGGCTATCGAAGAAGGGATGTCCCAAATAAAAGAAAAAAATTATGGTCAGAAGGGCAATTGCGTTTTCGGAGTCATCGCCTGTTATAAGAAGCGTTGCGTGGTGAAATTCCGCTGAGTGGTTTCCTTTCGATATCACCGTTACGAAGACAGGAATGTCTTTGAAAGCGACGAATTGTGGTGGCTTCTTTACCACAGCGGAGGCAAATTCTTTTACTCATTCCCCTTATCCTCCGTAACAGACACGGCGCCAGCCGCATCTTTCCCAACCAAAAGCAGCAAACTCATTCTGTCGTTATGGTCGATTTTCCAGTTTTTTTCCGCGGCTTGAAGCAACCAACCCTCGACAATCAAACCATCAAAGAAAGGGTGAAGGATCTTGGAAACGAAGGGTTCTTTTTGTAGAGGCAGAGTGACAGAAATAGGGAAACCCCCAGACACAAGATAACTTTCGTCATACGCGAATTCAAAATGGTCATCTTTGTCGTAGAGGTAACCCACAAATCTGTCTTGAAAAGTAACCTTTGCCCTTCTCATTGTTGACGTACCTCAACAGGTGCGAATTTCGCGTCGGGAAGAATCAGGATATTTTTTTCATTCTTTAAGTTCACGGGTACCTTTCAATGTCCAGAGTTGGCGATAAAGCTAGTCCAATATCGGCGTACATTTTGCGGATTTCTGCGTGAAACCCCTCTATTTTCTTGTTTTACAAATAATATGCGGACTGGGCTTCACGACGATATTATAAGCATAATCATAATAGATAAAATGCAAAAATAGACATGATAGTATTTCAAATCGTCGCGGTTGTTAATAGTTTGCCGTTGCTTGTGGCTTCAAGATTTCGGCTGGTTTTTATGGCGTGTGATCGCTGCACACGGAAAACAAACCATTGTTTTCAAAAGTGGGTTAATATATCCTTATTCGAGCCCAAGAATATCTTCAAAGATATTGCAAGATATAGCTTGGCTTACTTCAAGGCTAAGTTATGGGGGAGAAGTTACGTATGAAAAACAGTTCTAATTGGCATTTCCTCTACGCGATTGCAGACGCGATAGTGTCCTTCGCCGTAGTCGTTGTTTCGTTTTTGGCATTCTATGGAGTAGGGGATTTCGGTAGTAATCTAGCCTCGTCCTTCATCTATGCCGGTAGCGTCGCCTTGGCCACGGTCATTTCGTTCTGGGGATTCCGTGTCTATCGCATCATCACCCGTGAAATGGGCATGTTCGAGTCCATTCGTATCATGTTGGTGACCTTAGCCGTACATCTTATCGGCATGATCGTCATCATTGCCGTTCCCGCGCTTCCGCGCTTTAGCCATTATTTCTTCTGCTGGGCGTTATCCACCGTCTCCCTGATCTTCATTCACCCCGCGATTCGTATCCTCGTCCGCGTCTTGAACCTCACGGGTATGATTCTGAATAAACGCGAGAAGGTGACGACCATCGTCATCGGTGCCGGTGCGACGGGCAAAGTCGTCATCGACGAATCCCGCAGGAACAAAGACAACCACAACAAGATCGTGGCTATCGTCGACGATGATCCCAACAAGATCGGTGGCTTGTTCCAGAACATTCCCGTCAAAGGACCGATTTCCGAAATCGCCAAGATCATCGATTACCATCAGGCCAAGGAAGTCATCATCGCCATGAGCCAGATTTCCCAAGAACGTCTGCATGAAGTCTTGGGCTTATTGGACGCTTGCCCTGTCCGTGTCAGGCGCATGCCGTTGATCTCCGAGATGGAAGGCCCTAATGACAAGCGTATCATCGACGTCGATTTGAATGATTTGCTTTGCCGCGAACCGGTCAAGCTTGATAACCACGAAGTCCAGAATATGCTCCATGGCAATACCGTCATGGTCACCGGCGCGGGTGGTTCCATCGGTTCAGAATTAGTCCGTCAAATCTTCAAAACCCACCCTAAAACCCTCGTGCTTTTTGATATTTACGAGAATTCCACCTACGATATCCAGATGGAACTTTGCAAGAAAATGCGCGATGAGAAAATCACCGACATTGAACTTGTGACGTTAATTGGCTCCACCTATAACGACTTCCGTGTTGAGCAAGTCATCAAGAAATATCGCCCCGACTATATCTACCACGCCGCGGCCTATAAACATGTTCCGTTGATGGAAGATAGCCCCGCGGAAGCCATCCGCACCAACGTCATCGGTACCTATAACGTGGCCAGGCTCGCGGACAAATACCATGTCAAGAAGATGGTCCTCGTCTCCACCGATAAGGCCGTCAGGCCCACCAACGTCATGGGCGCCACCAAGCGCTTCGCCGAAACCATCATCCAATATTTCTCCGCCAAATCCGAGCACACCGCCTATGCGGCCGTCCGTTTTGGCAATGTCTTAGGTTCCAATGGTTCCGTCGTTCCCTTCTTCAAGAAACAGATCGAAGCCGGTGGCCCGATCACCATCACCGATAAGGACATCATCCGTTACTTCATGACCATCCCCGAGGCGGTTTCTTTGATTCTCCAATGCGGTCTCTTCGCGGAAGGTGGGGAAATCTTCATCCTCGATATGGGAAAACCCGTCAAGATCTTAAACCTCGCGGAGAAGCTCATCCGCCAAGCCGGTTTGGTCCCTTATGTCGATATCGATATCGTCGAGACGGGTTTACGTCCTGGCGAGAAGTTATTCGAAGAATTGCTCTTGGATTTGTCTACCCAACGCCGCACGCCCAATAAGCGTATCTTCATCGAAGAGAAGGAAGATATTAAGCCCATCGAGGAAGAAATTCCTGAGATTAGCAAGGTTTTCCAGATGGAAGAGACCAAAGACGTCAAGGTCTTGCTCTCCAAGATTATCGATACCTACAAGATCACGGAGAACAAATAACCCATGCAAAACCTAGGCAAAAGGCAGAAAGTCTATTTGCCTTTCAAACGATTGTTCGACATAGTTTTATCGTTGCTGGCCATCCTTTTGCTTTCCCCATTATTCCTTGTTTTGGCCATCGTGGTCACGGTGGATACGAAGGGCTTTCCGATCTTCCGTCAACGCCGCATCGGCAAAAAGAACAAGACCTTTCTCTTCCTTAAGTTCCGAACCATGAACGTGAAAACCCCAAAGGATGTGCCTACTCATTTATTGGAGAACCCGGACCAATACATCACCAAATGCGGGCGTTGGATGAGGGCCTCTTCTTTGGATGAGCTGCCTCAACTTTTCAATATCTTCATTGGCCATATGTCCTTTATCGGGCCTCGCCCAGCCTTATGGAATCAGGAAGACTTGATCGCCGGACGGACCAAGAACCATGTCGATCGGATTCGCCCAGGATTATCCGGATACGCCCAATGCCACGGCCGCGACGAAGTGGATATCGACACTAAAGTGTCTTTGGACACCTATTATTTGCAGCATTTTAGTTTCTGGTTTGATATCAAGATTTTCTTCTTATCGATTAAAAAAGCCATCAAACGGGACAACGTCCTTGAGGGGAAGCAAAGTTAAGGCTGCCCTTCTTTTATATATAAGGATATAAAGGGGCAATAGGTCTCCCAACCGCCTATCGTTTTTTGCTATTTTGCCTTAAAAGTTGTTGATGAGATGTCTGTAAAATGGATGAAGAACCGAAAAAACACCGATAGCATCGAAGAAAAAATTGTTGATAGATTGTTGATAGGTTGTTGATAGGTTGTTGATTTCCGTGATAACATAATGGCGAAAGCGAAGGCAAAAAACATGATTTCATTAGAAGAGAATGACATTAATTACAGTTTCTATCGGCGGATCGTTGAAAATGCGGCCTTAATGTCCGATGAAGGCGAGTGGCTTGAGTTTAAGCATTCTAATGCCGATCCTGATCTTATTGGCCAATACCTTTGTGCCTTAGGGAATGCTGCGTGTATTTGTCAAAAAGACAATGGCTATTTAATCTACGGAATCGATGATGGAACTCACGCGATCGTAGGCACCACATTTAACCCCTCAACCGCGAAGAAAGGCGGCGAACTTTTGGAATCCTATCTGAGTCATATGCTTTCGAAGAATGCGTTTTTTCAGTTTGTGAAGCTTCGCATCGATGGCAAAAACGTGGTCGTCGGTGTATCGGCTAAAGCTACTTCTTTCCCCCTTTCCTTTGCAGGAACGGAGTATATTCGGATCGGATCGAGCCTAAAGAAACTAAAAGATTTCCCGGAAACGGAACGGAAACTATGGTTGAGCCTATCCGTGTTCGACTTTGAGTCCATGGTCGCCAAGGAACACATCGAAGGAAAAAATCTAGGAGAATACTTAGATTTATCCAATTATTATCGTCTTTTGGGAAAACCATTTCCTACGAAAGAAGGTGACTTGGTTGAAGATTTGGTGCGCGACGGTGTGATCAAAGTTCAAGACGATGGGAGATATGCCATCCTGAATTGCGGCGCTTTAGCTATCGGCCGGTCTTTATCGGCTTTTCCGAGTCTTAAAGGGAAAGGGATCCGCGTCATTTGCCATAATGGCGAATATTTGACTTCGTTTTCCGAAGATAAATCATTCGATGAAGGCTATGCCTTATGCCTTGAAGAAGTCGTTGATTTCATCGAAAGCCGTGCGGGCAGGGAAGAAGTCATCGACAAAACCCTCCGCCGCAGCGTCTATCCTTATCCCGTTGTTGCCATACGTGAAATGATCGCCAACGCTATTATTCATCAAGATTTGACCGTCCATGGCTCAGGCGTCGTCGTCCATCTTTTCGCCAATCGCGTAAGCGTTGCTAACCCTGGCGAGCTTCTCTGCGATATCAAGCGCAGCATCGACGCTCTCCCGAAAACAAGAAATGAGGAACTTGGTAGGTTTCTACAAAAGATGGGCATGGTGGAGACGCAGTTTTCAGGGCTTGCCCGCATTGAGGAAGAATGCGCGCTTCGAAAAATGCCTTCTATTTTCTTGGAAACAGATGCGACAAAAACAACCATGACGTTATACCGTCGTTATGGGTATAGGGAATTTGATAAGCAAGACATAATCCGAACTTGCTATACCTTTGCATGCCTAAGACATTTCAATGGCCTTGAAACGACGAATCCAATACTCAGGGAGCGTCTCGGCGTCGAAGACAGAAATGCTGCTATGGTTTCGCGTATTCTAAAAGAATGCGTCGATGCTGGGGATTTGAAAGGCGCGGAATCGACCAAGGATAAACGTAGTGTCAATTACGTACCCTTCTATGCGTAAATTTTGTTGATAAGATGTCTGCAAAATAGTTGAAGCATCGAAAAAACACCGATAGCATCGAAGAAAAAATTATTGATTGATTGTTGATAGGTTGCTGGTAATCAACTTTTAAGAGGCGCTTTGAATACTGG
>JAGAHY010000064.1 GCA_017626815.1 Bacilli bacterium | reverse complement strand
CTTTGATGAAGCCCTACCATCGATGTGCCTTCGCTCCTTCCTGAAGCCGTTAAATCCAAGGCAAATACGGAATACCCTTGGGAACGGAACCATTGTTGGTAAGCCACGTCTAGCCCATCGCTTAAGGAATTCATGCCATGGGCGGTGATGACGACGCCCTTACTGGGATCGGCTTTATAAAAATACCCGGCCAGCTTATTCCCATTTGATGGGACGGAATAAACTTCGCGAGTAGCTAGAGAAGGATAATCCTCTCGTTGGTAACGAAGGCGATATTCCACGTTCTTCAATTTGCTTTCGTCGCTGCCGCGGCGTTCGAAAACAATGCCATCGACAACAAATGCCGCAGTGATGCCGCCCGCCACATAAGAGACAACGAGAGCAGCTACGATCCCAAGGATAATCTTCTTCGTCCGCTTCATTTCACTTCTCCAAAGCAGTCTAAATATACAAGGTCATCCGTACTTTCGTTTTTTACCGCGAATTGGTCCTTTTCCTGAAAGAGAACGATTTCCCCCTTTTTCGCCTGTTCTACATGGTCATTTAAATAAAGCGTCATCGACCCCTCAAGAACATAGATGGTCTCATGCGGCCTAGCCAAACGTAAGCCAATCGAGCACTGACTCGGGACACGGATTTGCTGCGCGATGTTATCGCCCTCTTTTATTGTTTTCACCGCGACCTGGCCCACCCCATATTCCATGTGGGAGACGAGAGTCGGCATGATGTCATCAAAACGCGCTTTCATGTCCACCATTGTCCGCGTCCGCGCGAAGAAAGACAACCAAATCATTGCAATTATCGTTAACGGCCCTACAATCAACCCGTATGGCAAACCTCGAAGAAATGAAACGCTTGCTCGACCAAAGCCCTTTGGTCCACCGCTTCGACGTCGACGAAGAATACCTGAAGATTTACACCGACATTCTACTTGGCATCAGCAACGACTATCTGAATGTATACCTGATCTACGAAGACGGGGAATGGGGACTATCGGACGCGAACAACATCTACGCCATCCTCGACGACTATTATTCCATCGACGAGGAACGCCTCATCGCCGCAGGGAAAGAGGCGGACCTTATTTGCCAAGATTATCGTTTCCTTTCTTATTCCGTTGATGAAAATAATCTTATTCCAGAGCTCGAAAAATTCGCAAAAGTTGTGCAAATCCTCATCGAAAAGAAATAGGCAGTTTACAAGCAGGCGATAAAAAATCCCCGCAAATCTCGCGGGGATATGTACTCTTCTTAATTTCTAGGCAAATGCGTCAAGATCCAGTAAACGCCTTCGATGAAGACGACCATGGTCACGAAGATACCACCGAGGGGGACAAGGCGGTCTAGTCCCTTGTTCTTATGTTCCCTGCTATAAGAGAATAGCAACGTAAAGGGAATCGCTAGAATAATCGTTGCCCCTTGACCATAGCCAACAGAATAGAGTCCAGTCAAAACGAGTGTGGTTAGGTCTTCCGACGCATCGGGAGGCAAGTAGAATTGTGCCACCACAATCCAGGCGAAGAAACTGATTACGCCGACAATCAAGAAGACAATGGAAATAATAATTGAGACGCGGAGGGAGTTGCGATTGGTGGCTTCGAAAGCCTCTATCTCCTCTGAGGTTTTGCCGCGTTTCGTCCAGATGAATTCTCTTAATTTAAGGATTACGATAATGCTGGCGAAGGCGATAAAGACCGACAATGGTTTACTGGTCATCCACGGGACAAGCCAAGAATTGAAATAGAAGTCACCATTGATGGCAATCAGTTTTAAGACGTGAAACGTCACCTCATACGCAATGGGCAAAAGGATCAGACAACGGAAAAGATAAATCCATTTGCCTCGGAAGAATCGCTTTGGCTCGTAGTTCATGAAGAAAGCGAAAGAGGAGCAGAGAAACAAATCCAAGAAGATATTGATGCCACGGCTGAACATGTCTTCAAAAATAGTGACAACCAAGTCGCGCGACGCTTGCTTGTCATCTGTGATTAAATTGAAAATCGCCAGCATATAACGCTCAACGATTAAGTAATAAAGAAGGATGATAATGACAGTCAAGCCGCCGTGGACGGTAAGGATGAATTTGTAGGAACGGCGCGATTGTAAGATCAACGCAAAGTTTGCCAACAAGAATAAAGGCATCATCAACGTTCCGAATGAGGAAAGAACATTTTGGGCGACGGTGGTGTCGCCGGTGGCCGCGCCTAAATTGGTGGCGACCCCGATGATGGCGCCGATTTGGCTGATGGCAAACGCAAGCCAGCCAATAATGCGGAGCCAGCGGTAAGAAAGAGGGCCACGGTATTTAATATCGGGCTTGCGAAGCGGCAAAGTAGTTGCGGCTTCGCCCTGGTCGTTAGAAACGACCGGTTGATTATTATCGTTATCCATATCGAGAAAAGTATACTCAATGGGTCAAGCCATTTCGAGTGCGCGATGGTAAATTCACGAAAATAGGCAATGCCGCATCGAGTTCAAAAGAGCAATCCTCATGCGCGGAATTTTAAATATATCCGCAAAAGCTGATTATTTTGTAGAATTACTGCCCTTTTGTTGGGAAAAAACAAATATTCAAGCTATCGGCAAAAGATGTTTCTTTTCAGCGCCACCTGAATACAATATACCCATGGCACGCAAACAAGACTCTCAATTAATCAATAATCACCCTATTTTAGAAAGCATTATATACGGCGTCCTTTGGACCGCCGTGCTTTCTCTCGCCCTATCTTCCATCGCACGCTCAGGCGTCCTTTCCGATGCCTTTGAAAACATCGATATCGCTGTCTACTTATACGGGTCGCTATTCATCGTCCGAGCGGTTCTGGGCTTTGGCGATATACTTCGCTTCTACAAAAGCAAAATCATGTGGATCGGTTCCGCCGTCTCTGCTTTATTGCTATTAACTGCCGGCCTACTCGTTCTCTTCCTGGGTCATAATTACACCATTATTTCTGTCGCAGGCGTTATTTACTTTTCGACAATGGCGCTCAAGCGTCTCACCGCCTTGATCGCTCGCAAATCAAAATACTCGCGTGTTTTCAACCTCATCACGCTCATCCTAATGGGTACGCTAGTCCTGTTCTCCTTCACGGGTGACGGCGCAGCGGTCGCTTCGTTTGTCATCGTCGCGCTCATGGAGACGGTTATCGCGATTGTCACGATCTGCGCCCTCGCCTTTAAGCGCATGCAAATGGGCGTATTGTTAAAAGTCGTCCGTCGCACTTATGCCGCGGAGGTCTTCATTGGCCTAATAACTTTAATCGCCGCTTTCTCTGTTGCCTTGTATTATTTTGAAGGCATTTTCAAAAACGTCGGGGATGCGGCGTGGTATTGCTTCGCCGTTGTCACCACCATCGGTTTTGGCGATTTCGCCGCCGTTTCCGTCGTTGGCCGTATCTTAACCGTGATTCTTGGAATGTATGGCATTGTCGTCGTCGCGGTCATCACCTCAATTATCGTCAACTTCTACAACGAAACCAAAGAGATGGCGACGGATATCAAAAAGGAAGAGCTGATAGAAAAAGACGAATTTGACGAAGCCGAAAAAAAGAAAAAGAAGCGTTAAGCTCCTTCTTCAGTTTCCGGACGATATTTTCTCCAAGGGATAAACTTGGAGACTTTTCGTTTATAGAGGATGTATTCGGGGTATTTGGAGGCACTGATTTCCTCGCCAAACATACTAGAGCCTAGGAACAACACCACCAACAATAACGCGCCGATTAAGCTCCAATTGAAGATGCCCACACCCGCTCCGATTGAGAAGACGTATAGGCTAAGCCAAACGCCTTGCTCGCCAAGATAGTTGGGATGTCGGCAATAGGACCATAAGCCGATAGTGTTAAACCCTTTGTTAAATGG
>JAGAHY010000063.1 GCA_017626815.1 Bacilli bacterium | reverse complement strand
TCATACCTGAATAAAGAATTTAGAAAAAAATTTAGATGAAAAAGTATTGCTACATTTCATTGAAGTGAAAAGTCATCAAAAAAGTTCGAGCAAATCGAACTTTTTTTAATTGGAGCAATTATAAACTGTCAAAGATGTGATCATAGGTTAATTATCTAGCCTTTGCGCGCGCGAGTAAAGATAGATAAGTCGCCCATTTCGCATTCCTCGCCCCGTAACGAAAAAAGCAGGATGCCGCATCTTTAGGCGCAAGAAAACCCCAAAGCATGGGTCAACGCAGGAAGCAAAGACGCCGTTACGCTTTGGGGCTTATGGGTTATTTGGCGATCTTGGTAAACGTGCCCGAGCAGGAATAGTCGCCTTTTCTCTCCATGGAGTTCACGAATTTGATTTCGTTCTCGGAGTGCGAGGTGAGGCTGCAGTCAAAGTCCCCGTCTTTGTGGGGGATCTTGATCTGAAGTTTTCCGCTGACGATCCGGGTCTTGTAGTTTTCCACAAAATGGAGCGGGGTCTCGCCATGGGTGGTCGGGTTATCGCTTAGGTAAATTGAGGCTTTGGTCTCGGTAAGCTCGAGGAAGAGGTAGAATTCCTCGCGGATCGTGCCGCCGGCGGAATCATAAATATAGTTTCCTTGCTCATCCGCTTTGTTCTGGGTTTGCTTGTCGGAGACATAATTGCCCATGGAGAAGAGGGGGATCTCGCTGACGGCCACGGCGCCGGAGGTCGACCAAGCGGTGCCGGAACGAGTGGAGACGCAGATGCGGTTCGAAGCGTCGCGGTGGAGAAGGTAGATGGTATCCCCAATTTCAAAATAGACGGCATCGAAGGTACCAAGCATCATCGATGTGACTTTCACAAAGCGGACGGCGCCGTCAAATAGCGATGTTCCTTGTTTGGCCTTATAGGCATCATAGTCCGCGTATTTGGCGACGGCGATTCTCTTGTTTGCCTTGTCGAAGGCGTAGACGGTGTCGGCGACCATATATTCGCCGGACTCCAAAGCGATGGCATCGATATCGGTATAGGCATCATTAAAGATAGGCGCAGACGATTCGTCGGAAACGACGCCGGAGACCGCGGACGGCGCGGGGGTGGAGGCGGGGGCGACGCTTTCCCCACAGGAAAGCATAGCGCCGATGCAGGCGAGTCCCATGAGGGTCGTAATGGCTTTATTTTTCATAAGTTTTAAAGTCCTTTTGCTCATTTAGGCTTCTTGAATACGTTTAAGATACCCAAGACATTCTCGTTTCACAATGGGGAAATGAGAAATCTCATGATTTCGTTCCGGTAACGCCAAAAAAACCGCTTGGTGATGGATAAAGTTTCCAAAACAGTCGAATCCATTCCCGGAATGAACCGCTTTCCACCTTGAAGATGTGGGGACAACGTATCAATCTATGCGTATGAGATGACAATTCCATCCATCTAGCTATCCTTATAGGGTCAATAGGAGAACCATCCATGAAACACACCCACTTAGTTCTTTCCGCCGTGGCGTTGCTCGCCCTGACTTCCTGCGGCGGGCAATCTTCGCCCGCCTCCGCCGTTTCCGAGTCTAGTTGCCCCGTCTATGAACCCTGCTCATCCTCAGAGCCCACGAAAATGGCCTATGGTCACTACACCTTGAAAAGTAGCGTCAAGGACCTTTCCGAAATCGAAGGCTACCCGTGGATCAACAGCAATATTCCGGGGATGCTAGGCA
Source organism: Bacilli bacterium (assembly GCA_017626815.1). Lineage (GTDB taxonomy): Bacteria > Bacillota_I > Bacilli_A > RFN20 > CAG-826 > Alloenteromonas. The sequence goes on along the minus strand of JAGAHY010000063.1, from coordinate 58,872 downwards.
AAGTGGAAAAGCCCGAAGCCAAGCACGATTTCTTCGGCCACGCCAATTACGAGGCTTTCACGGAAAACCCCTTGCCCAAGGGGGTTGACCGATCTGGCGGCAAAATCATGGAATCCAAAAGTTTCACCGAGGATAGCATCAAGGAAATATTTAACGGCGATAACGCCGACGTCCAAGCCATCCTCCGCTTGCTAAAAACGGGCGCGAAAGACAAAATCCGCGAAAGCGTCGCCGACCTTTTAGACCCGAAGGCCTCCGCTTCCGCCGCCAAAAGCCTATCCGCGAGCAAGGCCATCTTCCAAGGGAATTCCCGGCTTGTCACCGCGGAAATCGATGAATCCGGGAAAGTCCACGTCTCCTTCCTGTTTAGCGCGCAAAATTTCAGCTTATCTTACTTCCTTTATTTGGCTCAAACCACGAAGAAAGCGACGGATTACCGTCTGGCGCTCGCCGCCTACTTAAAATTATTTGGCATTGACGAAGAACCGACGGAAAAGCTTTTCCTGTCCGCCACCGGCACGGCGATGAACGCCATCATCGCCACCACGGAAGCTTCCCTTGACGACCATGAAACCACCCTTGGCCAAATGAACTTCGACTTCGGTTCCATCGATTTGAAATCGGCGTTGCTCGACCTCGGGTTGGGCCCGGATACGGAGGTCGTGCTAAACGATCAAGCCTACCGTTATTTAACCTCCGTCGGCTCCATCAGCCTAGAGGCCCTCGCCGAATATCTTGCCCTAAGCAAATTGTTTGATAGCCGTTTCTTCATCGGCGCATCGGATTACCGCGACCTGTTCGTGAATCATTTCGCTTCCCTTCAAGGATTCGAATCCGCTAAATATAACGCGGATAGCAGCGACGATGAAGTCGCCCGCGCGCTTTATCTCGAAGCCTTCCCGAAAGCCTTTGACCAAGTCTATATCGACAAGTTCGTCAAACCCTCCACAAAGCAGCGCATCGATGATCTAATCGGCGACATCATCGACGAATACCAAATCCTTTTCGACGAGCAGGAATGGCTCGGGGAGGAAACCAAGCAAGCCGCCAAAGACAAGCTGAGCAATATGTGGCACATGTCCTTCTATGGCGACGGTTTCATGGATGAGGACAAGCTTTTCAAGGTCACCGCCACCGACGCCTTCGGTTTAGCCGAGGATTATTACGACTGGTACGCGGGGATTTTGGCTTCTTGCCCTTGGTCGGGCAATATTCTCGTTAACGGGACGTCCACCACCACCGTCAACGCGGCGTATTCCACATCCGATAACGCTTTCGCCATCTACCATGGCGTCTGCTCCTCCTACATCGAGGCCGAAAACCTTTCCACCGAGCAGCTATATGGTTACATTGGCGTGGTCATCGGGCACGAAATCAGCCATGGTTTCGATTCCACCGGCGCGAATTTCGACAAAAACGGCAAAAGGCATGATTGGTGGACGGCGGAGGACCGTGCCTCCTTCCAAGGCAAAGTCAATAAAATCGCCGACTATTACACCAACTATCTCCATGGCTTCCATGACCATAATTATGACGGCGCCAACCTCACGGGCGAAGTCATCGCCGATATGGGTGGGGTCCGGGTCATGTTACGGCTCGCCGAAAAGCAAGAATCGTTTAATTATGACGAATTCTTCCGCGCCTTCGCGGATAACTTCGCCATCCAGGCGACGCGCGATTTTCTCATCAAGCGCATCGCCACCGATATCCACCCCGAAGAATATCTCCGCATCAACGTCACGCTAAGCCAATTCGACGAATTCCTCAAAACCTATGACGTCAAGCCCGGGGATGGCATGTACGTCGCCCCGGAGGATCGCCTGGCGATTTGGTAATCGTAGTGTTCCGAAACGTACCATCGATCGGCGGTGGTGCGTTTTTCTTTTGCATCGGTACCCATGGCTATGATTCTTTTGCCAAGCCAACGAAAGCGGAGGCGATCCCAGCGCTTTGCTTCAAGACATAGGACTTCGCTTTGTTGTGCCTTTATGGGCATGACGCTATCGTTAGTTTCCCCAAAGGAAGGAAAATCTCCGCCGCAACTAGCGGCCTTATCTTCGCGGAATGCCTTAGATTCACCTCAGGCTTGAATACACGATCGTCCCTTCTAAGTCCGTGCGCCGAATCTCGATATGACGTTCTTCCAAGAGCTTGAGGACGGAAGGAATCGGATGGCCGTATTTATTCTTCGCCCCGCAGGAGATGATGGCGGTTCGCGGGGTGATCGCGTCGAGCCATTCCGCGCAGGTGGAGGTGTCGCTGCCATGGTGGCCGACTTTGAGGATATCGCAGTCTAGATGCGGGTAATCGGCGATGATTTTCTTCTCGATCCAGATTGGGGCATCCCCGGTGAAAATCCAGTTTTTGCCCATGAAATCTAGGGATAAGACCAGGGATTTATCGTTTTCCTCGGTCGCATCGTAGTTATTGTAATTATAGAAGGTGAGATTACCGAAACTCACCGGAAAGGGGGTCGGGTCTTTGATATACGTCCCGACCTTGAATTTCTTTAGTAACGTCTCCACCCCACCCATATGGTCATAGTCTTGATGGGAGGCGATGATCGCGTCTAGATGGTAGATGCGCCGCTTCCGGAAATAAGGAAGCAAACATTCTTCCGCGATATCAAAAGACGTCACCCCTCCGGTGTCGATAAGGACGTTGACGTTGCCACTTTGGATTAGGGCGCAATCCCCCTGCCCAACGTTGATGAAACTGACTGAATTCGTGAGATAAGGGACGATGGGGACAAGGGAGCAGACATATAAGCCAATCGAGGAAAAGACGAGGATGTTGCGGCTAAGGTGCATCGCGCTTTCATGTAAGAACAAAGAAACGAAAAGCACCGCGTAGAATATCCCTACCCCCGCCACGCTAAGCGCGGGCAAAGGGAACGCTAGGTCCACCGCCTCAAATCGGGTTAATAAATAAACCATGAAATCCCCTAGCCCATTGAATAGGCCCGTAAAGGGGACGGTTACTAAGGAAAGATAGCCTAACGTCACGATAAACCCACTTAACGGCAGTAGCATGAACATGAACAGCATCCCAAACAGGTGGACGCCTCCCCCGGTTAAGGTAAGCGGGATCAAAAAGACGCGGATGACCAAGGAGGAACGCACTTTCTCCACCGCTTTTTTCTTATGCTCGATATAAGGACGGACCACGACCATCAATAAGCAGATGCCCATGCCGATGAGGAAGCCGGTGTTAAAGGCGTTATGGATGTCCAATAGCAAAATGACGAGGCCCGCGATTCCTAACCGAGATAAATAGGAAAGTTCCTTCTTGAGGATGTGGATATTGAAAAGTTTGATGGCGCGCACCAAAAAGGCGCGTAAGATGCCGATTTTCTTAAACCCAAACGGCAGGAAGAACAACCCAAGGAAGACCACGACCACATCCGCGGTTCCCTCTTTGATTTTCCAGCAAAGGACTTTCTTCACCACCCCTAAGAATAAGGTATAAAGCATCCCCGAAGAGGAAAGGACGAAGATCAGGTTCATCGAGGAGGCTTTCTCAATCAAGGAGGAAGAATAATCCTTCTTCCCAAAAAGCAACGAGTCCAGCATGGCTTTGCCGCTTGGACTAAAATGGTTGAGGAAGCCTAGCTCAAAGGCGCGTAAGCGAAAAGGCGTCTGGAAATTGGTGGCTATTTTTGGGGAAGCAAGTTCATAACGGACCCCATAATCCTTAAGGTAGGCCCCAAAGTCGAAGCGCGACTCATAAGTCGTGGACAAAAAAGGCGTCACTTTGCCTCGAAGATGGAGGATATCCCCCACTTCATAATGGTTACCTTTGCAGGAGACATAATAACGTCGGAAGAAATGCTGCACGAGAACATAGTTGTCGCTCTGGCGGATCACGACCGCGTCAAATTCGCTCGTCCCCTCCGGGTAAGGAATCCAAAACAAAGCCGCGGATAGGCCAAAGCAAATAAAGGTAGGGATAAGCAAATAGACTAACGCTCCCCTGCTTTTGGCCCAAAAGAAGGCCACCACCAGGGCCAAGGCGACAATCACCAGGCGAACGGGATCATCGCTATGGCCGAGGTAGAGCCCAAGGATGGAGCCGATTAAGAGAAAAAGGGCGTTCACGCTTAGGCGGCGCGAAGGACGATCTTGGCCTTCACCTTTTCATAAGTCGCCGCTCCGACGCCGGAGACGTTCTTGATTTCCTCGATGGCTTTAAATGGCGCGGAGGCGCGGTAAGAGACGATGGCGTTGGCTACGGTTTTGGTGAAACCGGCGATGGATTGCATGGTTTCGACGTCATCCATGTTGATGTTGGTCTTGACGATGGGCGAGGCGCTGCAGGTATTGGAATTATCGTAGAGCGGCGCGATGAAATAGGTGCCCTTGTTCTCGATGGCGTAATCGGTGTTGAAGGCTAGGGAGTCGGCGTTGGAGTTGGTGCCGCCGGCGGCGTTGATGAGGTCGAGGAGCTTGCTCCCTTTGGCGACGACATAGGCGCCAGGATAGTTGACTTCTCCCGAGATGGTGACGCTTAAGGCGTCGGCGGCGACGGAGTCGACTTGCGAGGTTGGGCTATTGCCCACGTTGGTGGTCATGTAATGAACCGCGCCAAAGCCGACCAAGCCGATGGCCGCGACGATGCAGATGATGAGAATGGTTTTCATATTTTGAACCTCCTACTTAACCTATAGAAAGATTCAGGCCAAAATTGACAAACGACTTTCATTATTTTAGACAGTGTCTAGGAATAGCGTCATTATTACTGATTCCATTGATGCGGTATTCTACAGGACTTTTTTGTTCCCACCATTCAAAAAGGCCACCGAGGTGACCTAGTTGTCGCGCCTATTTCTGACCGATAGCCTTTTTAGGCCTTCGAAATGGTTAATTCAGCGGTCTGACGTAATAGACGTATCCATCGGCGTCTTCACCCCGTTTTTCGTAGGTAAATTGGCCATCGACGATATAACCGACCACTTCTTTGAGGTCTTTAGAGTAGCCTTTCACCCAGATATCGCCATTAGGTTCCAGGCCAAATTCATCAATCTTCCAATCATCATCGCCGATATCAAAAGCCTCGTAGGCGAGGGTTTTGCAATCGATTTGAAAGATTTGCTGCTGGGCCGAATCAAACGTGTAGAGGGTGTCTCCTTGGGCGATGACATTGCCTCCATGGTTCACGTTTCCCCAATCGATGTCCAGGTCAACGGGCAAAGGTTCGATCGTGTAGTCTCGGTAATCCGCGTCGGCCCCTTTCGCGAGGAAAGTCAGTTTATAGGATGAACCTGAGGGCGAATCGGTGATGACATAATCCTCGCCACGGTAGTAGATGCGGCCAAGATCGAAGATATTGTCGATTTCTTTATCCGTTGGAAGGCTGACGCCCCCGAAAATGAAGCTGCCTTCTTTCTTCGGGTCAAGGATGAATTCCCCGTTCTTGTTCAGATAGGAGAATCGCGCATGGCCGTCCTCAAATTCCACTTGGTAAATCGTGTTGTTATAGGGATCGAGGCAGGTGTTTTCGACGACTCTTCCCCCAATGACGGCACCGGCGCTTTCGTGGAAGGGATTGCCAAAGCGGTCGACGAAGAAGCCGCTTGCGCCGCTGCCAAGTTTTTTCAAGGCTTGATACTGCGTCCCCGTTAGCACCCGCTGGAACTTTAATCCCCCTTCCTCTTCTTTCACCAGGAACATGGCGGAGTTATCCATCCAGCCTTCCTCCGCGGCAAAGAAAACGCAGCCATCCTCATATCCATAGAAATTAAGGTCATAGGGATTCTTTCCGCTGCTGCTTCCCGCGAGGTCTCCGCTAAGCCGATAGGCTCCATAGGTTTTATCGGGGATGTCCCCGCTATAGATTTTGCCCGTCCTCTTGGAAATGAGATACGGATAGAGTTTTCCACCGCGTTCTTCGCGCCAAGGATTAGGCCCAGTCCAAAGCGCGATGCTATTGGACTCATTGGAATAAGTATAGGAACTATAATAGGGGGAATAGGTATACTTTTTCCCAACGGCTTCGCTGCAAAGGAAGGCGGTCACGAAGTCATGGGTTTCGTAGTACTCGGCAACGTGGTAGTCACGGACTTGAGTGTCCCCTTCGTTGAAGACAATGGCCTCTTCATAGTTCCCCTGCAGGTTATATTGGTAGAACTTCACCGGTGTGCCGGTCATTGTGCTACTGGATACGAGGCGTTTTGGGTTTAAAAATGCCGTTTTGGCCACATTTTCCGTCTCTTTCGCGCGGATGCCAAAGCCTTTGATGGAAGAGAAGTCCTTCAGCTTACCGGTTTCCAAAGGCTTGGGTGGTTCGGCGAGGAAGACACCCAAAGAGACCGTGACCGCAACGACACCGATAATGGCGGCGGATGGGATAGCGACGGCAAGGCCGATTTTCCATTTGGACTTGGGCTTTTGAAGGAGTTTACGTTCCGCGCCTTCAAGGCGGTCATAACTATGGCCGCTTGGCAGCGAGGCAGAAAGGAAGGCGGTTAGTTTTTTCTCTGTGTTATTCATCGGCGAAGCTCCTTTCTGCATTTTCTTAATGCGCGGAAGTATTTGCTTTTGACGGTGTTTTCGTTGCTCTTCATCTTTTCCGCGATTTCCTTGAAGGAATACCCGCCATAAAGATGGAGAAGGAGGATGTCGGCTTCCGTCGAGCTCAAAACCGAAAGCAACTCCTCCACAATTGAGGCGAAAGTCTCATTCTCGTTGAGGTTGGAGACGAGGAAATCATCCATGCCACCCTCATTGGTGGCGAATCCGTTGGCTTTGTTGATGGCGAGCGCCTTGTTTTTTGCCAAGGCGCCGATATAGTTCTTCAGGTCCTTGATCGCGCCTTCATGGGCATAGGTCTCAAGGAAGACTTCCTGCACGACGTCATCGACATAATCTTTATTCGTCAGGTAGATGGAGGCAATGAAAACGACCAATGGTTTGTAATCCTCGTAGATCGACCTGTAATAGTTTTCGTCTTTGTGCTTTGTTGCGTTGGTCATATATGAAATAAGAGTGGAAAATCGGCCAAATAGTTTCAAAACTTGTTTAAATTCGCGTTTTTAACGCGGAGAGAATCCAAAAAGCCGATTGAATTTCCTCCTTGGTAAATAAAAGGGCACCCCTACGGATACCCTGTTTGTCAAACTGTTTGAACGTTTATTTACGTTCGGAGGAAAGGATGCGGATCTCGTAACGTTCTTGGGATTCGACCCAAGCGGTCTTGCCGGGCTCAGAGCCGATGAGGGCTAAGCCGATGGGCGATTCGTTGGAGATGGTCGGAGGGACCGCGAAGGGGTCGGCGCCGACTTGGCCGACGATGCGGACGGTCGCCTTTTCGCCAGTGGCCACTTCCTCGAACTCGACGACGTCGCCGATGCCGATCTTCTTGGAGTTGGCGCCAAGCCCCGCTTCTTCGGCGGAGACGGCGTTATTGAGGATCTCCTCGATTTGGGCGATGCGGGATTCGATTTGGGCCTGACGGTCACGCGCGGCGTCATAGTCGGCGTTTTCGGAAAGGTCGCCTTGGCTACGGGCCAACGAGAGCTTTTCGATGACATCGGGACGCTGGACGTCGATGAGGTCGCGGTATTCTTTTTCTAATTGTTCACGCGCTTCCGGCGTGAGGATGATTTTTTTATCTGCCATGGTGTGATTCCTGCCTTGCCCGTGAATTATATGCTCTGCATAAACCTCGGACAAGGTTATTTGCTCCTAATTGTGCTTATTCCCCTTCCTTGAGGGTTTGGATGGTCGGATCTTGCTCGTAGGCTTCGAAGACTTGTTCGGCTTCGTCGAACTCCTCCTCGCTTAAATCCTCGAGGGATTCCCCGTCGGAAGTGCCCATGACGATGACTTCGTCTTCGTTACCTTCCTCGTAAAGGAAATAGTAGTCTTTGTTGCGCTGGTCGTTATGGAAATAGAAGAGGATTTTCATCAACACTTCCGTCCCGTCGTCGCGGGTGATGACCATATCGTTGTCGTTTTTGATCTCAATCATGGGTGGACCTCCTAGGTAACTTATTTTAACGCTTCGCGGAGGAGTTTCGTAGCCTCCTCATAGGCGCTAAGGTCCTTGGCGGAGCCTTGGGCCATCTCGGGGCGGCCACCGCCATTGCCTTTGAGCAAGGGGGCGGCTTTCTTGATGGCGTTGCCCGCGCCAAGCTTTTTCAAGCCTTCGCCGCCGGCAAAAGCCGTAAGGGCGATGCCCGCGTCGGACTTACCCACCAAGAAGAGCAGGTAATCCGCATGCTTGGTCTTGAGGGAGTCGCCGACTTTAAGCAGGTCATCGCGGCCCATGCCATCGAAGATTTTGGCGATGAAGTATACGTTGTTGATCGTTTCGAACTCGAGGTTGGTAGCCGAGGCGCTGGCAATTTTGTCCTTGAGGGAGGCGATGGTCTTGTTGGCGGCGACAAGCTGCTCTTTCAAGCCTTCCACGCGGCCCACGAGCTCAGCGTCTTTGGCCCCGCCAAACTCCGCGGAGACATCCGCTAAGGCAAGGGCCTTATCGGCGAGATAGCGGTACGCGCCGAAGGAAGTGCGGCCTTGGATGCGGCGGACGCCGCTGGAGACGGCGGTGTCGTATTCGAGGACGAAGAGGCCGATGTCGGCGGAATTGGCGACATGGGTGCCGCCGCAGAATTCCTTGGAGAATTCGCCGAAGGTGACGACCCTGACGGTATCGCCGTATTTCTCGGAGAATTCCATCTCGGCGCCGAGTTTCTTGGCTTCCTCGATGGGGAGGATGAGGGTCTTTTCCTCGATGGCTTCTAAGATTTTGCGGTTGACGAGCCCTTCGATTTTACGTAAATCCTCAGCCGAGGTCTTGCTCATCGCGGTATAGTCGAAGCGCAAGATATCCTCATCGACATAGGAACCTTTCTGATCGACGTGGCCGCCTAAGACTTCGCCGATGGCGGCGTGAAGCAAATGGGTGGCCGAATGGTTCCTGGCGGTCAAGGCGCGCTTGGTGGCGTCGATTTTGGCGGTCACTTCGTCGCCTTTATGGAGGCTGCCGAATTCGACGTTGACGTGATGGAGGTGCTGGCCGCGGGGCGCTTTGCCTACCGCGGAGACCTGGGCGGAGAAATTCTCGCCCACCAAGGTGCCTTTGTCGCTGACTTGGCCGCCGCTTTCGGCATAGAAAGGCGTGAGGTCTAAGGCCACTTCGCCTTCCTCGTCTAATTCCTCGACGGCGACGCCGTCTTTGAAAAGCCCGGTGACTTTGGCGGCGACGCAGGTTTCTTCGTAAGTGAAGGTGGAAGGCGTCTCAAAGGCCAAGAGGTCTTTGGATTGTTTATGGAAGGATTCGGTGTTCTCCCTGGCCGCGCGGGCTCTTTCCTTCTGTTGTTTCATCAAGGCGTCAAAGCCTTCTTCATCGACCCCTACCCCGGCTTCTAAGCAGATTTCCTTGGTCATGTCCAAGGGGAAGCCGAAGGTATCGTAGAGGCGGAAGGCGTCTTCGCCAGAGAGTTCCTTCTTGCCTTTGATGGCCTCAAGAAGCATGGCTTCGCCGGAAGAGAGGGTCTTGAGGAATTTGTCTTCCTCGGACTTGATCATCTTCGCGACCATCTCGGCGTGGTCGGCTAATTCGGGATAGAAATCATGGGCGAGGTCGCAGACTACCGGCACCAGGCGGTACATAAACGGCTCGCGGATGCCCAGTTTCTGTCCATAGCGCATCGCGCGGCGGATGATGCGGCGGAGGACATAGCCCCTACCCTCATTGGAGAAATAGGCCCCATCGCTTAAGGCGAAGGTAAGGCTCCTCGCGTGGTCGGCGATGACGCGGTAGCTCATCAAATTCTCCCCTTCGTAAGGCTTGCCCGAGATCTTCATGGCCTCCTCGATGATGGGGAAGAACAAATCGGTCTCGAAGTTGGTGTCGGTGCCTTGCAACACGCAGGCGATACGTTCCAAGCCGCTGCCGGTATCGATGTTTTTCGACGGCAGTTCCTTGTAGTCTTTCCTAGCGACGCCGGCGACGGAGTTATACTGCGAGAAGACGATGTTCCAAATCTCGATATAACGGTCGTTTTCGATGTCGTTGCGGAGCAAGTCGACCCCGATGTGCTTGGGATCATAGGCCTCGCCGCGGTCGAAGAACATCTCGGTGTCGGGGCCGCAGGGACCTTCGCCGATCTCCCAGAAATTGGATTCCATGGGGATCATGTGGTCGCGGGCCATGCCGCATTTGACCCAGAGTTCCAAGGTCGCTTTGTCGTCGGGCTGATAGGTGATGTAGAGTTTCTCCGCGGGAATGCCGAAGCCGACTTCCTCGCTGGTGAGGATCTCAAACGCCCAAGGGATGACCTCGTCGCGGAAATAGTCGCCGATGGAGAAATTGCCAAGCATCTCAAAGAAGGTATGATGCCTAGCGGTATGGCCGACGTTTTCGATGTCGTTGGTGCGGATGCACTTCTGGACGTTGACGATGCGGCGGGATGGCGGGATTAACGAGCCATCGAAGTATTTCTTTAGGCCAGTGACGCCGGCGTTGACCCACAAAAGCGACTTGTCGCCTTGGGGAATCAGATTGACGCCGGGAATATAGGCATGGCCTTTGCCTTTGAAGAAGGAAATCCAGGTCTTGCGGATTTCGGCTCCTGTCATTTTTCTCATTGAGGTAACCTCCAAAAAAATAAAAACGCCCCCGGACGAAGGAACGCCTAGTGGCGCGGTACCATCCTTCTTCACCTAGCGGTGCGCTCAATTAATGACTTAACGCGTCAACGACGGCGGCATTACCCGCGTAAGGGGGAGTGGCAAGTTCCCGATGGACATATCTTAGTCGCCTAATAGGCGAGGTACAAGAGAAACTCGCCACTTCCGCTTCTTGGTAGCGAAAAAGGCCCCTGCCGAGGCAAGAGCCTAAGTGTTCATTTAGTGGAAATTAATTCTCAGTCGGGACGACCTCGAAGAAGCCAGAGTGCCAGCCATCATGGCCGCCTTTAGGATCGAAATGGACATCGTAGATGCCTTCTTCTTGGACCAAATAATCGTTGCCCATGCCATCAGGATACCAGTGTCCGTCGGAATCCGTGACTTTCAGTGCGTAACCTTCCTCAAATAAAATCCCTTCGATCGCGTAGTAATCAGCCGATGCGTCATAACTCAACTGGTAATTATGGTCATGCACTGCCCAACCATTGAAAGAACCGGAGAGATGATAGGTGACTTCTTCGATATCGCCTTCGTATTCGCCAACCCAAATCGTAGTGACGTAATGGGTCACGGGATCAAAATCAATGTCGTATTGACCCGCCTCAGCAACTGTGACGTTGTCATTGGGGTACCATTTTTCTTCCCCGTCGACAAGACCCATGACTTTGAATTGGGCGTTGGCTTTGAGGCCCACGTCTTCGATGCTATACATTTCCGTAAGCTCGTCCCATTCAAGCGCATAGGTGTCGTCGTACTTAGTCCAGTCGTTGAAGGTACCGGCAAGATATAAAGCGGGCATACCGGATTCTTCGGAAGAGAAGTCACTCTCGTCGCTGTATTCTTCGGTGTCGTCGCTGAAGTCCTCGGTATCGTCACTGAAGTCTTCGGTGTCGTCGCTGAAGTCCTCGGTGTCGTCGCTGAAGTCCTCGGTGTCGTCGCTGAAGTCTTCGGTGTCGTCGCTGAAGTCTTCGGTGTCGTGGGACTCTTCGGTGGATAAACCAGTGGCCTTGCTGCTTTCGGTGGAAAGGCCGGTGGACTTGCTCTCTTCGCTGGACGAGCCCGTGGCTTTACTCGCTTCAGAAGAGCCGGAATTGCCGCAGGCCGCAAGGACGGAGAGGGCTAACGCAGATAAGCCCAATTTTAAGATTTTCTTCATTTTTTCTCCTCGTTGACGGGTTATACCCGTTTTAATGGCATGAATTGTAGCAAAGTCGCACTACTTGAGAATCATTTACAACTCTTTTCCCTGCTTCCGTGGGTTTTCCGCGGAAAGCGCTTTCAAAACAATGTACGCTATTTTGGCGCTTAGAGACGAATTAGGTTTCTTTTATCAGCAATCTAGCGCGGAGCGCAAGATATTAAGCGCAGTCTGATAGTCTTCGTCGGATAAAACGTATTCCTGGCAATAGGCAAATTGGTGCGTTTCCCGCTCGCTGAAACCTTCGCGTGGGGTAAGGTAGGTCTGCGTGGCACGGACGAGAAGGAAACACCGTTTTTGCTGGAACAGAAGGCGATATTCGACGTAAGTGCCATCAGTCGGGACGATGGAGCGGCCGAAGACAAGATAGTTTTCATGGTAATGGATCGGGTCATCGAGGAGGTCGATATAACGCTTCGTCTCCTCTTTCGGGGTGAAGGTCAATTTCTTTAGCTCCGTCCCCGACTCGCGGATGCGGGCGGCGTCAAAAGTGCGGCAATCGGGGTTGCAGGAAAATATGGCGTTATTCCCACGGAAGACTTCCGCGAATTCGGCGTAGCTTTGAAATTTCTCCCACTCCGCAGAATACTCGCGGTCCTCTTCCTCGCGGGCGAAGGAATAGACGTCCTGTTTCAGTTTCCCAAAATCGCGAACCCGATACGTATGGCTCGTCGCCTTGGACCAGGTTCCCCCGCTAGAATATTGGGATTTGAGGTAGCCTTTAGCTGCATCGACGCTGACGCGATAGGTTGGCTGATTGCCATCGAAGGCATTCGCGAAGGCGAAATCCTCGTGGAGGGATTGTTCCTCCACCTCCGTCAGTTTTAGTTCTTTAAGAGACGGCAGGAACGCCTTTTGACTATCTTGATAGGCATTCCCCGTCCGCCCATCCAAGAGCATCAACGGGTATCTTTTTTCGGAAAGCGCGTTGATGACGTTGCTGTATTCGCTTTCTTTCATCGAAGCCGACGATGGCCAAAAGATGTCGGCGCCTAGGGCAAGCCCAAACGCGGGGACAATAAGGAAACCCACGAGGGAGAGGCCGCTTAAGGCGGTGGTGACGATGGAAAGCGCATGATAAAAGTTGATCGATTTCTTCACCCCAAGCGCGCCGAAGACGATGGCGCCGATAAGCAAGCAAAGACATAAGATAAGGAAAAACAGGCGCCACGGCTGATTGCTGATGGCTTGGGACAAAAGCGAAGATCCTAGCGCGGCCAAAAGCAAAGAAATACCTACAATTCCCGGGTAACGTAATGGCTTATCGGGCGTAGGGTTATATTCGCTTTCGGGGAAGTCTGGGGTGGCCATGGTTTGGATTATAGTTATGTTTTTTGGGTTTGCAACGGATACGGAAAAGCGCCATTTTTCGGCGCTTTTTGACTTAGATGTCGGTACGCCCCCCATCGCGGTAAGTGGCCTCGATGATGCCCCCGCCAAGGAGCATATCCCCTTGGTAGATGGCCGCGATCTGCCCTGGCGTGACCGCCTCCACCGGATGGAAGGAATATTCGAGTTTGGCGTTGCCCCCTTCCTCCATATGGAGGATGGCGGGCTGGTCGGCTTGACGGTAACGGAATTTGACGGAGACTTCGATATCGTTTCCTTCGACGGGACCTTGAAGATTCAGATGGGAGATATCGCAGGACGTCGAGGACAACAGGTAACGGTCTTTAAGCTGGCAGACGTAGAGGATATTGTTCTTCACGTCTTTCTTGACCACGAAGTAGCCCCCTTCTTCTTCCCCTTTGACGCCACCGATGCCCAGGCCTTTATGTTGGCCAATCGTATAGAAATAGACGCCGCTATGGGTGCCGATTTCCTTGTTTTTGGGAAGCAGCACGACTTTGCCAGGCTTCGCGGGCATGTAGTTTTGGAGGAACTGCTTGAAGTGACGTTCGCCGATGAAGCACACCCCGGTGGAATCTTTCTTGTCCATGACGGAGTTGAGGTTTAACTCGTGGGCGAGGCGACGGACTTCGGGTTTATCGATGTCACCGAGCGGGAAAAAGCAACTCGCGACTTGCTTATCCGAGATCTGACAAAGGAAATAAGTCTGGTCTTTGTTACGGTCGGCGGCTTTGAATAATCGTGGGTTCCCCCACTGGTCTTTTCCCAGTTTAGCGTAATGGCCCATGGCGATTTTGGTGAATCCCTGGGACAAAGCGAATTCGTAGAAGGAATCGAATTTGATGTATTTGTTGCAGAACACATCGGGATTTGGGGTCCTGCCTTTTTCGTATTCGCTTAAGAAAAAGGAGAAGACGTTATCCCAATATTCCTTCACGAAATCGGCGCGAAGCAAGGGAATATCGAGCTTCTTCGCGACTTCGACCGCGTCATAGTAGTCGACTTCCTGGGGGCATTGGCTGTTGCCGATGGTGGGATTGCCCAGATAGTCGTTATTGGCCAAGGCGTCCCAGTTGCGCATGAAGCCACCGCTGACTTCATAGCCCTGCTTCTTCAGTAGATACGCGGCGATGGCGCTATCGACGCCACCGCTAAGCCCGACCAAGACTTTCATTGGAAAAGCTCCTTGGAATCTAAGATTAAGGTAAAGGGCCCGTTGTTGACAAGACCCACGTCCATATCCGCGTGGAAGACGCCGGATTCCGCACCAGGGGCGACCGACTTGAGGTAAGTGAAGAAATCCTCATAGAGGCATGCGGCGATATCTTTGTTGAGGCAATTCGTAAAACTCGGGCGATTGCCTTCTTTCACCGAGGCGTAGAGGGTGAACTGGGAGACGCTTAAGATCTTCCCGCCGACATCGTTGAGGCTGCGGTTGGTTTTGCCGTTTTCATCGGGGAAAACCCGCAGCTTGCAGATTTTATCGGCCATTTTCTTGGCGAGGTTAAGGTCATCGCCTTCGGTGAAGCCGACGAAGCAAAGGAAGCCCTTATCGATGTGGGCGACTTTTTCCTGATTGATGGTCACGGAAGCGTCCGTGACGACTTGCAAGACGACTCTCATAATCAAGCGTGGATATAATCGTAGACGATGGGCTCGAGGACGACTTTCTTCTCGTCGACGAGGAACGCCTCTTCCACTTCCTTTAGGATGTCTTTGATGTCCGTTTTGTTGGTATGGCAATAGCAAAGGACATCGCCGGATTCGACTTTGTCCCCGACTTTCTTTTCCAAGTAAATGCCCGCGGACATGTCGATGACATCGTCCATGGTCGCGCGTCCGGCGCCGAATTTCATGGCGGCAAGTCCGATGGAAAGGGAATCGATGCGGTGCACATAGCCAGCGCGGCTAGAGACCACGGGGATGATGTATTTGGCTTTTTCGAACTTATCGGGGTTTTCGATATAGGAAGGATCGCCGCCTTGGGCCTTGACGAGTTCGACGAGCTTACGGAAGCCCGAACGGTCATCGATGGCTTTCATGATGCGTTCGCAGCCTTCTTCGTAAGTTTGGACCAAATGGGCTTGCTCCAAGATGATCGCGCCCGAATCGATCGCGAGATCCACCAAATCCCTGGGGCCTTTGCCTTGCAAGGTGTTGATGGCCTCGATGACTTCGAGGGAATTGCCGACGGCCTTGCCTAAAGGCTGGTTCATGTCGGTTAAGACAGCGCGCGTATCGCGGCCGAGCGAATCGCCGATTTCGACCATCGCGCGGGCTAATTTACGCGCGTCTTCCAGGGTTTTCATGAAGGCGCCGGTGCCGAATTTGACGTCGAGCAAAATGGCGTCGCTGCCCGAGGCGAGCTTCTTCGACATGATGCTCGAGGCGATTAAGGGGATGGACTCGACGGTCGCGGTGACGTCGCGGAGGGCGTAAAGCTTCTTGTCCGCGGGGTCGATTTTGGCCGTCTGGCCGATGATGGCGATGCCGATGTCGTTTAACTGACGGATGAAGTCTTCCTTATCCACGAAGACGTTCATGCCCGGGATCGACTCCATCTTGTCTAGCGTGCCGCCGGTATGGCCTAAGCCCCTGCCCGACATCTTGGCGATCTTGGCGCCGCAGGCGGCCACCAAAGGCCCGACCACGAGGGAGGTCTTATCGCCGACGCCGCCCGTGCTATGTTTATCGACTTTGATGCCGGGGATGACGGAAAGGTCCACGGTTTCGCCCGAATGCATCATCGCGTCGGTCAAAATCGCGGTCTCTTCCTTATTCATGCCGCGGAAATAAATGGCCATCGTCAAAGCCGAGGCCTGATAATCGGGGATTTCCCCGCAGGAGTAGCCTTTGACAAAGAAACGAATCTCTTCTTCCGTAAGCGCGTGGCCATCGCGTTTACGTTCGATTATATCTACCATTCTCATACGGGAAGAATCATACCATGATAATGGCAAGGTTTCGATGTGTTTGCGTCCGTTTTTCGCTTAGCGTTCCAGGAACGATGATTTCGCGAAGCCATTTTGGATTTTTTGGATTTCAGGGCTTTGCTATGGCCTAGCATCGATTCTTTGTGAAAAACGACAAGGTTTTATCCGGCGCAAGCGACGTAGTTTCCCTATTCCGTCACCATTTTCTATTGACTTTCTAGGCTTTTTAGGAATTGGCTTGCTAGGAACTAAAAAGTGGCTTCCCATCGAATATAATATGGTCGTTTTCCACAACTACCATCTTCCGTTCGAAGGAGGCCTTTTTCCATGCATGGTTTTACCAATCCGAGCAAGCGCTTGCGAGCCCAATTGCGTCACACCGATGTACATAATTTGCCCATTCGGTGTCATGGTGTGGCAAAAAGAGCCTTATCTAAAAGAGATTATTCAGGCAGCGGGCGGGTAGTTACGTTCTTCATAGGAAGGAATGAAGGCTATAAATTGTTTCCGAACGGATGAGATAAAAGTATCATTAGAAAAAACAGGGGTTCAAAACATGGGAAATGAAGCAACGACTCACGTTGTGAAAAATAAAGCGCCGAGGAAGAGGGACATGAAATTTAAAGACACAGCCGCTCTTCAGCCCGTCGTCGACGTTGTGAATGAAGTGACGTTTGCAACAGCCGATAAAATGCGAACGGCAAAAGATAGCCCCATGCGCGAAGTCATTGCCGGCGCTGTTGGTGCGGGTATAGGCGGTGCAGTCTCTTTCGCCGCGTTATATGGGCTAGGAACCGTCGGCCTTAGCGCCGTAGGAATCACCTCTGGACTAGCGGCCGCCGGCACACTTGTCGGAGGCGGCATGGTCGCAGGCATCTTTGTTCTCGCTGCGCCAGTGGCCGCTTTAGCCGCAGGCGGTGTTGGTTTAACCGTCCATCTGAAAAGCAAGCAGTTAAAGAAAGAAAAAGAACGGCTCTATCAAGAAGTCGTCCGTAAGCACGAGGCCATAATCGAGGCTTTAAAAGACGAGCTCAATGCCACAAAGGAAAGGCTCGACTATCTTCAAGGCTTGAATATTCTATTGACCCAAGCCCTCAAGGATTTGCAACATGACCTTGGCATCCAAGCGCAATGAAAAAGAAATATAGTTACACTCAGGAAGAGATTGAACTAAACACCGTTTTATCGCATCAAGAGAAAAGCCTTTCGGAAATTGAAATTCCCAAGGTGGACGAAAAGGCAATTGCCGAAAGCGAAGCGTTGTTGAAATCTTTAGGCATTGCTTTGCCACCGCAAAAGGCGCAGCCTTCAGTGTCTTCCAGAAAGACGGAAATCGTTATCCCTACATGGGAGCAATTGCTTACGAAGGCGTCCGCAGACAACGCTCAATATAAAGAACTAACGGATTTCTTCTCCGAAAAAGAACTCCAGGAGAATGAAGACTACATAAGGGCATTGGCGAGTGACTTCAACGCTATGCACCACATGGATTTAATCGATTATTCCATCTGTGCCATCGCAGGAATCTTGTCCGGTGCGATCGATATCCTAATGGTCGGCATCCCTCACGCCACACCCGATGGATTAAAGGCGGGCCCGCTATCTAACGTTATCCGTCAACGCTTTGACAAAGCATTCCCACCCGAAGAAATGGAAAAGCTTGCCAATTCCAGTATTAGCAAAGTATCTTTCGACGCCCAAGATAATCGGTATACGACCGTGCATGTAGAAGGACTTTCGGCCTACTACCATAGAATGCTTTCGCTCGGCCATGATCCGCTGCTCGGTTTTATTGTCGGTGTTTTTGATATCATGACGGGCCGGATGACGACCATTGATAAGAAGGGCAAGATTGTCTCCCAAATCATGAGCAATTACGCGGATCGAAAAGAAACCAACATCTTTTCCGCAATCGCGAAGCAGTTTATCCACTTCAAATCCGACATTACCACCCCCATGGGACTTCCGGCGCCTTTGATGGGCTTATTCAACTTGTTGCAGTTTGGAAGTATCGGCGAAGAAGAGCAAACCATCGCCGAAATCGTCCAAGGCATGTATTACGAAGGATATGACTTCATCCATTTCTGCTCCGCGTCCATCCCCGTGCTTTTAACGGAAGTCATCGTCCGGATTTGCTACGCCATTAGAAGAATCCGCGCAGGTTTCTCAATAAAAGAGTCCATTCCGTTCTCTTTGAATCGCGAGAAACACCCGAAACTCGCGTCGATGCTATTTATCGCGCATACGGCCGCAACAGCAATCAATGCAGGCAAGGTTTACTTTACTAAGAACCCGATGGCCATCAACTACCCCCAGTGGATCGCGTTTGCAAAATATTCCTTCAAAGAATTGAAATGGGTTTTAGTCGATAAAGGTCAGCTAAGAGATAAGTACATTTCAGGCAAATTGGACGACGAATTCAAGGAAACCTTTGAAAACACCGAAAAGTTAATAGGGCGTTTTTCCGACAACTATATCTTTACGTTGGCGGAATAAAGGTTGTACGCAAGTTCATGTCAAAAACGCGCGGAAAAATCTAGGCTTTCACCAACACTGTGCAAATTTTGACCTTTTTTTTGGATTTCGGGGCTTGGTTAAGGCCTAGCATCGATTCTTTATGAAAAATCGACGAGGTTTTATCCGGCGCAAGCGACGTAGTTTCCCTATCCCGCCACCATTTTCTTTCTTGCCTATAACGTCAAATTTCCCTACGATAAAGCGATGGATTTTTACGCTTCCTTAACCCCATATTATCCTGAAAAAGAAATCCAGGAACTTCGCCTCGCCCAGCAAGGCAAAGCCATCCATTCCCTATACCTTAATAATAAGGTAAATAAGGAGACCCTCCTTTCGCTTTACCCGCATCTAAAACCCCACCCTTTCATCGAAAACGCCTTCTATTACGACGAAGAGGAATATCCCCTTGGGAAAAGCATGCTATTTAATTTAGGCGCCTTTTATATCATGAACGCCGCAAGCATGTTGCCCCCTTATTTCCTTTCTCCCCAAAAAGGCGAACGGATTTTGGATATGTGTGCCGCCCCTGGAGGCAAAACCAGCGTCTTAAGCCTGCTTTTAGGAAATAACGGCACCATTTTATCCAACGACATCTCCTACCCCCGCAGCAAAGAGAATTCCGGCAACGTCGAACGTTTAGGCTTAGGAAACGTCGTCGTGACTTCCGGGGATTTCGTCGGGATTGAGGATAATTACGAAGACTATTTTGACGCGATTTTGCTCGATGCCCCCTGCTCGGGCTCGGCGATGTTCCGCAAAGATAGGCGCCTATTTGACGATTGGACGTATGAAAAAGTCTTAAAGACGCAATCCATCCAAAAGTCCCTTTTAGAATCCGCGGCGAAAATGTTGGTTTCGGGCGGCCGCATCATGTATTCCACCTGCTCCTTCTCCTATGAGGAAGATGAAGAAATCATCCTTTCCTTCTTGAAGCGTCATGAAGACTTTGAAGCTGTCTTTTTACCCGATGACCCCTCCTTTTACCACCACCCCGATTTGCCGCAGGGCATCCATCTGTTCCCGCATCGTTACGCGGGCGAAGGACAGTTTTTATGCCTATTAAGACATAAAGGCGATAAGGTGGCGCATAAGCAGGAAAAGATACATCAACTGCCAAAAACATTGCAGAAACCGGCCTTTGAATACGGCCTAGAAGGCTATGATTACCTTTCCCATCAAGATAGCGCCTACGCGCTTCCCGAAGCCATGAAAACCCCAAAGCTTTCCTTGCTTCGTTATGGAGTCCGCATCGGCGAAGAAAAGACCCCCTTCCAGCCTGACCATGCCCTTGCGAGCTTTGCCAAAGCCTCCATCCCCCTAGAAAAAGAAAACGCCCTGCGTTATCTTGCGGGCGAGACATTCCCTCTCCAAGGGGAAGACGGTTACGCGGTGGTTTCCTATCTAGGGATCCCCTTAGGTTACGTTAAGCTCGTCAAGGGAACCGCGAAGAACCACTACCCCAAGGGATTAAGACGGCGTTATTAGTCGCCTTTAAGGGCTTTTAGGCCGGTGATGGCGATGGCGATCACGCAGGCGCCGATCACCGCGACCGAGATGCAGAATTCGACGTTATGGAGAAAAATGCCGATGGGCAGGGCCTCTAAGGTCAATAAGCCACCGGCCACGATGCCGATGATGAAGCCAGGGAAATAAAGCCCTGGTTTCTCTTTCGCGTTGGTGGTGAAGAACACGCCTAATCCCGCGATAATCAAATTGACGATGCCATAAGGCAAGGCATAAGGCAGGTAATATGGGGCCCCCGCGCCTTCCGGGGCGAGGTTACGTAACGGGAAAAACATGGCCACGAAGGACATCACGGCGGCGATGATCATGGCGACTGCGAGCGTCTTAAATAACGACTCGCCTTTATTGGGGGTTTCTTCGCGGACGTCTCTCATGCTCTTACTCCGTCTTGGGTAACTTTTCCTGCCACTTGGAAGGCCGATGCTTCTGTTGCTTCGTGTCGTAATATTTCTTGTCCTCTTGGGCGAGGGAAGGCAGATATTCTTCGATTTGGGAACGAAGGTGGGTCGCCAAAAGCACCGACTTCACGTCCTGATATTCGTCATATTCGATGGATTTGACGCCGCGGATCGTCCAAAGATGACTTCTACCCGCGACGTTATCCATGGCGTGGAAACTGCCGAATTGGGCATAGAGGCGGATCGGGCATTTGGCTTTGTAGGCGAGTTTTAAGGCGCCTGGATGGAAATCGAGGGTCCTTGCGCTATAGGGGTCTTTGTTGCGCGTGCCTTCGGGGAAGATGCCGTAGGAAATGCCCGTCTCTTCCATGTTTTTGACCGCTTGGCGGAACACTTTCACGGCTTGGAAGGGGTCATCGCGGTCGAGGAAAAGGCCATTGATCGCGGTGATGAGACGCCCCGCGGCGGGGATTTTCTTCGCTTCTTTCTTGGCGATGAAGGAAACCGGGCGCGGCGATAAGGCAATGAGCATCAACGGGTCGAGCGCGGAAAGGTGGTTGGCCACGTAGACCACGGGTTTATCGGTGGCCAGAATTTCGGGGTTGATTAGCCTTGGCTCAAAACGGTAATGGCGCAGCAAATAGAGAATCAGGCCGCGGGCTTTGCGGTAGCGCTTCTCCAACGGGTATTTTTCCGGATGTCTGGAATAAGGCAAAATCCAGGTGAAATAATCGAAGATTACCCTCCAGATGCAGATGATGCCGATGCGTGCGTACTTCAGAAAACTTACCACGGCTATATGATATACCTAGTTTTCATTACGAAAAAGGAAAAGACCCCGTTTTTGTGGAAGATTTCCCCCTGTCACCACGATTTTCGCGCCGCGTCTATAGGCTTTCTCCCGCCAAAAAAAGAAAACCGCCTCAGCGGTCTTCTTCATAATCATTTTCTTCCTCGCTTAAGGGAGGCATCTGCATGGGCGTGATGGCTAAGGGCCCGAGCACTTCTTCCAGTTCGGAGACCACGAGCAAGCCGATGCGCTCATCGGTGGAAAGACGTCCCTTGATGACGACGTATAGCCCCGCTTTGGCGCGCATGAACTCGGAATTGACGCCGCGGGGGTTGCGCACGGGGATACGATGGACATCGAAACGGGAATCCGGTCCGGGGACGAGGTCGTCGAGTTCGACGTAACGTAAGTCGTCGGCGAGGACTTCGCCAAGGCGACCGGTCAAATAGACGCTGGATAACATGGGTTCTCCTCCTTGGGTTATTTGGATGTGACGATGAGCAGGCTTCTGCCGGGGACGAGCACTTCGGAATGGTCGTCCTTAGGCGTGATCCGCCCTTCCCCGATCTCGATTTCGGAATCCAGGGCCACGGAGCAACGGTATTCCCGCGGCGAGGGGTTGATGAGGATATCGAGGGTCTTCAGTGGCGCGATGAGGTTGGCGTCGACGTAATTGACGCGGATGACCTCGCCTTCGTCATAGACGTTGACCGAGGGCATGATGACGCGGGGGTCAAACACATGGAGGGCGCGCAGCTTCTTGCGCAGGCGGATGGCCTTGGCTAAGGTCTCCACCATCGGGTAACGGCTATCGAGGAGGCCATAGTCCATCTGGTTATAATGGTCGCCTTTGTTGTAGGTGTTGTCTTCGCCGAACTTCGTTAGGCCGATTTCCTGCCCCATGTGGAAGAAAGGCACGCCGAAGGAAGAGAGGATGGTGAGGTTGGCAAGCTGGACAAGGCGCAGCTTCTCCTGCTCGCTTAAATCGCCGCGGCGGGCGCTAAGGAAATCGAATAAAGTCGCGTTATCGTGGCATTCGACGTAGTTGATGGTCTGGTTGGCGTTAAGGAATTTGGCCCCGACGATGAAATCGACGCAGGACCCGCAGAGAAGGTTCTTGCAATCGTTGACCACGCCGCGGTCCTCGATGAGCAACCTCTTGAAGGATTCGCGGTACCAGTCGTTGAAGAAACCATAATCGGGCATGTCGCGGTAATTGCCCATGTGGCCGAGGGGTTTATGGACCTCCCCGCCCATGTTCCAGCCTTCGCCATAGAGGATGAAGGATTTGTCGTGGGCTTTGGCCATCTTGGCGATTTGGTTCAAGGTCTCGACGTCGAGGATGCCCATGAGGTCGAAGCGGAAGCCATCGATCCCATATTCCTCGATCCAGAAGCGGCACGCGTCGACGATCATCTTGCGCACCATCGGGCGTTCGGAGGCGAGGTCATCGCCGCACCCCGACGTATTCGCCATCTTGCCGTTTTGCTTGTGACGGAAATAGAAATTGGGCACGACCGCCTCGAAGACGCTCGATTCGTATTCGTAGACGTGGTTATAGACGACGTCCATGATGACGCGGATGCGGGATTCGTGGAAGGCGGAGATCATCTTCTTGCAGTCGATGATGCGGGAATAAGGGTCGCTAAGCTTCGAGGCGTAGCTGCCTTCGGGCACGAAATATTGGGCGGGGTCATAACCCCAGTTATAGGTGGTCCCGGGATGGGCTTCATCCACGGACTTATAGTCATAGATCGGCAGCAATTGGATGTGGGTCACGCCGAGGGCGAGAAGATGGTCTAAGCCAGCCGGATGGCCGCCTTTGGTCTTCCTGCCCTTCTCCACCATGCCGAGGAACGTCCCTTTATGGACGATGTCAGTGTCTGGGGAGATGGTCATGTCGCGGACGTGGGCCTCGTAGATGACCGCGTCGGTATAGGAATCCAGCAAAGGCAGATTCTCGCGGTGCGAAGGGACTTTGAGTTTACTGAAGTCGGCCACCACCGATTCCTCGCCGTTTAAGGTCGAGGCTTTCGCGTAGGGGTCGGTGACTTTGCGGGTGACTTCGCTGTTGGTCACGAAATAATGGTATTCGGCAAGTTCATGGTCGCCAGGGAGGATGGCGCGGTAGACGCCTTTGTCCGTGCGCACCATGTTCACGGGGACAAAAGGTTCGCTCGGTTTGTCGCGGAAAGCCAGCACGACGTGGCTGGCCAAAGGCGC
This sequence comes from Bacilli bacterium, assembly GCA_017626815.1. GTDB lineage: Bacteria > Bacillota_I > Bacilli_A > RFN20 > CAG-826 > Alloenteromonas. The sequence goes on along the minus strand of JAGAHY010000063.1, from coordinate 35,305 downwards.
CCATAAGGCGAAGCGCGTGTCTTTTTTCGAATACGTCGCGCCCAGGTCATCCCCATCATAGTAATAATGCTCGTCAAAACCCGGGAAGCGCGTGGCTTCGCTGACGTCGACGGGGACGCCGCCATATTGGGGCATGACGAAGAAATAGGAATGGCCGAGCTCTAGCGGCGCATCCAGCCGGAAATCGGCGATGGCCAAGGTCGAAAGGGTGTTGAGTCGCGTAGGCTTCATCTTCCGCCCGGGGACGCCATCGATCAGCAAAACGGGTTCGATGCGCTCCCAAGGAAGGGAAGAGAACACGACGAGTCGGAGCAAATCCGGTTCGACCAATTTAGCGTTGAGGTAGGTATCTTTCATATCAATAATGAAGTTTTCTGTGAGGAAAAGCGCTTAAATATACCCTTTAGGGGTATGGGAATCAAGCCCCACCGCCGTTGATTCCGGGGTCTTCATGGACCAAGACGCGGCAGCCTTTGGAGTTATTGGGCGTGTCGCCGGGGGTGGCCACGATGCCTTCTTGCTGGAGGCGGTTGAGGATCTTGCCCGCGCGGGGGAAGCCGACCTCGAATTCCCTCTGGATCATGGAAATCGAGCAATAGTCGCGGGTCATGATGACGGATTTGACGTATTGGTACTTCTCCTCGTCGGAGATTTTGCGCATCTCCTGGGAGGAAAGCTGCGGCGCGGCGATCGGGGCATAGCCGCCATCGCGAATCTCGGGGCCGGAGGAGGAATCGCCATCCTCGTCATCTTCGAGGTTAAGGAAGTCGGGATCGTAGTTGGCCGGCAACTGCTTGCGGACGAAGTCGCAGACGTTCTTCATCTCCTTGATGGTGGTAAGGCAGCCCTGGGCGCGGACGAAGTCACGCTTGCTGAGCTCTTGGCAATCGATGAGCATGTCGCCATAGCCATAAAGTTCCTCGGCGCCGCTCATGCCTAAGATCGTCTGCGAGTCGGTGGCGCTAGCGACGGTCAAAGCGACGCGGCAAAGCAAGTTGGACTTGATGGTGCCGGTGATGACTTTGACGTCGGGGCGTTGGGTGGCAACGATGAGGTGGATGCCGCACGCGCGGGCCTTTTGGGCGATGCGCAGGACGTATTCGCTGATTTCTTTGCATTCGCCGACCAAATCCGCGAATTCATCGACGAAAACGACGATGTAAGGCATGCGCTTTTTGCCGTTAGGAAGGGCGTATTCGGCGTTATAGTCCTTGATGTCGCGGACTTCTTTCTCCTCAAACTTCTTGTAGCGTTCGTCCATGAGGTCGCAGAGCTTTTTGAGGCAGTTGCGCGCGGGTTTGGCTTCTTTGACGATCGGGCAAAGGAGGTGCGGCATGTCTTTATAGGGGGCCATTTCGACGCCGCGCTTAGGGTCGATTAAGACCAGCTTTAGGTTCTCGGGGCGGTTGCGCATGATGAGGGACATCAAGATGCCGTGCGCGAAGATGGATTTACCAGAGCCGGAAGTGCCGGCCACGAGCATATGCGGGAACTTGGCCAAATCGGCTTCTTTTAAGGCGCCGGCGATATCCAAACCGAAGGGGATGCGCAAATCGGCGGTCTCCTTGCGCGGCGGCAATCCGACGAAGACTTCCTTGAAGGGGACGACGCGGCGGGATTCGTTAGGGACTTCCAAAGCGGAGCAGGCTTGGCCGAGGACGCGCTCGACAAAGCGCACGGCCACGCCGCCCATACGCACCTCGAGGTCAGGGATATAACGGGCGATCGAGGCGATGGAGACGCCAGGGTCGGCGGCGATGGAATAGCGGGTGATGGAGGGGCCGATAAGGAAGTCGGTGACATGGGCGCCGACGCCGAAGTCCGCGAAGATTTGGTCGATGAGATGGGACTTTTGCTCCGCTTCTTCCTGCATTCTGGCGATGTCGGTGCCGCCAGGGCCGTCGGAAAGAAGCTCGGGGCCAGGGAAGATGTAATCGGGTAAAGGACCTTCGGTGTCGTCTTCTTCCTTGGGCTCCTCGGGGATATCGTAATCGGGGATCGAGGCCGAAGCCGGCTGAGGCTTTGGCGCTTCCGGGGCCATGGTCTCGGGGGTCAAAATGCCCGCGGATTTGGGGGCGATGACGATGGGGTCGTTGCTGGGTGGCACATATGGGTCTTCCTCGTCTTCGTCGATGGCGGTGACGGGGGTCATCTCGGGCTCGACGTGCAGCGGCGCGGTGGGAAGCGGCTTGGCGATGGGCTTGGTGGGGATAGGCGCGGCCACTTCTTCTTCCTCGGCGGGTTCTTCGGCGGGGAGGATGGGCTTGATGGGCGCCGTCGGCATCGGCTTCGTCGCGGGAGCGGGTTTCTTGTCGAGGAAAGAAGGCGCGAAAGAGGCGGGTTTTTCTTCGACCACGGGCTCGGGTTCGGGTTTGGTTTCCGCAAGGGCGGGCTGCGGCTTAGGCTCAAATTTAGGCGAAAGAGGCTTTTCTTCGGGCTTTGACGCGGGTTCTGCGGGCTTTTGCTGCATCTGCTGGAACGTGGTGGTCGGCCTTTGCTGGGGCTGCGCCGGCGCTGCGGGCGCGGGCTTAGGCTGCGCGGCCTGGGCGGGGGCGGATTGGGCTGGCATCTGCGCCTCCGTGGGAGCGGCGGGACAAAAGACGGCTTCCTGAAGCCCGGTGGATTTGATGGGGTTTTGGGCGTAGCTCATCGGCGCGGGGGAGATGATCTCCTTAGGCGCGTAAGGCGACATTTCAGGGGTCGGGTCGCCGGTGATCTTGATGGCTTTTTCGGCCCGTTCGGCGCGGAGTTGCTTCCTTGAGGGCAAGGTCGAGCCGCCAGCCGGGGCGAAAACATAGCCATCCATCCCCGAGGGGGAATCGACGGCTTCTTCGCTGGCAGAGCTGAAGGAAAGCTCCGGGGAAGAGGGGAAAGTGGCTTCGGTGGCCAAGGTCTGAGGTTGGAAAGGAAGAGGGTCGTTGGCTTCGATCGCGTATTCCCCTTCTTCTTCCTGGCGGATGAGGGATTGTTCTTCGCGGCGGAGGTTCCTCGCATTCTCTTTGCGGGGTTTGTCTTCCCCTTTGCGGAGCATCGGCAGGAAGAAGGAGACGATACCGACGGCCAGCAATAAACCCGAAATCACATAAGGCAGGTAACGCCAGACGGGGTAAATGCCAAAAAGCAGCGCCGTCCCGAAGGTCCCACCGAGGAGATGGGCGTCGAAATATAACGCCTGCCCGCCGCTAGCGTAGGCGGCGGAGAGTTTCTCTTGGAACGCGGAGGCGTCTAAGGAAGCATAGACTTCGCCCCCTAAGGCGCAGGAGAGAAGAAACCAAAGACCTAAACTAAAGAAAACCATCGCCACGATTTCATTGAGGCGGAATTTGCGCCACCACTTCGATAGCATCAAATGCGCGCCGGAGAATAGCAGCAAAAACCCAATGATCCATAAGCCCACGTCGCCGACGAGGTAATGGACGGGGAAGGCGACGTAACGCACATGGGTGAAGGGGGAAAGCAACAATAAGGCGCCGAAAAGGAAAATCGCGGCGCCCAAGGCGAGTAATACTTTGGTTTTGGAGAAGGTTTTCTTGGGTTTCATAGGTTTAGGCGAGAGAAAAGGATGGCTAAGGGGAAACAAATAAGGGATGAAGTGATTTATTCAACTTCGACGAACAAGGGCAGCACCATCGGCTCTTTGCCGGTGACGCGGCGCACCATGCGCAGTACCTTTTCGTAGACGTTTTGCTTGATTTCCTCGATGTTATATAGCGGCGAGGAGAGGAAATCCTCGACGGTGCCCATGGTGAGGCGGCTGACTTCACGTTGCAACCCATCGGCGTCTTTGGCGACCAATAGGCCCCTCATCTGCACCTCGGGGCCGGCCACGATGCGGGCTTCGCCTTTGGAGATGGCGAGGGAGATGATGATGACGCCTTCGGCGAGCTTTTGACGGTCCTGAAGGACGCTGTGGGAGATGTCCCCTACTCCATCGCCGTCGATCATCAAGTCGCCATGGGGAATCTTCTCATCGAAGACGCGGCCGCCTTTCTCGTCGATGAGGACGGACATGCCGTTTTCGATGACGAAGACGTTTTGGTGGCTCAGGTTGATGCCCATGGAAAGGGCCGACATGGCGTTTTTGAGCAAGGACTTATAGAAGCCTTTGATGGGGATGTAGTATTTGGGTTTGAAGATGGAGGCCATCATGCGCAGGTCCTCCTCGGAGGCATGCATGCGGAGGAAGGTCTTCTTAGGGACGATGAACACTTCGGCGTTGGTGCGGAAGAGCTCGTCGGCCGCGTCGGTGAACTCGATTTCGGTGTTGTCGTCGCTTGGGGAGGCGATGATGAAGGAATCGGTCTCCTTGACCTTGATGCGCTTATCCTCGTTTTGGCCCGAAGCCAGCAAGGCGATCTTGCGGAAGAGTTTGGAGCCAAAGCCGGTCATTAAGATGACGAGGTCGCTGTCTTTCTGACGGAGGATATCGTCGGTGGAGACGAAGGAATCCCTGGGGATTTGCAAGGACCCGCAGTCCTGCATCGCGCGGATGGTGTCGAGGGTGCCCGCGTCATAGCAGGCGATTTTGCGCCGATGGGCGACGGTCAGGCGAATGATTTCGGTGATGTTATATAAGTTAGTGCTAAAGACCGACACGAAGATGCGGCCCTGGGCGTTTTTGAAGATGCCGTCGATATGGGGCGTGAGCTTATATAGCGGGGCCGTGTAGCCCGGACGCTCGGCGTAGATGGATTCGGGAAGCAAGGCCAACGTCGGCTTCTCGGCGAGTCTGGCGATGGCGTTCATGTCGTTAAGGAACGAAGGATCGGCCGCGTTTTCGACGACGAAATCGCCGGTGATGACGATGTTGCCTAAACTCGTGGCGATGGCCATGCCACTGCTATCGGCGATATTGTGGGCGGTGTGGAAGAAATTGATCTCCCTGCCCGCGACTTTGAAGGTCGAGGTCGCCTCGACGGGGCGAAGCTCGTACATCTTGGGGTCTTTTTTGACATGGGCGGTGAAAATCTTGAGCATCGCCAAAGTGACCGCCGAGCCATATACCGGGGCCGGGGCCTCGGGATACATATAGGGAAGCGCGCCGATTTCATCGTCGTGCCCGTGCAAGAGGAAATAAGCCCGCAGACGGGATTTGTTCTCGACGAGGTAGTCGTATCTGGGGATGACATAGTCGATGCCAGGCATCGTCTTGTCGGGTTCCATGACGCCGCCTTCGACGACGAAGATGTCGTCATTGATCTCGATGACGAGGCAGTTTTTGCCTTCTTCGTCGAGACCGCCTAATGCAAATATCCTGATTTTGTCGTTCATATCGTGCTTATCCTTTTCAAATGATGTCCATGGAGAGGATGGCGACGTCATCGTCGAGTTTGCGGATCTCGACGTGGCCCCCATCCATGATCCCGTAGGTGGCGGGGTTGCCGCCTTTGGGGAAGGAGATGGATCCGGGGTTGATATAGGTGACGCCGTCGGCCTTGTGGAGCAAGGGTAGGTGCGTGTGGCCATACATCACGACGTCCCCGCGTTCGACCGAGATGAGGTCGCTGGTGGTGAGGTCGCCATGGATGAGGTCGCAGCGGAAGCCATTGAGGTAGACGACTTTCGCGTCGGTGATGGGGAAGCGGAGCAACGTCTCGTCGATGCGGGAATCGCAGTTGCCGCGGATGCCGATGACTTTGCGCGCCATGCGGTTGAGGATGGAGCAAGTGGCCATCGGGTCGTAGTCCGAGGGGACGCCGTTTCTTGGCCCGTTATAGAGATAGTCGCCAAGCAAAACGACCCGTTCGGGCTTCAGGCTGTTGACGATCTGCTCAAACCGCTTGGCGGCGAGAAGTCGTCCATGGATGTCGCTGGCTAGAATGATACGCAAAAATGATACCTCTTTGGTGCTTAGCAAAATTGTAACGTAAAACAACGTTTTATTAAAGACGTTAGGGCCATTTTTCACACATGAAAACGCTTCAAATTTCAGGCGCATGAAAATGCCTTTTGCCGCCACGGAAAACGAGACGGTTTTGAGGTGGAAACCGGCTGCACTTAGGGAAGCGGATTCAGTTTTTGAAAACAGGGGGCAGCCAAGGCTTAATCTTGATGCTTAGGGACGCCCCAAAGGATCGTCGCCGATATCTAAGTATCGATACAAGAAACCGAAAAAGCCTCCGATTTCGTAGGAGTTTCCAAAGAAAAATCCTGGCTCTTTCCGGGGAACCAGGATGGAAAGTTATTCGTCGATGTCGCGGGTGGCGACGAGGTCGATGCCGGTGCCGAGTAAGTCCTTGATGAGGACGTCCCCGATATGGACGGGCGGGAGGATGTTCAGCTTGTTGACTTCCGCCATGGCCTCTAGGAGCATGCCCTTAGGGATGGCTCCGTTGGTCTTGACGGGGCAGACTTCGAGCAGTTTGGACTTGCAGCGGACGGTCGTGGTGAGGGTGCGCCGCGGGTCGAGGAGCTCTTGCTTGGCGTAGGATGCTCCGCGGGGGCAGAAATTGCCGCTGACGTTGAGATTATCGTCCACGGTAAGATGACAGCCGCGGGGGCAGATGATGCAGGTTAATGAGGTGGCCATGGTTATTTTGCCTCCTTTTCGACGAGGGAGACGGTGAGTTCCCCTTCTCCTTCAAGCAATTTCTTGTCCAGGGAGATGATTTCCATCTCGCTGGGGATGATCGCGGGTTTGAGCATGCGGCGGAGCACTTTATCCCCGAGGCGATACTCGACGTAGACGTCTTTGCGCGGCTTGCGGACGCGGAATTTGAGTTGGACTTTATCTTCGGCATTGGCGAGGTCGATGCAGGAAGGAACGACATAGCCAATCCCCTCCCCCGCTTTGGTGTATAGGACGTTTTCGTGGGTGGGGAGCTGGCCTTGGAGGTATTTGGCGGCGCCAAGCCCCGCCACTTTGCCTTCCTCGACGACATAGTCGACGAGGTCATGGACGTGGAGGACGTTGCCGCAAGAGAAGACGCCCGGGATCTCCGTCTCCATGTGCTCGTTGACTTTGGAGCCGCGGGTGGAAGAGACGGAAACGCCGATGTTATCGAGCAGATCATTATTGGGGATGAGGCCGATGGAAAGCATCAAGGTATCGCATTCAAAACGTCTCTCGGTGCCTGGGATGGGACGCATTTTCTCGTCGACTTTGGAGATTTCGATGGCCTCGAGTTTGCCTTTGCCGATGATTTTGGAGACGGTGTGGCTGAGGTAAAGAGGGATATCGAAGTCGATGAGGCATTGCTGGATGTTGCGGTTTAGGCCGTTGGAATAAGGCATGATTTCGGCCACGCCTAAGACTTTGGCGCCTTCTAAGGTCATGCGCCTGGCCATAATCAAGCCGATGTCGCCCGAGCCTAAGATGAATACTTTCTTGCCCACGAGGTAGCCGTATTCGTTGAGGTAAAGCTGGGCTTGGCCGGCGGTGATGACGCCCGCGGGGCGCTCGCCGGGGATGCCGATGGCGCCGGCGTTACGTTCGTAGCAGCCCGTGGCCATGATGATGGCTTTGGCCTGGATTTGCTTCGCCCCCTCTTGGGAAATATAGGACACGACTTTGTCGCGGCTAAGGGAGGTTACGTTGCAATTGAGTTTGTATTCGATGCCCCGCTTCTTGGTTTCGTTGACAAAACGGGTGAGGAATTCGGGCCCGGTAAGCTCCTCTTTGAAATAGGTGAGCCCGAAGCCATTATGGATGCATTGGTTCAAGATGCCGCCGAGGAATGGGCCGCGCTCCAAGATAAGGATGTCGCGGATGCCTTGGTCGTAGGCGCTAATGGCCGCGGCCATGCCGGCGCTGCCGCCGCCGATGATGACGAGTTCGCGCGTTTCCATTATTTGCTCTCCTTATCTAAGATTTCGCTGCCCTCGCGGTCGTAGAGGACCTCCATGGGCGAGACGCCAAGTTTCTTCGCCAAAAGGAAGAGGACTTTGGGCTGGCAAAAGCCACCTTGGCATTTGCCAAAGCCGGCCCTGGTGCGTTTCTTGATGGCTTTGATGGTGAGGGCGGGGAGAGAACGGGACAAGACATCCTCGATCTCGCCGAGGGAAATCTTCTCGCAGTTGCAGATCATCTCGCCAAAGTGCGGGTTTTCCGCGACAAGACGCTCCTTGCCTTCTTGGGAAAGTTTGTGGACACAGACGTATTTGCGGACTCTGGGGTTATAGTTAGCCTTCTCTTTGAGGCCTAGCTTGGGGGCCACAAGTTCCTCGGCCACGTATTTGCCGATGGCGGGCGAGGAGACTAGCCCCGGGGATTCGATGCCGGCGACGTTGATGAAGTTCGGGGCCGCTTTCGAGGGCTCGATGATGAAGTCGTGCGTCGAGGGCGTGGAACGAAGTCCCGCGAAGGTGCGGATTTGCTGCCGGAACGGAATATTGGGGACCATGGTTAGGGCCGAGGCGCGGACGGCTTCTAACGTCGGCGAATCGGTGGAGGTATCGTCTTTGTCGTCTACCCATTCGGAGCTGGGGCCGACTAAATAATTGCCCGAGGTGGTATGGGTCACAAGCACGCCTTTGCCTTTCTCGCTGGGGAGGGGGAAGAGGACATGGTTGACGAAATTCGGCGCGAAATGGTCCAGCACGAAATACTCGCCTTTGCGGGCGTGGATGGACCAAGGGACATCCTCGATCATCTTCGCGATCTGCTCGCTGGCGACGCCGGCGGCGTTGATGACCATCTTGGCTTGATAGGCGCCTTTGGAGGTGATGACCTCAAAGCGGTCGCCAAGGTTATGGATGTCCTTCACTTCTTCTCCTAAATGGAGTTTCACGCCGTTATCGATGGCGTTTTCAAAAGCATGGGCCACTAAAGTGAAGGGGTTGATGATGCCCGCGGTTGGGCAACGAAGCGCCCCTTTGACGTCCTTGGTGACGTTCGGCTCCAAGGCCAAGACTTGCTCGGGGGTGAGGATTTCCACGGGGACGCCGTTTTCCTGCCCGCGCTTATATAGTTCCTCAAGCATGGGCAACTGGCTTTCCTCCGTGGCCAACGTCAAAGAGCCACAGGGCTCGAATTCGACGTCAAGTTCCTCGGAAAGGAGAGGGAACATGCGGTTCCCTTCGACATTAAAACGGGCCTTCTTGGTGCCTGGGACGGGATCATACCCGCTATGGACGATGGCGCTATTGGCCATTGAAGTCGCATCGCCGACGTCGTTTTCTTTTTCGATTACGAGGACGTCGCAGTCGTAACGGGAGAGATTTCGGGCGATAAAAGCGCCGACGGCTCCCCCACCAATAATGATGATGTCTTCCATATGTGGCTCAATTATAGTCTTCTGGCTGAGGTTTATAAAGCGATGAGAGGGATTATTTCTTAAAGAAAAGAGGTTTTTCTTGAGGGCCGCGAAAAGGCACGGGTTTTTTACGAAAGTTTTCCCAAAAAGCAACATTTCGCCTTCCGTTTATGCTACCTTTAAGGCAAGGAGGTTCTCACCCATGAAACTCAACGTCAATATGGAGCTCCTCGACGAAGTCTTCTTCGAAGAGGAAAGCGGCGAAAACGCCGATTATATTCTCAACACCCATTTCTTCCAGCTCACCAAGGAAAAGCGCGCGGAAGCCAAGCTTTTCATCGAGAAAGGCATGGAACCTAGTTTGTCCTTCCGCAAAGCCGTCATCCCCTTGCTTAGCCAAGAGGAAAAGGAAGCCTTCGCCGAGGTGCAAGTCGGCTATGGCTTTGACGAAATCAAATGCCTTTGGGTCCAGGATTATCGTGATGACCCCTACTACAAGGCCATATGCAAGGAAACATTCAAGAACAAGAAAATCGGCGATTGGACCTTGGAGATGAAGTCCTATGAACCTTATGAACTTTTCGTCTATGACGAGGTGCGCCCCATCCTTGACGCGGCGAAGAACTCCTATTCCCCGGTGGGCTTCTTCAAGGAGAAATTCCCCTTCCCCGCCTTAAGCAAAGGCGACACGGTCTACATGTCCCTCATCCCCCACGAGATCAATACCATGGCGGGGCCCATTGAGAAAGCCCATGGCAACGTCGTGACTTTAGGCTTGGGCATGGGCTACTTCACGTTCATGGCCGCGAATAAGGAGGAGGTCAACTCCGTCACCGTCCTTGAACGCGATCAGGAAGTCATCGATTTGTTTATGTCCACTTTTTTGCCCTTATTCCCCCATCCGGAGAAAGTCACCATCATCCGCATCGACGATGCCTTAAAGCATCAGCCCCTGAATCCTTTCGACTACGCCTTCGCCGACCTTCACCATGACGCGAAGGACGGCCTCCCCCTATATATATCCTTATTAAAGAAGGAAGGTTTCGCGAAGGAGATGGACGTCTGGATCGAGAAGGCGCTGCTAGCCTACTTCCGGCGTTTCGTCATCGCCTTGCTGCAAGAGGAATGCGAAGGCTATGAAGATGGGGATTACGTCAAAAACGGCGAATTCGAGAACGACCTCTATTACGCCCTCCACCACCACCTCAAAAACTACGTCATCGATAACGAGGCGGACATCGCTAAGCTTCTCGAGGACGATACCTTAAGGAACATCCTCAGGGATTTAAAGATCTAACGCTGCCCCCATCGACTTGCCGCGCCGGAATTGGCGCGGCTTTTCTTGACGCGGCTGTCGAGTCTTGAATTCTTTCCCTAGAACCGTAACAAGAGAATCTCAAGATAATCTTTTGGGTGAATTGGTTGTGGGCGGCTTATCCCCGATTCAAGAAAATCGCGATCGCCAGTAAGAATGAAATCGCAGCCTGTCATGATCGCGGCAGCGAGCACCGGCTGATCTTTCTCATCTCTTAGTTTAGGCATTCCTTTCGGTAAAAACCGTTTTCGACGAAAACGAGACATGGCTAATCGTTTCTAAAAAAGGCAAAATATCGGGTATCTTATTCGGGAACTTCCGTTCAATGGTTTCGACCAGTTCTTCCTTAACGTAGTCAGGGATAACGATTTCGTCGCCGAGAAGAATAGCCGTCGAAAGCGCTTTATGGCAAAGGCCGGAAGGGAAAACTAGCGCAGAAAACAATACATTGGTATCGAATAAGACACGCATGAAGCTTATTTGCGCCCCTTTCTCGTATCGATAGCAAACGCCATGGCTTGCTCTTCATTCTCAAAAGGCTTTTCATCAGCCACCTTTTGAAAGATGTCTTGAAGCCGTTTCAAGGAAAGAATAGACGCATTCATGACGTAAACATTCCCGTCTTCACCATCAATAAACGCGACTTTTGAGCCTGCGGATAAACCTAATTTATCCCGAAAAGAAGCAGGAATAGTAACCTGTCCTTTCGATGAAATCGTTGTTGTTTCAATCATGTTTTTCTCCTTTGTAAAGATAGTAAAGGAATTTTTACTGCTTATCAAGAGTATGAAAAGCCTAGGCAAGAACGAGCTTACCTAGGCTTCATAATTGAATTGGGATTAACGACGTCCGCCGCGATCGCCGCCGCGGTTACCGCCTTTGCGGTCTCCGCCGCCACGGTGGTCGTTATGGCCGCCATGAGGCTTGCCGCCACGGGGCTTTTCGGGGCGTTCGGGACGCTCGACGAAGCCTTCGGGCTTCTCTTCGAATTCGCGGTGGGAGACTTTGACTTTGCCCATCTCAATGCCGATGACCACGACTTTGAGGGTATCGCCGACTTTGACGATGTCGTTGGCGTTATCGACATAGTCCCATTTGAGTCTGGAGACGTGGCAGAGGCCGTCGCATTCGCCGAAGAGGTTGACGAAGGCGCCATAATCCTCGACGCGGGTGACTTGACCCTCGTAGATTTCGCCGATTTGGGCTTCTTTGGTGATCTCGTCGATCATCGCTTTGGCCTTGGCGATCATCTCTTGGTTATGGTGGTAGATGGTGACGGTACCGTCATCTTCGACGTCGATGGTGGCGTTGTCGCAGGCGCGGATCATGCCTTGGATGGTCTCGCCGCCTTTGCCGATGACTTCGCGGATCTTCGCGGGGTCAATCTTGAAGGTGATCATCTTAGGCGCGTATTTGGAGACTTCCTTGCGCGGCTCAGGGATGCAGGCCTTGATGGCTTCGCGGATTTCGGCGCGGGCTTTGTTGGCTTGGGCGAGGGCCTCGGCGAGGACTTCGCGGGTGACGCCGTGGATCTTGATATCCATCTGGAGGGCGGTGAGGCCCTTCTCGGTGCCGGCGCATTTGAAGTCCATGTCACCGAAGTGGTCTTCGAGGCCTTGGATATCGGTGAGGATGGTATAGGGATGGTTGCCATCTAACGGGCCGGAGCTGATGAGGCCCATGGCGATGCCGGAGACGATGCCCTTGATGGGGACGCCGGCGGACATGAGGGACATGCAGTTGGCGCAGATGGAAGCCTGGGAGGAAGAGCCGTTGGATTCGACGACGTCGGCGACGCAGCGGATGGTGTACGGGAATTCCTCTTCGGAGGGGAGGACATAGCTAAGGGCGCGCTCGCCGAGTTTGCCGTGTCCGATTTCGCGGCGGCCAGGGGCGCCCATGCGGCCGATTTCGCCAACGGAATAGGGTGGGAAATTGTAATGGTGCATGAAGCGGCGCTCGGTCTCGCCGGTGAGGTTATCGATGAGTTGCTTGTCGCTTAAAGGCCCTAAGGTCGTGGTGCCGATGACTTGGGTCTGACCACGGGTGAACATAGCCGAACCGTGGGCGCGGGGAAGGAGGTCGACTTGGCAGTCCAACGGACGGATTTCGTCGACTTTGCGGCCGTCGGGGCGGATCTTCTCGTCGGTGATGAGGCGGCGGACTTCCGCGGCGACCATGCCTTCGAGGATGTCGTTGACCATGAGCATGGACATCTTGTAGTCGTGCTCATCTTCGTATTCGCGCTTCTCATAGTCGTCGGTGATCTCTTTCTTGAGGGCGTCGATGGCATGCTGCCTTTCGAGCTTGTCGAAGATGGAGATGGCCTTGACCAGACGCTCGCCAATGCGGCCTTCGATGTCGGCTTTGATGGCGGGATCGGGCGCATAGAGGCTGATCTCACGCTTGGGTTTGCCGATTTCATCGATGATTTTCTTTTGGAAGGCGCAGAGTTCCTTGATGGCCTCGTGGCCGAACATGATGGCGTCGAGCATCTCCTCTTCGGGGACTTGGGCGGCGCCGGCTTCGACCATCATGATGGCGTCGCTGGTGCCGGCGACGGCGAGGTCGATGTCGGATTTCTCGCGCTCTTCCTCGGAAGGATCGATGATGAGCTTGCCATCCACGCGTCCGACATAGACGCCGGCGACAGGTCCGTCAAAGGGGATGTCGGAGGTGCAAAGGGCCAAGGAGGCGGCGAGCATGCCGGTCATCTCCGGGGTATTGTCGCGGTCGACGGACATGACGGTGGCCACGATTTGGACTTCGTTGCGGAAGCCTTCCGCGAAAAGCGGGCGGATCGGGCGGTCGATGAGGCGGGCGCTTAAGGTCGCGTGCTCCCCTGCACGTCCTTCCCTGCGAAGGAAGGAGCCGGGGATTTTGCCAACCGCGTAGGATTTTTCTTCATAGTTGACGGTGAGGGGGAAGAAATCACCCTCTTTGGGTTCGTCGGCGCAGCAGACGGTACCAAGTACCACCGTGTCACCGAAACGGACGAAGGCCGAGCCGTCGGCCTGTTTTGCGATTTCGCCAAACTCGACGCTGAGGTGGCGTCCGGCGAATTCGGTTTCAAACACTTTCTTCATTGTTACTCTCTTTCTTAATTCACAACGGCGATATCTTACACCCTTAAGGGTGAAAGAAGAAGCCTTAAATCAAGAATGTGTTTCGCTTTGCCTGAATCCCCATGCCTATATGGTGGAAATGCAAACCCCCGCGCCGATTGGAGAACGTTAAACCTAGGTCTTATTTTTTGTCAAAGTAAGTCTCCTGCCAGGGTGAGGTCACGACGTTTTCCCGCCATCGGACCCGAAAGCGTTCTTCGATTTACCTTGAAATCGCGGATGAAGGCTGGAGAAAAGGCCCATCTAGCCTAATTCTTTCGTCAAGAAGCATCATTTGCTATATCATTAGGGCATGAAGCTCAGCGTCAAGCAGGCTATATACCGCGCTGTCAACGAAAACAAATGGTTGGACATCGACTACGTCAACCAAAAGCAAGAACGCACGGATTATTTCATCGGCATCAAGGACATCGATATCAAGTCCGGGCGGATATCCTGCGACATTTTCAATTGCTTCAAGAAACAGCACATCCTCAAAAAAGACCGCGACATCCAAATCCGCATCGAAGGCATCCTCTCCGCGAGGGTCATCGAGCAAAGCTTTTACCTTAGCGACGCTTCGCTTCTTCGCCGCATCGAAAAAGATGAGGCGTTGCTTAGTTACCTCGAAGCCGAAGCCTTCGACAACAATATCCTCGGCTATCTTTCCGATTGCTACAAAATGGATAACGACCCCTACATCAAAGACACGTTGATGCTCGATGGGATCGACATCCGCGAGCTCAAAAAGAACCGCTCCATCACCTTGTCGGACGAGGATTTCGAGCTGATTTTGGAACGCCTATTCAAACGTTCCAGGGCGGAAGCCGAATTCCACTACCGCTACGTGGACATGGCCATCAATTCGTTCTCCATCGACATCAACGGCAAGCAATATGTGGTCGCCTACTATAAGTTGAACCTCAACTTCGCCACCAAAGCCCTAAGCGTGGAGAAAGACGTCTCCATCAACCCCTCTTTCCTCATCGAGGACAAGAAAGTCTCGCTGTCGTCGTATTTGGAGATGGACCAAAGGGAATTCTGCGTCTCTTATAACGGCAGCGACGAAGCCAAGCAAGCCCTCATCCGCATGATCGAGGAGAATTTCAGCCATGGCGAAATGGTCAACACCAGGCCAAGTATCTTCCTCATCGAACGCGCGCTCTCCAATAACGTCGACGCCACGTTCGAATCCATCGCCGAATTAGAAAAAGAAGGGAAACTGCAGACGCCCATCAAGGCTTTCTTCGGTCGCAACCGCGCCATCGCCAGCCCTAAAAAAGACGCCAGCGTCGTCGTCTTTGACAAAAGCAAAGTCAACATCGACCAAATGCGCGTCGTCTATAACGCCATGGTAAGCCCCGTCACCTACGTCCAAGGGCCGCCGGGGACTGGCAAGACGGAGACCATTTTCAATGTCCTCCTCTCCGCCTACGCTAACGCCAAAAAGGTCCTGATCTGCTCCAATAACAACCACCCCATCGACGATATCGCCGCCAGAATGATGCGATCCACCTTTTCCAGGACCTACCAAGGCAAGCCAGTCAGCGTCCGCCTCCCCTTTTTGCGGTTGGGGAACAGCCAAGAGACCATCAAAGCCATCCTCACCCTCCGCGAGGATCTTTCCCGCGCCGAAGACTACGAAAAACTTAAGGCCAACGAAGTCTCCACGCTTCGCAGCAAAGAAGGCGCGCTATCGAGTTTTTCCGAGCTTCGCGACCTTTTGGTTCAATTTGAGCAGCGCATCGACGTCAAAGAACGCCTCGATAAGCTCAGCAAAATCGAAACCCTCGCCAAAAACGACGCCATGGCCAAGGAAATCCAAAAGCAGAAGGCCATCTTGTCCGCCCGCTTATCCGCCATTCCCAAAATCCGCAACGAGATGATCGGGAATTACGTCATCTCCGCCAAAGACAGCGACTCTTTCCATAATTACATGTTCTATTCGGGCGTCCTCTGCCTGAAGAAATTGCTCTCCCCGGTCAACGAAGAGTTACGTTCCATCATCCTCACCAAGGACCTCGCCGAAGCTTCCTCGCGCTTAAACCGTTATCTCAAAGACCCCGAAAACCTGCGTAAATTCTTAGAAATTTACCCGTTAATCGCCACCACGAACCTTTCTAGCGACCGCTTAGCCACCCCCAAGCCCCACTTCGATCTCTGCATCATGGATGAGGCGGGACAATGTAACGTCGCCACCTCCCTCACCCCCGTCATCCGCGCCAAAGCCTTGCTTCTTGTCGGCGATGTCAACCAGCTTCAGCCCGTCACCGTCATCGAGCCGGCGGTCAACGAACGCCTCCGCGGCAAATACGCGGTCAGCGATGATTATGACTACATGAGCAACTCCATTCTCTCGGCCATGCAGCGCAAAGACGAGAATTCCAAGTCCATCTTGCTTTCCTACCATTATCGGTGCGGCAAAAAGATCGCCGGTTTCTCCAACGACCGCTTCTACCAAGGGCAATTGAAGTTAGAAAACGCCACGCCAGGCAAACTGGTGTACTGCGACGTTAAGAACATCCGTCACCAAACCAAGCGCAATTCCTCCATCGAGGAAGCGGAGGGAATCGTCAATCTCATCGCCAAGAACCATTATGAGGACGTCGGCATCATCACGCCTTTCGTCAACCAGGCCAACCTCATCAACGACTTACTTCGCGCCAAAGGAATCGAAGGGGTCAAAGCGGGCACCGTCCACATGCTCCAAGGCTCGGAGAAATCGACTATTATTCTCTCCGCCGCATTGTCCCCACGCACCGGCAGCAAGACCATGGATTGGATTAAGAACAACCACGAGCTCATCAATGTCGCCGTGACTAGGGCGAAGGAACGTTTCGTCTTCGTTGGGGACAAAGAGGCCATCAACCTTCTTAGCGGCAAAGAAAATAACGACATCAAATCCCTTTCCGACTATGTCTATTCCAATGGAGAGTCCATCGTTCCCGCGATCACCGACCGCTCCTTCTCCAATTATTCCAACGATTCCGAGTCCGAGAAAGAATTCTTCGAGACCATCGCGCCTTATTTCAATAAAAGGAAACAGCGCATGCGCGTGGAACGCAACGTCCCCATGAAGAAGGCCATCCCCAATTTGGCGATGGCGGACCTCCAACTCACCGGCAAAAAGGAATTCGACGTCATCATCCAAGTTTCGGAAGGGATGGTCAAACGGCGTTACCGCACCATCGTCGCCTTTGAAATCGACGGCGGCGAGCATATCGGGTCCAAGCAAAGCGCCAAAAACGACCGCCTCAAGGAGAATATCTGCGCCAACTATGGGGTCAAACTCATCCGCATTGCTAACAGCCAAGTGAAAGATTATCAGCTGATCATCGCCTTATTCGAATGCGTGGTCAAAGCCATCCCCGACATCGAAACCGGCTACGTCCAAGGATCGCTTTTCGAATTAGACGAGCCCTCAGCGTAACGGCGATGGTGAACAGAGGAAAACGGGCTATTTCGCATCAGCAAGGAATAAGCATCGACATCCGGTATTTACCTTTTTCAGTTTTATGGAACAGTTCCGTCTAGAAGAATGCGGGAGCCCCAAGCCGGCCCAGGGAGGCCGGTTTTCTTACGGGGGAGGTCAAATACAATTTCCTAGTCAAATAAAAAACACACCCAAAAGGGCGCGTCAAAAGATGAGGTTTGTCTAGGCTTTGGCCTTCATCATTCTTTCGAAGTCCTCGACGCTTATGCCGAGTTCATCCGCCGCGTCTTCGACGGTGATTTTGCCGCTGCGGACGAGCTTGATGAGCATTTCAGAGCCGCCTTCCTTTTGGCCTTTTAAACGGCCTTCCTTCTGACCTTTTTTGTGGCCGGTCTCAAAGCCCAATCTGCGGCCTTCCGCCATGATCCTCTCGTAGAGATTCTCCATTTCCCTTTCCATCATTTCTTCTCCTGCCTCCGATTGTATCATCTCCAGTCCCTCCCGGAGAGGTGCAATTTGCATTTTGTCGGGTTCCGTGCACTCCAAATCCGCCATAAGCCTGCCGAGCTCCGTCGTGGGGTCCTTGTCCCGCAGGTTCGCGATGTAGATGACGCTTTTGTCGTGGAACGGCTTGCCCGTCTGCAATACCATGGGCCTAATCTCATAAAGCGGCAGGCCCGCCTCGAGCAGGTCCCCGTCATTGATGACGACGAGGACCGTCCTTTTGCGCTTAGTGTAGTCTTCCCTCTTCCTCAGGGCGAGGCTGCCCAGGGCATCCTGGTATGTCTGAACGCGCTCGGCGTTCATCCCGCCCCCGCTTTTCTGTATCTCGAGGTCGCAGAGCGTGCCGTCTTGGAAGCGGATGAGGCAGTCGAACCTCACGCTATGGCCATCGAAGCCCTCGACGTGTTTTTGGGTCTGCACCTTGACGACGGCAAAGTCGCTTCTACCAAGGATCGGCACAAGAATCGCCTTGGCTAGGCGCGGATTGTTCTGAAGAACCACGGTCATGGCCGCGTCGTCGGCGAGACAAAGTTTTTTATGCGCAGCGGCGACAGCCTCTTCTTTCAATGTCATTTTCGGTCCGTCCATAATGGCTCCTTTCACTTAACCTATATGCCGGAAAGGGGCGAATTTGACAAAAAAAGTCGAAAAAAGTCAAAAGTTCCTTGTTTCACTGCGTCAATGAGATCTGGAATGGGCGAAGACAGGATATCGGGCAAAAAGAAAACCACCCGAAGGTGGCTTGTCTTGTTGACGCCCGATTACTTACGGATGCCGAGTTTCTTGATGAGCTCGGAATAGCCCTCAGGATTGGTGGAGCTGAGGTAAGCGAGCAAGGAACGCCTCTTGCCGACGAGGATGAGGAGGGACCTACGGGCACCCGCGTCTTGCTGGTTCGCTTTGAGGTGGGCGGTGAGGTCTTTGATCCTTTCGGTGAGAAGGGCGACTTGGACTTCGGTGGAGCCGGTGTCCTTGTCGTTTTTGCCGAACTTCTTGACGATGTTGGCGGTCGTTTCTTTGGACAAAGCCATGGTGTTTTCTCCTTTCGTGAATACTTAGCTGAGGCAAGGCCGGATGCAGGAGTTACATGCCGACTTCGTCTAGCCGCAGGTGTAATCATACGGAATTGGATGGGGAATGCAACGTTTTTCTTTCTTTTTAAAGAAAAGGGCAAGATAAAGGTTCGCCTTTATCGTTGGAAATGGCGCCACTACCGCTGATCCGAAAATCAAAAAATGGCCCGCAAAAGCGGCCTATTTTTGGGTTTTATCCGAGAAATGCGAGGCTTACCGTTCAAACGGCTTATGGGTGCGGTGATATTCGTTTTTCTCCACATACATCGCGGCGTCGGCGCGGCGGAAGACGTCAGGATAACCGCGGTCGTCCTCTTGGAAGAAGGCGATTCCTTTGGAGGCGGAGACGGCGAAAGGCACTCCGGAATTCTGGTTAAAGGCGGCCAAAGCCTCGGTCAAGGAAACCAAGCGAGGCTTAACTTGCTCGGCACTTTCGAAGATCAAGACAACCAATTCATCGCCACCGATGCGGAAGATATCTTTCTCCGGGAACTGCGTCTTCAAGACATCCGCGATGCCGACGATGGCGGCGTCGCCTTTATCATGGCCATAAGTGTCGTTGATGTGCTTCAAGTCGTTGATGTCAACGACGAGGACGCCGAAGAATGTGCTGCCATCGAGGGTTTCGATGCGCTCGGTATAAGAAACGCGGCTGCCGACGTTGGCGAGGGGATCGACATAGGCGGCGTGCTTGGTGTATTCGATGTAGTCATGAAGCTCTTTCTGCGCGGCCCGGATCTTCATGCGAAGGGCCACCACTTCATCTCCGTCATCAGGGACGGAAACCTCGGTGGCTTCGGACTTTTTCAAGTCGGCGGTGAGTAGGCGAACATCGTCTTCGAGGTCGGTGAATTCGGATAAAAGCAAGCGCAGGCGGCGGCTTAGTCGGCCAAACAGCACCGCCGCGATGACCGCGCCCGAGACGACGGCGATGGCGGTGACGATGATGATCGAACGGGAGTTGGACCAAATCGCGTTATCAAACCAGTTGGCCCATACGTCGATGCCGATGATCGTCACCACTTTGTTGTTGGAATCAAACACGGGGGCATAGGCGCTATAGAAGGTGCCCCAACGGTCGGTATAGGGGGCGCTATCGAAGGCGGCCGTGCCCAAAGAGGCCTGTCGGAGGGCATAGGTTTCCTCGAGGTCCTCGCCGAATTCGGCGGGGTCTGGTGAGGGATCGATGGTGAATTCGAAGGTGCCGTCGGCGCGTTCGCGGCAGGCATAAATAAAGGCAAGTTCGCCGGAAGTGCCCGCGTTAGCGATGCGGAAGGCGGCGAGGATGTCATAGACATGATGGTAGGCTGGGGTGTCTTCATCCCCTTCTTGGATGCTGCCGACTTCATCGCGGTAAGGGCGGATGAGCTCGGCGGCGGTGGTCGCCATCTCGATGGTTTTGTCGGAGACCATGGCCTTTTGGCTATTGATGGACTGGACGGCCAATGTCGTCCCTAAACCGGCGGTCAAGACGATGATAAAAGGAATCAAGACCAGCAAGAAAACAATGGGCGCGCTAAGGTGAAGTTTTCGACTTTTCGCGTTCATGCTAGACATTATATCGCACACGCGTGGTTTTTATTGAGATTCTTCGCATAAACATCGCGAATAAGAACATTTGTTTCGTAATTTGGGCTTGAGGTCGTCAAAAAAGGCCCCGCAAAGGGCCTAGGTTACGTATCGTTAAGATTAAAAACCTTCGACTTTTTTGGCGTCTTCTAGGCCAGGGATCTCCAGATTCTGGCCGAAGTCGGAATAGGTGACGTCATAGGTTTGGTGGCAATCGGCCTCGAAGAGCATCTTGGCTTTATATTGCGCGTCCACGGACACTTTGATGGGCGTGTAGTCGTCCTGCACCGACATGGTGATGACGATGGAACTGAAGGAAGGATATTCGTCAAGTCCGCCGAAGCGCTTCATTTGGATGCGCACGTTGGTGGTCGCTTTCTTGGGGTCGAGGGTGATTTTGAAGCCGTGGCCTTGCGCCACTTCCGCTTTTTCGATGGAAACTAACCCCTCCCCGAGGACATCATAGCCTTCCACGGAATTCTCGAAGGGGTATGTGCCGTAGGTATTGAGGTAGGTTTCAAGGCCCATCAAAGCAAAGGCGGCGTCTTTGTCGCGGCAATAGGTTTGCTGACCATGGTAATAGGCCTCGTGGCTCGTATGGACGAAGAAACTGTCGGATTGGTTCTTCATGTAGCCATATTCACCGCTTTTGAGGACGGTGACGGCGATGCTTTGGTCGACGGTCGAGGCCGTTTTGCCTTCGGTGACCGCTTTATAGGAAGCATAGGCCTGCAAGCGTTTGAAATAATTGGGGAAGAAGGCGGTTTTGTATTCGCTTTCCGGGAGTTCGGTGACTTTGGGCCAAGCGAATGGGACGCTGGATTCTAGGGTAGTTTCACCCGCTGAGGGAAGGGAAGACTCCTCGCTGGAGCTAGGAAGTGATTGTCGGGATAGGGATTCCCCACTGCCCCCACAGGAAATTAGCGCCAAGGCAATCAAAGACAACAACGTTTTTTTCATGATCTAATCCTCATAAAGGCGGACGAGCAAATTATATTCGCCACGGCTAGGCAGCCCATCGGAGCAAAGGATGCACAAGGCGATGTGGCAGACGTCTTTTTTGGCGGATTCCTCCAGCGAATCGACGAAATCGTCCATCCGATCGACGAAATCGGGGTCGCCTCCGTATTTGGTGAACTTGAAGAAAGCCTTCTCGGTCATGGCGGGGTCGAAAATATCGCGGTATAAGGCGAATTCCTCGTCATGGACGCCGCGGTCGGCGCTGACGCAAAGGCGGAAAAGGTCTTTGACGAAAGCGAAGGCGTCTTTCTCCTTCTTGCCATGGGCGAGGAAATATTCTTTCAGACGCTCATAGGCTTCTTTGCAGGACATCTCGCGCTGCGTCTTGGTCAAAGCGGACATGTTCTCGATGTCCTGGTCGATGGGTTTCTTGGTTCTCATGGCGCACATCATACCCGATTTATGGGGCTACGTTAATGCTTGACGAGGGAAAAGTTTTTGTCGTAGCCATATTTTTTGGAAAAAGACTGCATCACTGCCACGACCATCACTAGCCCTAGCGCCTCCGCCAGCGGGACCGCGTACCAGATGGCCTCGCCGCCAAAAACCCGGGGCAAGATGGCCACCGAGCCAATTTCAAGCACCGCCAAGCGAAAAAACGAAAGCAATAACGAAACCACCCCGTTATTGAGGGCGGTGAAGAAGGCGCTGCCAAACATATTTACGCCTAAGAAAAGATACGTCAGCCCGTAGATCAAGGAGGCGCGGATGGTCAGTTGCAGCAACGATTCGTCATATCCGCCAAAGGCGTGGCTTAAAGGTACCGCAAGAGCTTCGGCCAAGGCGAATTGCAATAAGCCGAATGCCAATAGAATCCATAAGCTTTTGACATAGAGACTACGCAGCTCGCGGTAATCCTTCGCCCCAAGGCAATAGGAGACGCGCGGGGCGATGGTGACGTTATAGCCGATGAAGACGGCCGCGAACACCAGCCAAACATAGCAGATGATGCCATAGGCCCCTACCCCGTCTTCCCCAAAGTATTGCATCAAGGAAGCATTGAGGACCAAAGAGACGCCGGAGGCGCTGATGGTATTGACGAATTCGCTCATGCCATTCCCCACCATCTTACCTAGCGCGCCCCACATCGGTTTGCAGGGCGCTAGACGCAAGGAAGAGGAATTCCTTCGCGAAAAGTAAATGATCGGTATGACCGCGCCGACGACCTGTCCGAGCACCGTCCCGATCGCCGCCCCGACGACCCCCATGCGGCAGCCGACGATAAAGATGGCGTCGAAGGCTATATTGACGATTCCGGCAAGTAAGGTGACGCGGAAGCCGAGCCTCCCCTTCCCGGATGTGACCATGAAGTTCTGGAACAGGTTTTGGAGGTTGAAGGCGGTGACCCCGAGGACCATGATGCGGCCATAGTTGACGCAATCTTCGAGCATCGCCTCATCCGCCCCTAAGCCTATCGCCAACGAGGGCAAGGCAAAATAAGTCGCCAAACTAGAGACAACCCCGAGGACGATGGCCCCGGCGACGGCGTTAAAGAATTGCTGGTTGG
The DNA here is from genome assembly GCA_017626815.1 of Bacilli bacterium. Taxonomy (GTDB): domain Bacteria; phylum Bacillota_I; class Bacilli_A; order RFN20; family CAG-826; genus Alloenteromonas. Next base: position 12,586 of record JAGAHY010000063.1, on the reverse strand, counting down.
CCTCTTCTTGTTTGCCTTCGCCAAGACATTTCGCCACCAAGGCGCTGCCGCCACTTCCCATCATAAACCCCAGCGAGCCCAAAATCATGATCACGGGATAGATGAGATTCAAGGCGGCGAAAGGCGTCTTGCCCGCGAAATTGGAGACGAAAAAGCCGTCGAACACGCCATAGACGGAGATGGAGATCATCATCAATACCGAAGGCGCGGCGCCCAATAATAGTTGTTTGACGCTGACGTGACGACCGAGTTCGAAACCTTTCATGAGCGCTAGTGTAGCGGTTTTCTAGGCCAAGATAAAGGCTTTGCAAGGGGTTACATAAAAGAAATTCTTCACCGGCGCGCATACGTAGGGTAAAATACGCGCGGTTTTCGGAGGTACTCACCATGAAAATGCGCAACATCGCCATCATCGCCCACGTCGACCATGGCAAAACCACTCTCGTCAATTCCCTGCTCTCCTCTTCCGGCACGTTCCGCGAAAACGAGGAAGTCCAAGACCGCGTGATGGATTCCAATCCCCAAGAAAGAGAACGCGGCATCACGATTTTGGCCAAGACGACTTCCATCGTCTACAAAGACACCAAAATCAACATCGTCGACACCCCGGGGCACGCCGACTTCGGCGGCGAGGTCGAGCGCATCATGCACATGGTGGACGGCTGTTTATTGCTCGTCGACGCCTTCGAAGGCACGATGCCGCAGACCCGTTTCGTCCTGAAAAACGCCCTCGAGAACCATATCAAACCGATCGTCGTCATCAATAAAGTCGACCGTCCTAACGCCGACCCGGACAAAGCCGTCGACGAAGTCCTCGACCTCTTCATCCAGCTTGGCGCGCCGGAAGATATGTTGGATTTCCCCGTCGTCTATACCAGCGCCTTAAACGGCACCTCCTCCCTCTCCTCCGACCCCTCCACCCAAGCCAAAGGCATGGAGCCGGTCTTCGAGACGATCTTAAAGGAAATCCCCGAACCGGTTTGCGATCCTAGCGCCCCTTTCCGCTTCCAGCCCGCGTTGCTTGACTATAACGGCTTCGTCGGACGCATCGGCATCGGCACCATCCGCGGTGGCTCCGCCCACGTCGGCGACACCCTCACCGCCGTCCACGTCGATGGCACCACCAAAGATTTCAAGGTCATGAAGCTCTATACGTTCATGGGCTTGCGCCGCGTGGAAGTCGATTCCGTCGAATGCGGTGACATCTGCGCCATCGCCGGCAACGAAGACACCAACGTCGGCGAGACCTTCTGCGCCCAAGGCCATAACGATCCCTTGCCCCCGCTTCGCGTCGACGAACCGACCTTGCAGATGGAATTCGGCACCAATTCGAGCCCCCTTCGCGGACAGGAAGGAAAATTCGTGACCGCCAGGGTCATCGAAGACCGCCTTTATCAGGAAGTCCAGCGCGACGTCTCCCTCCGCTATAGCCGCATCCCCAACACCGAAAGTTGGACGGTATCCGGCCGTGGCGAGCTTCATCTTGGCGTCTTAATCGAGACCCTCCGCAGGGAAGGATACGAACTCGAAGTCTCCAAGCCCCACGTCATCGTCAAGGAAATCGATGGCGTCAAATGTGAACCGTACGAAGACCTCCAAATCGACGTCCCAAGCGAATTCGTCGGCGACATCATGGAGACCCTCGGCACCCGCGGCGCGTCCATGATCGACATGCTAGAGAGCAACGGCCAAACCCGGCTGACCTACGTCATTCCTAGCTGTGGTTTGCTCGGCTTCGTCAACAACTTCCTCACCTTGACCAAGGGCTATGGCATCATCAACCACACCTTCCGCGAATATCGCCCGGTGTATGGCCATAGCGTTGGCGAGCGTCCCATCGGCGTCCTCGTCTCCACCGACAAAGGACCCGCGACCCCCTATTCCATCGAGAAGATTGAGGACCATGGCACGATGTTCATCACCCCGGGCACCGTCTGCTATGAGGGCATGATCGTCGGTGAGCACCGCTACCCCAGCGACCTCGCCGTCAACGTCACCGCCGTCAAGCCGCAAACCAACGTCCGCTCCTCCAACAAAGACCAGACCGTCGTCTTGAAGTCCCCCAGGAAGATGACCCTCGAGGCGTGCCTGGACTACATCAATTCCGATGAGCTCGTGGAGGTCACCCCCAGCGCCTTCCGCATGAGGAAGCGCATCCTCTCCACTCCGGACCGCAAGAAATGGGAAGCCAAACAAAAGGCTCTCAAGGAAGCGGAAGCCAACCAATAAAGAGTTCACTGACCGTCGTCACCCGCTAAGGATAGCGACGGTTTTCTTTTTTTGCAAAAGGTCTGCAAATTTCCAATAATCGCCAGCAAAAAGGCAATATTTTGGATTTTCTAGGGCACTTTTCCCTTTTTTGCTTGGCTTTCGTTGTCCTTATTTTCACGCGGGCATACAATATGGGTGTATGGAACTAATGGGCTACATTCAAAAGCAAAAAAGAGGTTTCGATGAGTTGCCTCTTGGGGTCCTCGACATCCTGGCTTTCGCTTGGTTCACCTATGGGGACTACGCGCCGCTGACGCTGCCTTTCCCATTACCCCAAATCGCTTATCTGCCCTACTACAAGAAAGAAGACGCCTTCGAGGAATCCTTCATGCCCGATAAGTCCGTCATCTTCGTCCGTTCCATGGCCAGATGCCCCCGTTATAAAGATGTCGAATTGCTGGAATACGAAGCCGCCAAGGACCGCGAGAAAGCGGTCCAGTTCTCCGCGATGGCCTTCCGCATCGATGGTCGCATCCTCATCGCCTATGAAGGCACCGACCCTAGTTACGAAGGTTGGAAAGAAGATTTCATGATGTCCTATAGCGACGAGATCGCCTCTTATTCTTTGGCCTTGAAGTTCTTTAACCACGTCCACGCCAAATATCGTGAGCCCATCATCCTCGCGGGCCATTCCAAAGGAGGCAACATCGCGACTTACGTCTTAGCCAAGGCCAAATCCGTCGAACGCATCGAGGGAGCCTATTCCTTCGAAGGCCCCGGCTTCCACGAAAAGGATATCTTCGCGGGCAAGAAGGCGCGGTTAGCCAAGCATCATAAATACGTTCCCCAATGTTCCATCGTGGGTATCGTCTTCGAAGATGAAGCCAAGATGAACATCATCCGTTCTACGGGTTTTGGGGTATTGCAGCATAACCCCTTCTCCTGGGTCATCAAGGACGACGATTTCGTGTACCTGAAAAAACGCACCTTGACCTCCAAATACGTCGACCGCGCCTTCAATGGCTGGGTCAACGGCCTTAGCGACGAGGAAAAGAAGCGTTTCTCCGATATTCTTTTCCGCGCCTTAGGCAAGATGGACGTCACCAACTTCACCCGCTTCTTCAAGTCTTTCTTAGGCCAAATCGGGCCCTTGTTCCACCAGTACCGAATTCTCGACGAAAGCGACAAGAAATTCTTCCAGTTCGTGTTGAAGTGCCTTGGCAAAAGCGCGGTGAAGGCCTTCACCAAAGAAGAGCCGCCGCGGATAGGAATCGAAGAAAAGAAAGCTTAGCTCAGGGCTTTGCGGACGTTAATTTCGTCGACGCGAAGCTGCTTTTTTAGTTCCTCTAAAGAGGCGAATTTGATTTCCTCGCGGATATAGGCGAGGAAACCGACATAGACAAACCGCCCATAACAATCCTCGTCATAATCGAGGATATGGACTTCCACGATGGGGTGGTCGAGTTTGCCGATGGTGGGGTTATCGCCGACATTGATCATGGCCTTATGGGCGATGCCCCCGATATAGATGAAACCCGCGTAGACGCCAGGACGGGGCAATAGGTAATCGAAGGATAGGCCGATATTCGCCGTTGGATAGCCAAGTTTCTCGCCATTATGGAGACCCGTCACCACTTTGCCGGAGATTTCATAGCTCCTGCCGAGGTATTCGCGAGCTTTGCCGACCTGCCCTAACGACAAGAATTCCTTGATGGAAGAGGAAGAGACTTTCCGTTCCTCTTGGTAAAGCAAAGGGACGATGTCGACATCGAAATAATCCTCTAAGGTCTTTGGCGTGCCTAGACCCCCTTTGCCAAAACGGAAATCCTCCCCTACTACCACGCGCTTGGTGCCTAAGGGAAGCAGGACTTTCTGGATGAATTCTTCTGGGGTCAATTCAAATAAAGAAGCCTCGTTTTCGAGGACGTAAAGCCGGTCGAGGCGGCTTACTAAGGCGTAACGGACCTTATCCTCGACGTTACTTAAGTAGGGTCCTTTTTGGAAGGGTGAAGAGAAAAACAAGGCCGCGGCTACCCCTTTCGCGTGCAGACTTGTCTCCACGAAGAGGCGTTGATGGCCCTTGTGGCAGCCATCGAAGTTGCCTAAAGCCAAGGATAAGTTCTCCTCTTTTTCGGGGAGGGAAGATAACGTAAAGCGCAAGGTTTCCATCATAACCCCCGCAGGCAATGATATTGCCCCTGCCCTTCTTTTTCGTAGATGGCGATGACGCCTTGTTCGTCCTCGAGGAGGACTTTCTCCGCGTCGCTATCTAAGGTCAGTTTCACCCCATTACGGGCCTTGACGCCTAGAGAGAAAGGAAGGTGGATACGCGGATAAACGACAAAGGACGAAGGCTCTTTGAAGCAGGAAGAATCCACTTCGGAAAGTTTTTTGGCCCCTTCCAGGGTGATATTGCCCACCTCAAGGCGGCGTAAGGACTCCAAATAGCCAACCGTCCCTAGCGCGGAGGCGATATCTTCACCCAACGTCCGGATATAGGTGCCTTTAGAGACTTTGGCGCGGAAATCGATGATATTGCCTTCATAATGGAGTAAGGAAATCTCATGGATGGAAACCAGCCGCGGCTGACGCTCGATTTCCTTCCCTTTATGAGCCAATTTATACAAGGCCACCCCATCGATTTTGATGGCCGAAGTCATCGGGGGGATTTGCGTTGATTCCCCAAGGAAGGAAGAAAGGACGTCTTGGATCCGCGTCTGGTCAAGGTTAGGGACGTCGCATTCATCAATGACCTCGCCAGTTTTATCGCCGGTAGCCGTCTTTTTGCCTAAAATCAGCCGCGCTTGGTACGTCTTTTCCTCATCGGGGAGGAATTGGAGGTATTTTGTGGCTTTGTTGACCGCGACGATCAAAAGCCCCGTGGCAAAGGGGTCGAGAGTGCCCAAATGCCCGACTTTGCGGGTATGGAAAAGGCGCTGGATGGCATTATCCACGTAACGGCTGGTGACGCCTTCTTCTTTATCGATGAGCAATAGTCCGTCGTCCATATTCGTCATAAGGTGATGTACCGCGCATGGTAGGCTTTATGCAATCGGCAATAGGAATCGTAGAGTTCTTCTTTGCTATAGCAAGGCTTCACCGCGAGGCGGAAATGGGATAAACCACCCGCTTTACGGAGCTGCAAACTTAGGCCTTGCTCCACAAAAGAGCCGTTTTTATCGAAGATTTTGTGCATCGATAGGCCGAGGTCGAAACTGATGCCAATGCAATAAGATCGTTCATCGAGGTTCTGGATGAGGGCGATGCCGACGACCGAAAGCCCCTCGTATTGGAAGAAACTGGGGTCCTCAAAGGGAAGGAAATCGATGCCTTCTTGTTCCTCGACGAGGTTTTCGGGAAGCTCGAATTCATATTCGGCTTTGTCGTAAGGGAATTCTGGCGGCGCGACATCCTCGTTGGGCTTAGGGTCTTTGAGACGGTCGCCAAGATTGGCACAGTCGAAGGCGTATTGGGCCTGCTCTTGGTCAAAGTCGTATTTTTGCTTGGCGAGGTTGCGTTCTTGGACGTGGCGTTGGCGGCAAAGCTCATCGCTATACCAGTGATGGTCGAGGATGGCTTGGTAAAGGAGGCCATCGATTTCATCGAGCTTCAATTGCTTCTTATAGGCTTTGAGGCTACTTCCTTTGGCGATGTTAGAGGGACGGTATAGGCCAAAGCTTAAGACGGTTTTGAGCCTCTTATGGGGCAAAAAGCCATAATCGACGAATTTGCCGATGTCCCGGAACTGCTTTTCGAGGTAGACGTCCCACTGCTTTTCGTATTCTTGGATGAGGAGGGTGTTGTTGGCGGATTCGCTTTGCAGCTTTTCCACCAAGGCCGCATCGGTTTTGGCCGTCTCATCGGCGTTGCTGCGGATTTCCTTGATGCGCGCTTCATGGATGAGTTCTAAGAATTTCTTCTGCGCGTAAAGGGGATAAAGGAAAGGGTCATCGAAACAAGAGACGATGGCCAAAGCGTTCTCGGCCAACGTGGGATTAGGGTGATTGGGGAGACTGCGGAAGAAGGCGCCGGTCGCGAAAAAAGGAATCAATATCTCCCTCTCCTTGGTCTGGACGGCGGAATAGATGCGGTATTTCTTGTTATTGACGTTCTTATAGCCGTCGACTTTCCGGAAAAAAGTCACTTCCTTGATGATGGCATCGCATTTGGTTTGGCTCTTTTTGATGCCGACGAAAAACGATTTGGTGACCTTATTGGGGTATTCGATGGGAATCAGTTTCTTGCTTTCCTCGGCGGTAACGGCCATATACGTTTGTTTGTACATGGCGGCGCCGGCTTTCAATCGGGAAGATGTGCGTTCCATAGTCGGTATTATCTTAAAGAACGGTAGGCTAAGTCAAAGCGTTCTTTATAGATGCGCGTCAGCGCGTGCGTCTTGAAGGCGAAGGCGAGCATCAATTGGTGGTAAAGGTCATCTTGGGTGATGCCGGGGTCGCGTTCGAGGATGGCGTTCATGGCCAACACGATTTCCTCATCGCAGATGTCCTCGATCTCGCGGATGCCGGCCTTGCGGAAGCCAAAGACCTTCATCTCTTCATCCGCGTAATAGAAATACTGGCCTTGTTCCGCTTTGCGGCGGGTGTAGAAATGCTGGTTGAGGATGGCTTTGAGGCGCTTTTCGCGTTCGGGATTGAACTGATGGAAGTCGGCGCAGGAGGCGATATAGGCGCGGATAAGGTTATAGGAAATCGGCGAAGTTTCGGTGATTAAGGCGTCGATGATCTCGACGATGCTCGGGTCAAAGCCGTATTCGGAATCATAATATAGCGGCACGATAGCGGGCAACTTGAAATCCTTCGCCCCATAGGCGTCGCCGAGGACGGAGGCGTCTTCCTGCTGCAATTGCACATCGAGACGATGCTCGATTTGGACATAATCCGCCGCAAAAGCCTGATCAATTTTCTCCAATGTGGCCTTTGGCATCTTGAAATACTCCAACCCATAGACACGGAGGATTTTCCATTTCATCGCGTTGAGGACGCTTTCTTGGACGTAGAGTTTGTCGCGGCAAGTGATGGATGAGGATAATCCACGTTCATCAAAAATGATGCCAAGTTCATAATGGTCTTGCTCCAGCTTGCGGAGGGCAAGGTCGACGGCGAAGCAGCCGTTACCGACGTTGCTTTGGCAGATATAACCGCGCTTTTCTAAGTCCGCCTTGAGGTAAGTCAGCAAACTTGACTGCGGCAAACGTCTGGTTTTAAGCGCGCCATTGGCGCTTTCTTCCGCGTATTTAAGGAAGTTCTTGAGGCATTTGGCGCCGGGGTTTTTAATCTCGGAATCGGGAAGGAACTGGCTGGATTTGATGGTGGAGACGATATACATCCTTTCTTTCGCCCTACTGGCGGCAACATTAAGGCGGCGGGAGCCATTGTTGTCCCCGGCCACAAGCGGCCCGCGGATGACGGGATGCCCGTCTTTGCCTAGGCTAAAGCCGATGGAAAGGATGATGATATCGCGTTCGTCCCCTTGGACGTTCTCGATGGATTTGACGAAATAAGGTTCGCCGGTTTTGTTTTTGGCGGCCTCATAGGCTTCGTTTAGCTGCGGGTTTTGGGAAAGAAGGGCGCTGATGGCGTCATTGACTTTCTCGGCTTGGGTGATATTGAAACAGATGACGCCGAGGGAGCGCATCTTCGTCTTTGGCGAAGTGTAGATGTCTTTGAAGATATCCAGGATCGCCTCTTTTTCCTCATTGCTCAGGGAGGAATCCTTTTTCGCCACCTTAGGTTTGACGAACTCAAACCGCACTTCGCTTTCGTTGGTGGAGGAGGAAGGGAAGGTATAAAGCCCGCCATGGTAGAAATTGGCGTTGGAGAACTCGATTAAGGATTCGTGTTTGCTGCGGTAATGGTAATTGAGGCGATGGCGCGGCAAAGAGATGGCCAGGCATTCGTCTAAAAGCGAAGGCGAGTCGGCGAAGGCGCCAAGATCATTCTCTTCATCATCATCGACGATTTGCAAGCCTGCGGAGAAATATGGCGAAGGCGGCATCTGTTTGGGGTCGCCGGCGACGATGAGGGATTTGCCCCTGGCGATGGGGCCGATGGCTTCATGGGTCGGGATCTGGGAGGCTTCGTCGAAGATGACGATGTCGAACTTATTAAAGGCACTGTCTTTGCTATCGACGGAAAGGTATTGCGCGGCGCTTAGTGGCGACATCAAGAAGCAAGGGAGGTATTCCAAAATCGCCTCGCCATAATCGGTTAAAGCGCGGCGGATGGATAGCCCCCTACCGTTATTGGCGCAGAATCTGCGCAAGGTGCCGATGGCCCCGCTTGGGGCGTAATTCATATCATTTCGGGCGAATTTTGCAGAGATTTTCGCGGAAATCGCCTCCACGCAGACCTTGCTATATTCGTCGATGGCTTTCTTATAAGCCTCGATTTGGTCATTGAAATAGGCCGAAGAGAAGGAATTGACATCCTCATCCGCGAAATAGATGCGCAGACTTTCCTCGCACAGACTAAGCTTGAGTAAATCGGCCATTTCCTCGCTGGCGATCTCCCCGAAAAGGACTTTGTCGCGGAGGGCGGAAAGGCCTTCTTCCGCAAAGCCGTCGTCGAGTTTATTGACGTTGATGAGGGAGACGACCTCTTCGTAATGACGACCGTCTTTGGCATAAGCAAGAAGCGACTTGAGGTTGGTGAAATAGTCGCCTTTGGACAGAATCTCTTCGCGCAGGAGGTACTTCTGCCGCAGCAGGTCCAAGGTGGCTTGGAATTCTTCGCGGGCCGCTTTTAAGGAATCATAGGAAATCTTGTTGCCGACATCTTGGGTCTTCGCCAAGGAAAGGAAATATAAGGTGGCCTCGAAAAATTCCGCGGTGGAGCGGGCGAATTCGTTGCTTAGCCGCAAATATTCATCGGTCTTTTCGTAGGAAGCGAGGATTTCCTCGTATTCTTTGATGACGGCGAAGGCATTTTTGCCGGTATAGGAATGGAACGTTTCGTCGAGGGAAGAGAGTTCTTTGTAACGGCGACTTAAATCCTCGAGGACGAGCATTAGGTTGCCTAAGGATTCGGCGCTGATGTTTTCATGAACATAGGGGGTTAGTTCCGCCTTGATGTTCTTATAGACGGCGTGGCGTTTGAAAATGCCATTCGCGTTACGGAAGGAGGAAACCAAAGATTGGACATCAAGGTTTTCCAGGATAGCCAAGGCGTCCATACGCTTTTCTAGCGAGGCGATATGGTCCTTAAACTGTTTTGCTTTCTTCAAGGCCTCCTCGAGGTCGGCGCTGCCGCGAAGGAAGGCGTCCATGCCCGAGCGGAGTAGTTTCTCCTCATAGGCATAATGGAATAAAACCAGCATCGAATCAATGTTTTTAAGGTTCATCTCCACCTTAAAGGGAAGGCGGGAGAAGAAGGCTTTGACGGCCATGAAGAACGTGTCGAAAGAAGCATCGGCCTTGGCGAAGTCCTCTAGGAGGACGGGCTTATCGAGGATGAAGCTCAGTTGCTTTTTCCCTAGGGCGCGAAGTGGCGATGTCTCAAAATGCGGAACCTCTTTGCTTAGACTTTGGAAGGTATCCAATAGCTGGGTGACGCGCCGCGACTTCTCTTCGTCGTAGCCGCGGACGAATTCCTCGCTTAGAGGGATGATGTGGTCTTTGAGGTATTGGAGTTCCCGCGTGGCGAGGATGGAATCATATAAGGAATAAGGGCAAGTCGAGGTGTCATGCATCTTGTCTAAAGTCGCGCGGAGGGCGTTTTTCCTCGCGGTGAGGTCCTCGCAGAGCTTCTCGTATTCCTCAGGGCTCTTCGTCGGCCCGAATTCCATGACTTTGCCAAGTTTCCGGAAGAAATCGCCTTTGGTGGCCTTTGAACTATGAAGTTCTAGACAATAATTGCCTAGGCCAAGGCGTTGCAGACGGTCGGCGACCACGTCCAAAGCGGCTTTTTTCTCGGCGACGAAAAGCACTTTCCTGCCTTGGTAGAAGGCGTTGGCGATCATGTTGACGATGGTTTGGGATTTGCCCGTCCCCGGCGGGCCGTCGAGGATGAAGGATTTGCCATCGCCGCAATCCAAAATAGCTTTCAATTGGCTCGAATCGTAATACAAAGGCGCCGCGAAATCGCGGTAATTCTCCAGCAAATCGATGTTCACGTCCTCCCCGATCGTCTCTTCATGGATATAGGAACGGGAATCGACGATGGATTTGACGATGAGGTTATCGTAGAGTTCTTGTTTGCGTTTTTCCATGTCGAGCCACATCACCTGATGGGCGAAGGAGACGTTGCTGAGGAAGAAGAAATTCTCGTCTAAGGTGATATCGTCCCCCATCGACTTGAAGGTGGCGGACAAATTGCCATAGCGGGAAAGGTCATTAAAACCATACAGGGAAGCGTAATTGGCATCACGGTCCACCTGCGATTTGTAATATTCAAAGAAGGTCTCGTTGACCGTCAAATCGCCCAAGTCATAGGAAAGGACGTAGTTTTTCCCCATCCCCGTTTTCTTGATGGAAACGGGCAAAAGCAAGAAAGGCGCGCGGCTTCTTTTCCGCGATTTTGGGGAGGTATAAGAAAGCATGCCGAGGCAAAGGTATAACGGCGAGGCACCGGTTTCCTCTTCGGCGGATTTGGCCTTCTTAAGCAAGGTCTGCAAGGTCCTTTCTAGGCCAAAAGCCAAAATTTGATCGGAGGAAAGAGTTTGCAGGTAAGCATCGAATGCGTCGTTGCCGACGGTCATGAACGTGGCCACGATATCGGCGTTTGGGGCGTCAGGCAAAACCAAACGGAGCTCATCTTGGCCAAGGAGGCTTTGAATGACATCCGCGCTAAGCAAACGGACGCAGGAAGAAGGATCGATGTTAAAACGGACGAGTCGGTTTTTCTCGCTGAGGTCGAGGAGTTTGATTTTCCACGTCTCAAAGCGGTCGAAATGGAATCCGGTGTCGACTCTGTCGTGCTCTTCCACCAGAAGGGGCGAAAGGTCTTTGTCCTCAATTTCCTTGGCATTGAGGTAATTGACGAGCTCCACTTCCTCTTCTAGGCTCGGGATCGGGCCATAGGTGGAACGATGACACCAGGCCACGTCGATGCCGACGATGTCTTTATCCTCAAATAAAGTGAGGTGCTCCTTCCCTTGGCTTAAGGCGTCTTGGAAGGGTGCGCTGCTGCCCGAACAAAGCAACGTGGTCTCGAGGAAAACCGCGCCGCCTCCAAGCCGAGAATGGAGATCATTGACCTTTTCGGTCTTGCCGCCTTGGAAGGAATCGTTGTTTTTCAAGAACACGCCGACGAAGGCGTGGTCTTTGGTGACGACAAGAATCGGATGATACCCCACTTCTAAAACAAGCGAAGCGAAAAGCAAGGTCATGTCGATGCAGGTCGCCTTTTTGTCGCGGAGGCACTCGCTAGGAAGGCGAAGGCGCTGGAAAACCGATTCCCCGGCGGGAGGGTTCTGATAAAGGATATTCGCGTCATGGCAGGCATCATAGAGGGCTTTGAGCTCTTTGAGCATGTCGTTGGCGTCTTTGTTTTGGTAGGCTAAAAAAGGCGTGCCGTCATGATATAAGACCGCCTTGTTGGCAAGTTCTTTGACGCGGGGCTCCAGCGGGGTGACATATTTGGCGTAAATGCGTGGATCGTCATTGATATCGCGGGTCAATTGTCCTAAGGGAAGGATTTTGAATTCCTTCGTCAGCGTGCAAAGGACGCGCCCATCATCGGTACGGATGAGTTTTATGGTAACACTGGAAGGTAATGTCGAGGTCAAAGAAGGAAGTTTGGACAGGCTCACCTTCAAATAAGGCAAGCGTAGCGAAGAAGAAGGCGAAGGTAGCGGCGGCAAGACGATGTCGTCCACCCCAAAAGCCTCCGACTCAAAGGAGAATTCCAACATGAGGCCCGGCAGAGTCTCCCCTGAGGGGTTTTTGACTTCCAGGCGTTGGAAAAAGGACCAAGGGGTATAAGGAAGCCCCTTGCTCGCGCGGGTTAAGGCGTCGACATGATATAAAGGATAGGAAAACTCATTGAGGATCTCGCAAGAGACGCTAAGGCGGTCGTAAGGGGAGGTTTCATCGATTTTCTCTTCGCTAAGAGGAAGTAAAGATTCTTCGTTTTCCATAATATTGCCGCCTTTCCACAGGGCTTCGAGGCCCGTATCTCCTATATTGTATTCCTTAAAATATTAATATTTTAGAGGCAGGGATGATTCGTCTATACAGTGTACAAAGTTTTGCAAAACCCCTCCTTTTTTGGAAATACTAAGGAACTGTAAATAAATAACATGAAACTTTCGTAACTTAAATGTGGAAGCTTCCGGCCCTTTCGCGTATAATGTGCGCGAGGAAAAGAAAATGCCCGCCACGATCGAGACCAAGAGAGCGATAGAGCACGTCGTGCGC